>NZ_JAFCTU010000040.1:0-49286 GCF_049896185.1 Massilia sp. TSP1-1-2
CGTACCGGCGCCGAACTGCGCCGCGTCGACCTGGGCAGCCAGGGCATGGACGTCAACGACATCAGCGGCCTGGCCTTTGATGCCGATGGCGCGCTGTGGTTGTCGAGCACCTATGGCTTGCTGCACAAGGTCGCGCTCAATGACGACTTCTCGGTCAAGGCGCCAACCTTGAGCGCACTTAATGGCGCCGCCCTGCTGGGCACCGCCGCCAACGGGGCGCAAGCGAACGCCAACGTCGGCCAGGTGATCGAACTGACCGGCACCAACTTCGGCGCCGGCACCCAAGTGCTGTTCAACGTGCGCAACAACGCCGGCGTCACCTCGGTGGTCGCAGTGCGTCCGCAACTGGTCAACAGCACCGGCACGCGCTTGCAAGTGATCGTGCCCGACCTGGCCACCACGGGTGACGTACGCGTGTCCAACACCGGCACGCGCGACATCGGCTTTGCCGGCTACGCCGACGGCGTGCACCGCGGCCAGAGCATGACCTTTGTCGCCAGTGGCGCAACGGCGGCCATCCGCTTTGCCGACGGCGGCCTGGAAGGGCTGGACGACGAAAGCTGGGGCCTGGACAATGTGCTCGTCAAGCAAGGCGCGAGCGTGGTCTTCGCCGACAACTTCGAGGGCGCCGCCAAGGCCAACTGGAGTAATCCAGCGGTCAACCGCAGCAGCGCGCAGGCGCTGTCGGCCTTCTCGGGGCGCTTCAACAATACCAGCCAGACGCTGAACCTGAGCGGCTTGACCGCCGGCCAGACTTACACCATGAGTTTTGACCTGTATGCGCTCGATTCATGGGACGGCAGCCTGGGCAATCCCGACCAGCTGAGCGTGTCCGTGGACGGCGTCACTGTGCTGAGCAAGACCATCAGCAACCGCCTGGACGCCCCGCAAACCATCAACGCCACGCCCGGAATCCGCCTGCAGATCGTGCCGACCTTGACCGGCATAACCGGGCGCCCCGGCCAGGACGACATGTTCTACCTGCAGGGCTCGGGCTTCATGGAAGGCGCGTCCAGCGTCACCGTGGGCGGCGTGGTGCTGGCCGACGCCTACACCACCGGTTCGCCATTTGACGTGACCGGCGCGCGCAACGACAGCGTCAGCCTGGTGGCGCCGCGCACGCTGGACGGCCCGATCCGGATTACCACCGAAGGCGGCTACGCCGAACTTGCCGCCTTGCCGAACGCGAACATCCTGGCCAGCCAGTTCGACGCCATCGCCACGCTTGCGGTGAGCGGCATGCCGGCCGACCCGGCGGCGCCGGCGGCCAGCACCGGCCAATCCATTACCCTGTCGGGTCAGGGCTTCACCAACGCCACGCTGGTGCGCTTTACGGCAGTGGACGACGCCGGCGTGGTCGGCACCGTCACCCGCACCGGCAGCGCGTCCGCCGACGGCAAGTCGCTCACGATCCGCGTGCCCGCGCTGGCCACCAGCGGCGCGGTGTCCGTGCTGGGCAGCGGTGTATCGCTGCCTCTGCAGATCGTGCCGACGCTGCGCGCCATGGCCGGCGTGGTAGCGCAGGGCAATGTCTTGACCATCGAAGGCAGTGGCCTGACGCGCAACAACCTGACTGTCGAAATCGACGGCCAGGCGGCCACCATCATCGACGTGCGCACGATTAATGAAGGCCAGAACGGCACTTACCGCGACCAGCAATTGATCCGCGTAACGGTGCCAGCCGGCACCGGCGCCGGTGTGATCACCGTGCGCACCGCCGGCGGGCGCGCCACGCTGCACACGGGCGCGGTCGCGATCACCCAGCAGGCCGACCTGAGCGTGGCCGACGCCGGCGCCATCATGACGGCGGCGCTGCAAGTGAACTTGGGCCTGAACCAGGGCATCAAGATCAAGGCCGCCATCGGCGACGGCTTCGATATCGACCTGTACCGGGTCGACCTGGCGGCCGGCGAACAGATCACGGCCTTCCTCTCCGACAATTACTACTCCCACCTGCGCCTGTTCGACGCCAGTGGCAAGCAGGTCGCGGGCGGTTACCGCAGTCCGGGCGAGACTACACCGTTCACTGCCAGCGCCACCGGCGCAGGTGCCTATTACATTGGCGTGAGTGCGTACTACAACAATGCCTACAACCCGGCCGTGGCCGGTTCCGGCAACAACGGCACGTATGCGGGCAATTACAGCTTGAACCTGCAGCGCAGCGCTGCCGGCGACAGCCGCATCAGCGCCATCAGCGCGACCGCCGCCAGCGGAACGGCGGCGCAGGCAGCGCTGCCGTCGGCCAATACGGGGCAGCTGATCACGCTCCAGGCCAGCGCCATCTTGCCGGGCGAGCAAGTGGTGTTTACCATGCTCGACGATAACGGGCAGTTGTACGACAGCGCCGTCACCCCGACCAGCGTGGCAGCGGACCGCACCAGCCTGACCGTGATCGTGCCGCTGGGCGCGACCACAGGCGCGGTGCGCCTGGCCAGCGACAGCACCGGCATGCTGTTGCAGATCGTGCCCACGCTGCAAGACGTGACGGCCTACAACGGCTACTCGTATCATGGCGGACCGCTGCAACTGACCGGAACCGGCTTTGCGGAAGGCAATGCGGCCGTCCTGTTCGGCGCCCAGCGCCTGGACGACGCCGGCCGCAGCTACGGGCTGGACGTTGGCAACAGCGGGCGCGTCATCAACCTGACCGTGCCCGATGGCGTGGCGAACGGCCCGATCCGGGTGGCCACCGTGGGCGGCACCAGCGCCGCCTTTGGCCTGAGCTTGACCGGCATCACGGCCACCGCCGCCAGCGGCGCGCCGGCCGATCCGGCGCATGCCTCGGCCGTTGTCGGCCAGGTGATCCGGATCGACGGCGCCGGTCTCGACATGAGCACCGACGTCATCTTCCTGACGGTCGACAGCAGCGGCGCGCGCGCCGAACTGGTGGTGCGTCCGAGTTCGGTGAATGGCGCCGGCACCCAGGCGCAAGTCCAGGTGCCCGCCAACGCCATCAGCGGCGCCGTGCGCCTGGCAGGCGACGTCAACGGTGCCGGGGTGGACCTGCAGATCGTGCCCGTCATGACGGGCGTGCAGGTGCAATCGGTGTCCGCCGATGGCAGCTCGGCCGTGGTGATCCTGTACGGCAGCGGCCTGGTGGAAGGGGCGTTGAGCGAATATCGCTTCGGCAGCACCGTGATCGTCGATGCGGGCCCCGCCATCGGGCCAGACGTCAACGCCGAATATAACGCGCAGCTGGCCCAGTATGTCAACGGCAGCGTGACGCTCACGGTGCCGCTGACGAACGGCGCCTTCGGGCCGATCAGCGTGCGCACCGCCGGCGGCGTGAGCACCGCGTTCAGCGCCGGCATGACGGGCGTGACGGCCACCGCCGCCAGCGGCACGCCGGCCAACTCAGGCGAGGCTTCGGCCAATGCGGGCCAGCTGATCACGCTGACCGGCGCCAAGCTGAGCACCGACAGCGACGTTTTGCTGCGCTACATCAGTTACGACGGCGTGCTGTCGATGCTGCGCATCAGTCCCGTCTCGGCCGCGGCCGACGGCAGCTCGGCCACGCTGCAAGTGCCGGTGGAAGCGAACGGCGCGTTCACGCTGCAGATGTTCGGCGCGACCGCCCAGCCGCTGCTGCAGATCGTTCCCACCGTGCTGCGCTTTGACGAAGGCGGCACCCTGCTGGGCAGCGGCTTTGTCGAAGGGGCCACCCGCTACGACTTCCCGTCGCTGTCGGTCAACGACACGGCCATCAATGCGGGCGTGGACGTGAGCTACTACTATGATGCGGCGCAGGGGCGCTACGTCTGGAATGGCCAGGCCAGCTTCAGCACCGCCCTGCTGCCCCACCACGGCATGGGCGCGGCCAGCGTGACCACCGCCGGCGGCACCTCGGCCAGCCTGAACCTGGCGTCGGTGCGTCCCGGCAGCGCCAGCGCGGCCATCGGCGCGCTGGGCGACGTGGCGATCGACACCGCCAGCGGCGCCATGTGGACCATCGACACGGGCAACCCGGGCCAGCTGTTGCGGATCGACCCGGCCAGCGGGCTGGTGCTGCAGAGCATTGCCCTCACCCCCGCCTTTGGCAACCAGTACACGGCCAACTACGTCGGGCTGCAGATCGCGCCGGCGGGCTTGAACCTGGGCGGCACCAGCGTGGCGGCCGGCAGCCTGCTGCTGTTTGCCGGCTATCCGTACAACGGTGCCAACAACGTGGTCGCCATCAACCCGGCCACCGGCGCGCTGATCAAGTCGCTAATCCTGCCGGGCAGCTACTACAATACCGCCGGCCTGTACGACCAGACCAGCGGCCACCTGTTCCTGCTCTCGCAGCAGTACAACCAGATGGTCGAGATCAATCCGCTCAACGGGGCCGAGATCGCCCGGGTGGCGCTGCCGCTCAATGTGCAAAGCTGGGCCGGCATTGCGCGCGACGCCGATGGTTCGTTCTGGATCGGCAGCGTCAACGGCGGCGCCATCCTGGTCAAGATCGACCGCAACGGCAATGAGTTGCGGCGCATCGACGCCACGGCGCAGGGCGTGCGCGATGGCGAAATCAGCGGCCTGGCCTTTGGCGCTGACGGCATGCTGTACGTTTCGTCCACCAAAGGCGCCGTGTACCGGGTGTCAGTCGCATGAGCGGCCAGCCAAGGAGTGAGCGATGTCGATGAACGCTGCCTTGCCGCGCGACCCTGAGCACGCCGCCGGCCCGGGCCGGCACGCGCCGCCGCCGGCGGACCGGCTGGCGCTGCTGCTGCCGGCCTGGCTGGAGCAGACCTGCAGCGCGATTGACGGCACCCTGGCCGCCATCGTGGTGCGCGCCGAGAATGCGCCCGGCGCCTATGTGCTGGCCGCGTCCTGGCCGCGCCAGGGCGGCGCCATGCACCTGCTCGCGCTGGCCGAGCGCAGCCTGGCCTCGCGCGCGATGGAGCTGCACGACGCCGGCGGCGCCGTGGCGGTGGCCTGGCCGCTGCTGGCCGGCAGCCAGCTGGCCGGCGTGCTGGCCCTGGAGGTGACTGGCGCGGCCATGGGCGCAGCCGACGCCATCGCCGCGGTCGATGCGGCCGCGCGCTACCTGAACCAGGTCTTGCTGGGCAACGCCGAACCGCAGCAACACCCTGCCGATGCGCGCTGGCGCGGCCAGGCCGAACTGCTGCAGGTGGTGTGCCGCCCGGAGCAGTTCCCCCACGCCGCGCTCGACACCGTCAACTGGCTGGCCGCGCAGATGGATTGCAGCCGGGTGGCGCTGGGCATGGCGCGCGACGGGCGCATCGAACTGCAGGCGCTGTCGCACTCGGCCTGGTTCGACCGCAAGAGCCAGGCCGCCGGGGCGCTCGAACACGCCATGGATGAAGCCTACGACCAGCGCCGCAGCGTGGTGCTGCCGCCGCAGCCGGGCATGCAGTCGGTGCTGGCCATTGCGCACCGCGCCAGCGCCGCCGGCATGTCGGTATGCAGCGTGCTGCTGGCCGGCGGCGCTGGCCTGGGCGCCGGCGTGCTGCTGTTCGAGCGCGCGCCGGGACGCGGCTTTACGCCGGCCGAAGTGGACACCATGGAGCAGATGGGCCGCATTGCCGGCCCGGTGCTCGAAGCGAAGGAACAGGCGCACCGCTGGGTGGGCCAGCGCACGCGCGCCGCCTGGCATGCGGCGGCAACGCGCCTGCGCGACCCGCGCCGCCCGGCCCTGCGCGTTGGCGCCGCGCTGCTGCTCGCCGCCGTGCTGGCGCTGACTTTGGTCGACACCACCTGGCGCATCAGCGCCGACGCCGCCATCGAGGGCGAACAGCAGCGCATGGTGGCCGCGCCCTTCGACGGCTTTATCGGCAGTGCGGCGGTGAAGGCCGGGCTGACGGTGCGCAAGGGTGACGTACTGGCCGAACTGGACACGCGCCAGATCCGGCTCGACCTGCAGCGCTGGCAGGCCGAGGAAGCCCAGCACGGCAGCCGCTACCGCGACGCCCTGGCGCGTCACGACCGGCCGGCCGGCGCCATGGCGCTGGCCCAGATGCAGCAGGCCCAGGCCCAGCGCCTGCTGGCCGAAGACCGGCTCGAGCAAGCCGCGCTCAAGGCCCCGTTCGACGCCTACGTGGTCTCGGGCGACCTGTCGCAGCATATCGGCGCGGCGATCGCCCAGGGCAAGGTGCTGTTCGAACTGGCGCCGCTGGCGGCCTACCGGGTGGTGATCAAGGTCGACGAGCGCGACGTGCGCGCCGTTGGCGTGGGCCAGCGCGGCCAGCTGCTGCTGTCGGGCATGCCGGGCGAAAAGCTCAGCTTCGTGGTGACCAACATCGCTGCGCCCGAAGCGGCCGACCGGCGCAATGTGTTCCGGGTCGAAGCCAAACTTGACCAGGCCGGCCTGGCGCTGCGGCCCGGCATGCAGGGCGTGGGCAAGATCGACGCCGGCCAACGCAGCATGCTGTGGATCTGGACCCACGCGGCCTGGCACTATCTGGTGCTGCAGGCATGGAAGTGGGGACCCTGATGGCGGCCCCGTTCCTGTCCGACGGCTGGTACCGGGTGGCGGCGCTGCGCCCGCGCCTGCGCGACCATGCGCGCGTGAGCCGCCAGCGCTTTCGCGGCAAGTCCTGGTACATCGTGCACGATCCGCTGACCAACCGGGCGCACCGCTTTTCGCCCAGCGCATGGTGGGTCGCCTCGCAGCTTGACGGCAGCTGCCGGGTGGACGCCGCCTGGCAGCGCGCGCTGGCCGAACTGGGCGACGCCGCCCCGTCCCAGGACGAGGTGATCGGCCTGCTCTCGCAGCTGCATGGCGCCGACCTCTTGCTCAGCGAAGCGCGCCCGGAAAGCGGCGAATTGCTCGAACGCGGCAAAGCCCAGCGCCGGCCGGCCTGGATTGCCGGGCTGCTCAACCCGATGGCAATCCGGATCGCGCTGTGGGATCCGGACCGCTTCCTGAGCGCCACCATCGGAGCGCTGCGGCCCTTGTTTTCGCGCTGGGGCGCGGCGCTGTGGCTGCTGGCGGTGGTGCCGGCGCTGCTCCTGGCGCTGCAGCACTGGGAAGCGCTGACCGGCAACCTGTCGGACCAGCTGCTCTCGTCAAGCAACCTGCTGGCCCTGCTGCTGGTGTTCCCGGCCGTCAAACTGCTGCACGAACTGGCCCATGGCTACGCCGTCAAGGCGCGCGGCGGCGAAGTGCATGAAGCGGGCGTAATGCTGCTGGTGTTCGCGCCGGCGCCGTATGTCGACGCCTCGGCATCGACCGCGTTTCGCTCCAAATGGTACCGCGCCTTCGTCGCCGCCGCCGGCATGCTCACTGAACTGCTGATCGCGTCCCTCGCGCTGTATGTCTGGCTGGCCGCCGAACCTGGCCTGGTGCGCACCATCGCCTTTAACGTGATCATGGTGGCCGGGATCTCGACGCTGGCGTTCAATGCCAATCCGCTGTTGCGCTACGATGGCTATTACATCCTGTGCGACCTGATTGAAATACCGAACCTGGCGCAGCGCGCCAATACGTACTGGGCATACCTCGCGCGGCGCCACGCCTTTGGCGACCAGGATGCCGAGGCGCCCGACGCCACCCGCGCCGAACGGCGCTGGTTCCTGTTCTACGCGCCGGCCGCATTCGTCTACCGCACCGCGCTCGCGCTGTCGATCGCCCTGATCATCGCCAACGCCTACTTCTTTGTGGGCGCCGCGCTGGCGCTGTGGTCGATCGCCGGCATGGTGCTGCTGCCCGCTTTCAAGATGCTGCGCTTCCTGTTCGCCAGCCCCGCGCTGGCGCGCCGCCGCACGCGCGCGCTGACGGTCAGCGCGCTGGCGCTGTTGGTGCTGCTCGTGTTCGGCAGCCTGGTGCCGCTGCCGCATACGGCGGTGGGCGAAGCGCTGGTGTGGGTCAGTCCCGACGCCGAAGTGCGCGCCGCCGGCAGCGGCTTCGTGCAGCCGCAGCCGGTGGCATCGATGCGCCAGGTGCATGCCGGCCAGGTCCTCGCCACGCTGCACGACCGTGAACTGGCGGCGCGCCACAGCGAGCAGCTGGCCAAGGTGGCCGAAGCGGAGGTGCAGGCAGTGCTCGACCTGAGCACCGACCGCGCGCGCGCCTTCCAGAGCCACGAAGCGCTGCAGCACGAGCAAGCCAAGCTGGCCGACCTGGACGCGCGCCTGGCCCAGCTGGCGGTGCTGGCGCCCTCGGCCGGCGTGTTCGTGCGCGCCAGCAGCGACGACCTGCCCGGCAGTTTCGTCAAACGCGGCGACATGCTCGGCTACATTGTCGCGCCCACGCAGCGCACGGTGCGCGCGGTGGTGGGCCAGGACGACATTGGCCTGGTGCGCAGCGCGCTGGTGCGGATCGACGTCATGCCGGCCGACCGGATTGGGCAGGCCTACGGCGCGCGTATCGTGCGCGCCGTGCCGCAAGCCGATGAACGCCTGCCCGGCAAGGCGCTCACGCTGGAAGGCGGCGGCACGCTGGTGCAAGACCCGCGCGACCCGGACGCGCTGCGCACGCTGACCAAGGTGTTCCAGGTCGACCTGCAACTTGACGAGCTGCCGCCTGACCTGCGCATCGGCACCCGCGTCTACGTGCGCTTCCGCTTCAAGCCCGAGCCCCTGTTCGCGCAGGTGGGACGGCGCTTGCGCCAGCTGTTCCTCGCGAGGCTGCATGTCTAGGGCCACGCTGGCGCGCTGGGGCGCCACACCCGGCGCCGACTGGCTGTACCCGGAACGCGCCGCACAAAGCATCGGTGCGCTGGACCGCTGGCTGTCCGGCGCCGGCACGCTCTGGTCCGCGCCGCTCGAGTGGCGCGAGCGGCGCTGCCTGGCGCGCTTTGCGAGGCAGGTGCAGGCCGGCGCCGAAGAACTGCGCGAATTGGACTTGCCGGCACTGGGCAGCCGCGCCGCCGCGCTCAAGGTGGCGCTGCACCGGGACGGCGTGACCGAGGCGCTGGCCGCGCGCGCCTTTGCGCTGGCGGGCGAAGCGAGCGCGCGCCTGCTGGGCAAACGGCCCTACCCGGTCCAGCACCAGGGCGGCTACGGCCTGCTGCGCGGGCGCATGATCGAAATGGCCACCGGCGAAGGCAAGACCCTGACCGCCCTGCTGCCCGCGCTCACGCTGGCGTTGGCGGGGGTGCCGGTGCATGTCGTCACCGTCAACGATTATCTGGCGCGCCGCGACGCCGACTACCTGCGCCCCGTGTTTGCGCTGTTTGGCTTTACGGTCGGTGTCGTCACCCACGCCGAAGACGACCAGGCGCGGCGCCTGGCGTACCGGGCCGACGTCACTTACTGCGTCAACAAGGACCTGGTGTTCGACTACCTGCGCGACAGCCTGTGCGCGCCGCAGTCGGGCGAGCGCAAGCAGCGCGGCCTGTATTTTGCGCTGGTCGACGAAGCCGACGGCATCCTGGTTGACGAAGCGCGCACGCCGCTGGTCATCGCGCGCGAGCGCGAGGCGCTGCGCGAACGGCAGGACGCCGCCCTGGCGCTCAAGCTGGCGCGTGCGCTCGGCCCCGGCCACTTCACCACGCAGCAGCAGGGCCGCCAGTTCCGGCTCAGTGCCGAGGGGCGTTTTTTCCTGAGCACCCAGGCGGCGTCCTTCAGCGCCGACGACCTGCACTGGGACATCGCCCGCATCCGCGACGAACGGGTCGAGCAAGCCCTGTCGGCGCTGCACGCGTTCAAGCGCGGCGCCAACTACGTGGTATTGGATGACAAGGTGCAGATCGTCGACGAATTCACCGGCCGCATTTTGCCCGACCGCACCTGGGAGCGCGGCCTGCACCAGATGATCGAACTGAAGGAAGGCCTGGAGGTGACGGCGCCGCGCGAAACCATCGCGCGCCAGACCTATCCGCAATTTTTTTCGCGCTACCTGCGGGTCGCCGGCATGAGCGGCACGGCGCGCGAAGTGGCGCGCGAGATCAAGACCGACTTTGGCATCAGCATGGTCGCCATCCCGCGCAACCGCCCCGCCGTCCGGCGCTTTTTGGGCGTGCGCCTGCTGGCGCAATCGGAGCAGCGCTGGCGCGCGATTGCGCTGCGCGCCGCCGAACTGGCGGGCGCCGGTCGCGCGGTGTTGATCGGCACCCGCTCGGTGCAGGCGTCCGAAGAATTGAGCGCGATGTTGACCAGCCTGGGACAGGCGCACCAGGTGCTCAACGCGCTGCAAGACCAGCACGAAGCGGCCATCGTGGCCGACGCCGGCCAGCCGGGACGGGTGACGGTGGCCACCAACATGGCCGGGCGCGGCACCGACATTGACCTGGCGCCCCCAGTGCGCAGCGCCGGCGGGCTGCACGTGATTTTGTCGGAGTTTCACGAGTCGCGCCGGATCGACCGCCAGTTGTACGGCCGCGCCGGGCGCCAGGGGGACCCGGGGTCGTGCGAGGCGATCGTCAGCCTCGAAGACGAGTTGTTTTGCCGCTTCGCGCCGCTGCTGGTGCGCCATCTGGCGCGCACCGCTGCGGACAACGCCGAACTGCACCCGCGCTGGGGCCGACTGCTGCAACTGCTTGCACAATACAGGGCCGAACGCCAAAATGCCGGCGTACGGCGCAATACCGCTCAGCGCGACAGCGCCATGGAGCGCACAATGGCTTTTTCAGGAACCAAGACATGAATTCACCCTATTTTTTTCCGCTGGCCGCCTTGCTGTGCGCGCTGCCAGTTGCGGCCAGCGCCGCCCCGGTCGACTGCCTGATCGAAGCGCGCCAGACGATTGAAGTGCGGCCCTCGACCGAAGGCCTGGTCACCCGGGTGCTGGTGCAGCGCGGCGACACGGTGCGCGCCGGCCAGGTGCTGATCGAACTCGATGCGGGCCTGGAACGCGCCAGCGCCGACATTGCCAAGTTTCGCTCCCAGATGCAGGGCGCGGTGCAGTCGCGCGAGAGCCGGCTGGGTTTTCTGGCGCAAAAGGCGACCCGGCGCGACAAGCTGGTCAAGGAAAATTTCATCTCGGTCCAGGACCGCGACGAGTCAGCCGCCGAACACCGGCTGGCCCAGGCCGAGCTGCTCGACGCGACCGATGCGCGCAAACTGGCCACGCTGGAATACCGGCGCGCCAGCGAACAGCTGCGCCTGCGCACGATTCGCAGCCCGATTGACGGCATCGTCGTCGAACGCTTGATCAATCCGGGCGAGCTGGCCGACAACCGCGACATTCGCAAACCCCTGCTGAAACTTGCCGAGATCAATGTGCTGCACATCGAAGCCTTGATGCCCAGTTCCGCCTACGGCACCGTCAAGGCCGGCGAACAGGTGGCGGTTACGCCCGAGCAGCCCGCCGGCAAGCGCCTGAACGCCACCATCAAGGTCGTTGACCGGGTGATCGACGCGGCCAGCGGCACGTTCGGGGTGCGCATGGAGCTGGCCAATCCCGGCGGGGCGATTCCCGCAGGAGTCAAATGCAAGGCCGATTTTCCGACACTGATGGCGCGCAAGCCGGCCCCGCCGGTAGCGGCGCCGCCCGCCACGGTGGCGGCGCGTGTCGCCAAAAAATGATCGCCGATACTAGGCTAGCAGCCTGTCGGACTTAATGGAGGCGGCCGAAAAATCCACCTGACCGGTCCATATTTCACCGCTTTTTTGGTCAATAGAACCACTATTGACCTTCAAAATTGTCGAAATCTGTCCTCGGCCAGCTGAATTTCCGGCTCGCCTCGTTAAGTCCGACAAGCTGCTAGCGACGGGGAAACTGGTGACACACGTTCTTCCTGAATTCATCGGTTTCTGCCGAACAAGGCTTCGACGGGCTGTGCAGTTGCAGCGCGGCGCCCGCCGCTGCATTGTCAAGTTTGGCGACGACCAAGTGGCTTTGCAGTTTGAACGATTTCATTTCAAGGCTGCTTTGGGCGGTCGTGACCCATACTTCATATCGCCCAGGAACTAAATGTAGTTTTGCCAACTGGACTGCCCTGCCCCCCGGAACGCTGGTCGATACGGGATGAGGCACGATGAGGTTGAGCACGCGCTGCATCGATGGCAGGCGGTTGACCGCGACGGTGAAGTACGCTGGCACGCCGCCCGCACCGGTCGCGCTGGCGGGCGCTTCATCGCGAAATCTGGTAAGCATGGCAGTGATACGCTGCCGCTCGAGGCGGGTGCTGCCGGCTGCGAACACGATCCCGATCGCGTAGTCGCCTTCGTCGCTGACCACCACCTCATGCCACAGCGATGCGTCTGGGTACACGAAGTTGGACGCCCGTGCTGGCGCGCTTAGCGCTAGCAACATCACGCCCACAATCGGCCATAGTGCTTTGTGTACAGCAACCATGTTGTCCTCGCTTGGGGAGCCTGCCACGATTCTCCCACGTGTCGCGCGACCTGCTTGCCGCCCATGCCAAGTGTACCGGCAAGCGTCTCGTGCAACACGTTTTATGCTTGAACCAACGTCACGCATACAACATCATGGGCGAATCGCGTACAGGTTCGACATGCTGGACGTGCGATACAGCAGTTCCTGCTCGACATGCACGCGGTAGCCGTGCCGCTCCAGCAAAGAGCGCACCAGCTCCACCCGTCCGTCGAAATCGTGGACTTCGATGACCAGCTGGCGAATACCTTGCCAGTGACGCGCCTCAATGCCTTCGAGCACCTCCAGCTCGCACTTTTGCACGTCGATCTTGACCAGGTCGATGTGTTCCACGCGCTCTTTGTCGATGATGCTTGACAGCGTCACCAGCTCGCACTCATACGGAGTCTCCCGGAACCTTTCGGTCAGAATATCTTCCATGTGCGGCATGACCTGCTCCATCCCCGCCATGCCGTCGTTGAGCTGGTTTTGCACGATCGCGCGCAGCACGTCCTTTTCTTCCTCTTTGTCCGCATGGAACGAGGACATGCCCGTGCTGTGCGGATAGAAGGTCAGCTGCTGCTTGCCGCTATGATTGGAAACGCCGCAGTTGAACAAGGTGGCGTTGACCCCATACGACTGCAGATTCATCTGCAGCAACTCGAACACCGGCGGCGCCGGTTCAAACGCGAAAATCTGCGGCTGCTTGCACTGGTGATGGGCAAACAGCGAGAACAAGCCAATGTTGGCGCCCACATCGAAAATGACGGCTCCGTCCGGCAGCGTAATGCCGTGGCTGTAGTACACCTTGGCGTCGAAAATGTCGTGGTAAAAGTGGTCGGTTTCCACTTTATTGAAATGCTGAACCTTCAACTTGTTGGGCAATTCATACAGGCTCGGCTCGACGCTGGTGCGACCGCCCCCATTTTCGCCTTCCTCACCGTACTCCCGCTGCATGCGCTCGACTTCCTCGTCGGACATGGCCTCGATCTCGCGCAGGAGGATGCCTTCCACCACATTGGCGATCTCGCAGATCAGGTTTGCCTGGAACAGCATCTTGAGCGACATGTCGATCCCGTACACCTCGCGGATGCGCGAGATGAACTGCACCGCAAGCAGCGAATTGCCCCCCAGATTGAAGACATTGTCATCCAGGCCGATCTGCCTCGCACCCAGCAGGTTTTCCCAGATGGCGACAACTTGCTGTTCGATATCGGACTCCGGCGCGCGATACGGCGGCCGCGTGCCGGCCGCGCGCGGCGCGCTGCTCAACTTAAACGTATGCATCAACGCCGGCAAGGTATTGCCGCGCAGAGCATCAAACACAGCGCCCAGCGCGCTCGCACTGACGGCCAGCTGCGCTTCACCGGCTGCGAACACGTCCGCCAGAACCGCGTCCAGCTGTTGCGCATCGATTGCATAGCTTTGCCGTCCCGACGCGATGGCATGGGCCATGGCTGGCGGCAAGCCGGCGGCGACTTCATTGGCCGCGCGCAGGCCCAGCACATCGAGCGCCACCGTCAGCACCGGTTTGCGGCGCGCGCCAAAGGCCCGGTCGGCACAATTGTGCAGGTAAGCATTGGCGCTGCAGCTATCGAGCTGCCCCACAGCGCCCGCTGCCGCCAGGTTGGAAGTGAAGAACGCGACCAGATCGGGCGCGAGTTGGTCGAGCGCGCGCGCGAGGCTGGCCGCGCGCTGCATCTGCGCCGTCACGGCGCCTGCCATGACCGGATCCTTCAACTGGATCAAGTCATAGCCAAACGATGGGCTCGCGTACAGCACGGCGTTCAGGCGCGGGTGCGCGGCGGCAACGCGCCGGTACGCCATCTCGTCGCCGCTCTGGCCCACGTTATCGATCAGCGCGACACGTGCGCCCAGACTTTCCAGCGCCAGCACGCCACGCAGGGTGTCGCATAGTGCGCCCTGTTCAAGCGGCGTGGCCAGGCAGTGTTCCCATTGGGCACGGGGCGGCAGCGCCGCGTCGATCATCAAGACCAGCGTGACGCCGCGTTGACGCGCCAGACAGGCCGCCAGCGCGTGCGACAGGTCACCAGCTTGATAGCAAGCGACCAGGTAGACCGGGGCCGACGGCGCTGTCCATGGCGTGCCCGGGTTTGGCGTGAATGGCTGGAACGCGCGCGTCCAGCGCAAAACGCCGCGATACGCGGCGACGTCCTGTTGCATGCCGCTGTCAAATTCGTGCAAGATGCCATCGATCATCGTCTCGGCGTGCGCCGTAGCGGTCCCTGCCAGGTCAATATTGCAGCAGCGGATGTTCGGAAACTCCAGCGGCAGCACGCGGCACGGCCCCATCAGCGCGGCCGCCTCGGGCGCGCCTTGCTCTTCGCCGGTCACGGTGTGCACCTCACGCGTCACGACTGCCAGCTGCAAGGCGGCAGCGGCGCGCTGTTCCGTACTGCCGAAGGTCTTGCCCAGGCACAGCAGACTGGCGTAGGTGTCGCTGCCATGATCCTGGTCCGCCAGCGCCCACAGGTGCACGATATTGCTTGGCAGCGCTTCGCCGTCGCTCAATGCGGCGGCCAGCAGGGCGTAATCATCCAGCTTGCCTGGTCGCACCAGATACGCGTTCTCCGCGCGCCGCTCGAAACGCTCGCCACGCCCGACCAGAATTGCCGCCGCGCCGCGCTGCGCCAGGCGCTGCCGCAATGCCTCGGCGACCGGTCCGCCATCCTGGAAAACCAGCCATGGCGCCTGGCCGGCGCGCGCCGTGCTGGCGCCAATGCGCGCACTGGACCAGACCGGCTGGTACAGCACACCGGCAGCGCTCAGCGCGGCATCGCTGGTCTGCGCCGATGGCGTCAGTGCATCGATCCAGTAGCGTTCGCGCTCGAACGGATAGCTTGGCAACGACACGCGCAAGCGTGGTTCATGCTGGTGATAAGCGGCCCAGTCGACCTGGTGGCCGAGACACCACAGGGTGCCCAGGGTACGGGTGAGCACCAGCGCATCCGAGGCGCCCTCATGCGGGCCGGGCAAGGTCGGCAGCGTCGTGATGTCGTCGCGCGCTTGCACTGCCGGGTATTGCTGCAGGAAGCTGGACAAGGTCTGGCCCGGCCCCATCTCAATGAAGGTGGCCGACGCCTGCTGGCACAGCGTTGCAATGCCGTCGGCAAAGCGCACCGTCTGGCAGGTGTGGCTGACCCAATAGGCGGGGTCGGTGGCCTGGGCGGCGGTAATCCAGGTGCCGCTCAGGTTTGACACGTACGGCACCTGCGGCGCCTTGAGCGTGACCGAGTCGAACAAGGCGCGCAGCGGCGCCTGCAACGGCGTCATCATGGAGGAATGAAAGGCGTGCGCCGATTGAACCGGCAGGTGGGCAATCCCCTGGTTCAACAGATGCTGTTCGATGGAGCCGATCAAGGCGGCTGGCCCGGCAATCACCGTTGCCGCCGGCCCATTGATGGCGGCGATCGAGACCCCGTCGGCCACCAGCGCCGCCAAGGCCGCCGCCGGCATGGCCACCGCCAGCATGCGCCCTTCCGGCAAGTCTTGAATCAGGCTGGCGCGCTTGGCGACAACGTTCAAGGCGTCGCCCAGCGACATCACGCCGGCCACGCAGGCGGCCACGTATTCGCCCAGGCTATGGCCAATCATGGCTGCCGGCGTCACGCCGCGCTCGATGAAGGTCCTGGCCAGCGCGTATTCGATCATGAACAGTGCCGGGTGGACCAGGCTGGTCTTGCGCATCCATGCGGGACCGGTGCTCGCCGCTGGCGCCGCCCCGTCCGCATGGCGATTTAACAGCCGGCGCAAGTCGAGCGCGGCCGGCGCTGCGGCGCTCGCTGCGCCATCGCTGGCAAACAGCAGCGTGCGCAGGTCCACGCCCAGCAGCGGCTCCAGGAGCGTGGCGCAGGTGTCGACCGTGGCGCGAAACACCGGCTCGTCGCGGTACAGACCGGCCGCCATGTTGACGCTCTGGTCGCCGATTCCGGGGAACATGAACACCGGCCCGGCCACGCCGTCGCCGGCCTGCATGCGCAGGCTGCGGCCTGGGTCGCGTTGATCGCGCTGGCGCAGCGCTGCCAGCGCGTCGCCCGTATCCGTGCACAAGACCATGCTGCGGTGGGCAAAGGCCTTGCGCCCGGTTTGCAGCGTATAGGCGACATCGGCCAGCGCGCTGCCGGGGTGGCGCTCCAAGTGCTGTTGCAGCCGTTCGTTTGCCGCGTCCAGCGCCGTGTCGGTCTGCGCCGACAGCAGCAGCAATTGCCACTCACGGGTGCTGGCGCTCTTTTGGGCGGCCGGAGCCTGCTCCAGGATCACGTGCGCGTTGGTGCCGCCAATGCCGAACGAACTGACACCGGCGCGCAGTGGCGCGCCAGCCTGTTGCGCGGTCCAGGGGCGCGCGGCGGTATTGACGTAAAACGGCGTGCTGCCGAAATCGATGGCGCTATTGGCCTGCTGATAATGCAAGGAGGGTACCAGCTCCCGGTGCTGCAGGCACAAGACCGTCTTGATCAAACCGGCAATGCCGGCGGCCGTATCCAGGTGGCCGATATTCGACTTGACCGAGCCGAGCGCGCAATAGCCGCTCTGGTCGGTACCCATGCGAAATGCCTGCGTCAGGGCGCTCACTTCGATCGGGTCGCCAAGCGCGGTGCCGGTGCCGTGCGCCTCCACATAACTGATCGTGTCGGGCGCCACATCAGCCATCGCCAGCGCCAGCGCGATCACTTCCTTCTGGCCGTCGACGCTTGGCGCGGTGTACCCGATTTTTTTCGATCCGTCGTTATTGATCGCGGAGCCGCGGATCACCGCATAGATATGGTCGCCATCGGCCAGCGCTTCGTCCAGGCGCTTGAGCAGCACCACGCCGGCGCCGCTGCCGCACACCGTTCCCTGGGCCTGGGCATCGAAAGCGCGGCAGTGACCGTCGGGCGACATCACGCCCCCTTGCTCGTACAGATAACCCTTTTTTTGCGGCGATTCGACGGTGGCGCCGCCTGCCAGCACCATGTCGCACTCATAGCTGAGCAAGCTGCGGCACGCCATGTGCACCGCCACCAGCGAAGTCGAACAGGCGGTATTGACGTTCACGCTCGGGCCGTTCAGGTTCAACTTGTAGGACACCTTGGTCGGCAGGAAATCGGTCTTGTTGCCGATGACAAGCTGCAGCGTCCCCATCGATTCCAGCAAGCGGTGGTTGGGCATCAGGTTGGCGATCATGTAACTGTTGAGCCCCGCGCCGGCGAATACGCCGACCCGCGCTTGCACGCGCTCGCCGACGTAGCCGGCGTCCTCCATTGCTTCCCACGCGCACTCGAGAAAAATGCGATGCTGTGGATCAGTCAGTTCGGCTTCCTTGGGCGAGAAACCAAAAAACGCGGCAGCGAAATCTTCAGCGCCGTCGAGCATGGCGGCCGCTTTGACATAGGCGGGATGCTGCAGCATGGCTGGCGTGACACCGGCGTCGAGCAGTTCCTGGTCGCTGAAAAAGCGCACCGACTCCTTGCCTTCCCGCAGATTTTCCCAGAATTGCCGTACGTCGGCGGCGCCGGGAAAACGCCCGGACATGCCAATGATTGCCACCGCATCGCTGGCCAATTGCACGTCATCCTGCTGCTCGAACTGTTGCTGATCCATTATTTTTTTGACTACCTTTATTCAGGAATTGCTTGTGCCTGCTTGTGCCTTAAGGCGCGTAAATCACAAGGTACGCAGCTCGACGTACCCGGGAATGGCGGGAACGAGGTGCAAATTGTGTTCGAGCATCTCGACGCCGTCGGTCTTTTCCATGGCCACGAAGCCGGCAAACTTGTACGTCATGTACATCATGCGGTTGCGATCGTTCAATACCATCTCGGCGCGCAGCGCGACCTCGGCCGAGCGGGCCAGCTGCATGACATGGGTGAGCAAAATGGTGCCTACCCCGCGCGACATGACGCGGCACGACATCAGCATCAGCTTGATGGTCCAGGCGCGCGGCCGCTTCTCGATCAACACCAGGCCAATTTTTCCGTAAGCGCCGTACTTGTCGTCGAGCGCGCAGGTGAGCAGCAAGTGGTCGTCCGACTGGCGCAGGGCGTCAAGCTCTTCATAGCTGTAGATATAGCCGGTGGTGTTGAGCTGATTGGTCCGCGCCGTCAATTCCTCGAGCCGGTGCAGGTCGGTCTCGGCCGCCGGGGCGATCGTAAAAATCATGTTCAGCGCAGCGAGGAAGTCTTCCTTGGGACCGGTGAAACTGCTCTCTTCCTCGGAGCGGGCGGCATCGAGCACATACATTTCGCGACGGCGAGAGGACTCGTCGGTCAGGAAACGGGGCGTCAATTCCGGCATGGCCAGCAAGTTGCCGATTTCGCCCACGTCCAGGCACAGCACGTCCGGGTGCGCCGAGGCCACTTCGTCCCGTTCGAATGGCTGGTCGTCGATAAAGGCGATCGCATCGATGCCGATATTGAGGCGCTCGGCGATCGTTGCGATCGCTGCGCTCTTGGCGCCCCAGCCAATTTGCGGATACAGAAAAAACGCGTCCAATCCCCACTGGCGCAGGCGCTCGAGCGCAAAGTGGGCGTCATTTTTGCTGGCGATGGACTGCAATACGCCGCGCTGATCGAGCGCCTTGATGACCTCGACAACCTCGGGGGCGACGGCGACTTGGTCGCCTTCGGACAAAATGCCGTTCCACAGCGTATTGTCCAGATCCCAGACCAGGCATTTGATTTTGCCGCGGCGCGGTGTGGGGCTAGTGCTCATATTCTGTTGCATGCGGCGCTTTCTGGTTCAAAATTAGCGCCCGTAGCTGTGCTGGGCGATCAGGATTTGTTGCATCTGGGCGCTGCCTTCGATAATGCTCATGATTTTCGCGTCGCGGTAATGGCGGGCCAGCGGATAGTCGTTGCTGCAGCCATTTGCACCGTGCAGCTGGACCGCTTCGGCCGCGACCGTTTCAGCATTGCGCGCAGCGAAGTATTTCGCCATCGTGGTCGCCATGATCCCGCCATGGTCGCCCGCCGCTCTTTTGCGCGCCGCGTCCTCGCACAGCAAACGCGCTGCCTGGGTATTGGTGACCATGTCCGCGATCATTTTTTGCACCAGTTGGTGATCCTTCAAATACTGGCCAAAGGTTTGCCGCGTTTCGGTGTAATTCAGGCTCGCATCGATACACGCCTGGGCCAGGCCAACGCAGCCCCAGGCAATCGAGAATCTGCCATGGTCCAGCACGGACCCGACCACCTGCGCATATCCGAAGTCGACGCTGCCCAACAGCTGGTCTTGCGCGACGACGCACTCATCGAGCGTGATTTCGGCCAGCATGGCCGCCTTAAAACCGAGCATGTCGCTGATCGGCGCAATGCTCAGCCCCGGGTTGTCGGCCTCGACGATCAGGCCGATCACGCGTCCGTCGCAATTACCAACAATCAAAAAGAGATCGGCGATCTGGCCGCACGAAATCCACTTTTTGGTGCCGTTCACAACAAACGTATCGCCTTCGCGGCGAATGCGCGTGCCCACGTTGCGCGCATCGCTGCCAACGTCCGCTTCGCTCAGGGCAAAAGCGCTGAGCGAAGCCCCGCTCGCCAGGGGCGGCAGCCAGCGCTCTTTTTGCGAGGCGCTACCCCAGCGAACGATGGTGGACGCAACGATGGAATGCACCGTCAGCAAGCTGAGCACGGAACCGCTGGCGTACCCCACCAGTTCGCATACATGGCCGAAATCGAAGGCGTCATACTCGGTGCCGCCAAACTGGCGCGGCACCTGGGCGCCGAGAATACCCGCCTCGGCCAATTGGGCAATCACGCTGCGCGGTATGCGCTGGTCCAGATCGAACTGGTTTGCATGCTTGCCAACCGTGGCTGCCAGGAACGCGCGCAGTTCATCGCGCCGGTGTGGACCGCTCGCAATCATCGTTTCCCCTTTACGCGCATGGCACTGCAGCGGGCGCGAGTTTGCGGGTAATGAACGACACCATGACATCGACACTGGAAAAATTTTTCAATTCGAGGTCTTCGTTCTCCACTGCCAGGGCGAAGTTTTTCTCGATGAAAAGGATCAGCTGCATCACGAACATGGAGTTGACAAAGCCACCCTTGAAAATATCGTCGTTATCGTGGAATTCCTTGTTCCGAATGAAACCGGCGATAAAATTGCGCAGTGACGTGCGGATCTCGCCGTCATTGCCGGCGCCTGCGCCAATCGTGCTAATGTTCGTGCTCATGTTCGACCTATTGTTGTGCATATTGATAAAAACCCTGCCCGCTTTTCTTGCCCAGCAGTCCGGCGTCGACCATCTGCTTGAGCAGCACGCTGGGCCGGTATTTGGAATCGGCAAAGGCGTCCTGCAACACTTCGATGGAATACAGAATGGTGTCGAGGCCGATCAGGTCCGCCGTTTCCAGCGGCCCCATCTTGTGCCCGAAGCATGAGGTGAAAATCCGGTCCACGTCGGCGGCGCTGCTGACGTTTTCCTGCACCAGCAAAATGGCTTCGTTAATCGTCAACATCAATACCCGGTTCGATACAAAGCCCGGCGAATCGTTGACCAGGATCGCTTCCTTGCCCATTTTTTTCAGCATGTCGCCGGCGGTGGCAAGCGTGTCTTGGGTCGTATGAAAGCCCCGGATCATTTCGACGGCGCGCTTCATGGGCACCGGGTTCATGAAATGGATGCCCAGCACCTGGCCCGGGCGCTGCGTCAGGCCGGCGATCCGGGTAATGGGAATGGCCGACGTGTTGGCCGCGTAAATGCAGTGGGGCGGGCAGTATTGTTCAAGCAGTGCATACACGCTCTTTTTTACTTCCCATTTCTCGACCACGTTCTCGATCACGGCATCGGCGCGCGCGAGCAAGGCGTAAGAGCTGGAAAAAACAATGCGCTGCAGGACGGCATCCACGTCCACCTTTTCTCCCGACCTGTTCATCAGGCCATGAAAACGCAGTTCGTTGCGGATGTCGGTACGTGCCTGTTCGAGCTTGCGCTGGCAAATATCGATCAGGATGACCTCGAATCCCGCGCTGGCGAGGTCTTGCGCCACGCCCTTGCCGATGACGCCGGCGCCAATTACACCCACCACTTTCATTGCTTCTCCAAACTAGATTAGTGTTACGCGACGTTGGCCAGGCCTACCGTCCGAACAAGCAACATGACGGTAAAACCGTCGCGTCTGGCCGGCCCAAACGGCCAACATGCAAGGCCAACCCACACGGCCAAAAAGTAGACGTGACGCAACATTGATAATACACCAATTTCCAGAAAATACACAATGACAAAAAGGCTATTTTGTTGCTGCAAGCCGGGTGCAAACTTGTCCCTACGCTTGTGCCGCCATGGTTACCATGGCGGCACAAGCATCGCGCCGCTCGACGTCGACCACCCGCCCCCCATCCAGTCGCACGAGCATGTCGGCACGGTGAAAATGGCGGTCGTCATGGGTAATGACGAAGACCGTGCGCCCTTCTGCCCGCAGGCGCGGCAGGAAGGTCTCGTAAAAATATTGCCGAAACTCGGGATCTTGATCGGCTGTCCACTCGTCAAACAGGCATAGCGGGCGGTGTTCCGCCAGCGCAAAGGCAGAAGCCACGCGCTTTTTCTGCCCCTGGGACAGCGCGCGCACGTCAAGCCGGCCATCGTCCCCGAACTGCAGGCGCAAGTCGAGTTCGTCCATCGCCTTTTCGAACCCAGGGCGCGACGCCTCGGGCAGCATGTCCAGCGAGCGCCGGAACAGATGGACGTCGCTGAACACCGAACTGAACGCGGAACGGTAGGCCAGTACCTGCGAGGCGTCGATCACGACGTCGTCAATCATCAAGCGGCCTTGTTCCGGCGAATACAGCCCCAGCAGCAGCTTGGCCAGCGTTGTCTTGCCGCTGCCGTTACCGCCGACAATAAACACCGTCGCGCCGCGCGGCACCGCCAGACTCACGTCGCGCAGCTGGAAGGCGCCACCGGCACTGCCCTTTCCGTAAGAAAACGAGACGGACTCGAGCCTGAGCATCCGCCAGTCCGGCGGCAAGGCCGCAATGGCTTGCTGCGCCACCGCGATTTCGGCGCGGCGCTCCCAGGTCGCCAGTTGCACGTTGACGCGTTCCTGGGCCCCTGCGGATTCGGTCAACGCGGGCAGGCGCTGGACCATGCTTTGTATATGCCCCTGCAGAAAGAGCAGCACCACCACCACGCTGCTGACGATATCGGCCGCCACATGCAGCCATCGCTCGAAGGCAAAGGCCGCCAATGCCGTCAAGCCATAAAAGGCGACCACGCCGACCAGGCCGACATCGTGTTGCTGGATGCGAAAGCTGACCGACAGCTCACGCGCGCGGCGCAAGGTGGCGGCCAGGTCGTCGCGCACAAAGGTGCGCGCAAACTCAGGGTCGAGCTTGAGTTCCTTGGTGCCGAGGAATAAATCGTCGGCGAATCCCAGTCCCGTATCAGCCACCCGGTAGGCTTCGCGCATGCGGGCAATCGTCCGCCCGATCAGCATCTGGTAGGCGTAGACTGCCAGCAAAATGACGGCGCATACGACCAGCGTCGACGTCAGCGACAGCCACGCCAGGTAGGCCAGCGCGCTGGTGACGGTAGCAAACGACGTCAACAGGCCGATCCAGTTCGGGATGGCGCCGGCCAGTTGCACCGCATCGCGCGTGAGCAAGGCGCGCTTCAGGTGCGCCGGCGTGTTTTCGCTGTCCATCAGCGGAGCGTTCAGCGCCGCCTTCAACAGGCGCAGGCGCACGTTTTCGCACGCCAGTTCGGTGGCGTGCGTCATGCGCGCGACGGCAAAGTGCTGCAGCACGACATACAGCACCAGGCCTACGGCAAAGGCCGCGATCAGCCATAGATCGTCCTGTTGCTTGCCTACCCGCTTCAACGCTTCGGACAGCACCGTCAACAGCGCCGCCCCCAGCACGCCGCCGGCCAGCGCATCGCCCACCATGTACAGCATCTGCCGGGAGCGCAGCCCCGTCAACGCCAGAAAGCTTGCCATATAGCGCTTCATGGGCTGACCTCCGCCAGGGCAGTGCAGCTTGCGCTGGCGACCGCCGGTGCCGACGCAACCGTTGCGAGAAGCGACTCGAACGCATCGACGCAGGCCGCCTCCCCCGCCGAGGTGCGCATGCGTTCGCGCAGCGCCAGGCGCTGGGCTGCCGGCTGCGACAGGGCGTGCTCAATTGCTGCGGCCACGGTGCCCACGTCCCAGCCGTCGCCTTCGAGCATGCCGCCCAGACCGAGGCGACGCACGCGCTCGCCATTGTCGGCCTGGTCGTAGAAGAACGACATCACCAACTGCGGCGTGCCCGCCAGCATGGCTTGCGCCATGGTACCAATGCCGCCGTGGTGAATCAGCAGCGCACAGCGCCGCAGCACTGGCGCCAGGTTCGCATAGGCGACCCTGAACACGTGCGCGCCCAGCTGCTCGGGCAGGTTGCCGTCAAACGTGGTGACAAACACGCCGCGCCGCCCTTGCTGGGCGAGCGCCGCTGCCACCAGGGCGTAACGCTCGCGGGCATGGGCGATGCCGGTGCCCAGGCTGCAGACTACGGGCGGCGGGCCGGCATCGAGAAAACGCAGCAGCGCGTCGTCAAGCGGCGCGTCTTCGTCAGTGTGGCGCAGCAGAAAGTCGCCCTGGGCCACGCTGGAGCTTGCCAGCGCCGACAAATCGTCGAACCAGCGCGGATACAAGGCTAGGGCCGGGCTGCCAAAAAACAGCCATTCGCGCAGACGGCGAATCGGCGGCAGGCCAAGCGGCAGGCGCAGTGCGTTCACGGTGGGCAACAGCAGGTCCAGGTTGAACCGGTCCGCCAGGCGCAGCATCGCGCGCTTGTAAAACACGGGCAATGCGCGCGCCAGGCGGGTGTTGGCTGGGTACGGAAGCCGGTCCGGGGTAATCAATTGCTGCGGACTGTAGACCAGGTTGATGCACTGCAGGCCGAATTGCTCGGCCGCAAAGCGGGCGCCATAGGCGTTGCGCGTGCACACCAGCAACGGGCGCCGCTCGCGCAGCGAGGCCACCAGTGCATGGACCCGGGGAATGGCCAGGCGTACGTAGCCGCCTTCGGCCATGGCCATGTGCGGTCCCATGCGGCCCCAGAATGCGGGCTGCTCCACCTGCGCCAGATACTCCTCGCGCGAGCCGACCGCATGGAACGCCAGGCCGAGGGAGCGCACGTCGGCTTCGACATTGGCGTAGGACGCCACTTCAACCTCGTCGCCCCTGTCCCGCAGTGCGCAGGCCAGCTGGAGGGCGGGCCAGACATCGCCCCCGGTACCCAGCAGGACGAACAGCACGTAGCGAGCGCGCCGCGTTATTGCATTCATGACAATCGTTCCTTAAGCGTCAGTTTCAGACAAGCGCGCGCGTAATGCAGCAGGTACACCAGTTCGAGACCGTAGTAGAGGGCGCGAAAACGCCACCGGAACCAGGCACTGCCCTCGCGCTGGAAAGCCGCGTTGTCAAACGACTCGACGGGATGGCAGGACAGCGGCAGGATGCGATAGCGCGACCAGCGCGCAAAAATCTGCGCATGCCCGCGCGCGATGCGCGCCTGCTTGATCACCAGTTCGCCCAGCGCAAGCCGCGGCGGATGCGCGACCCGGCTTTGTGGCGCGTACGAGAAAGCCTGTCCCTGGGCCGTGCACACGTCGCAAAACGCTTTGTCGCCGCCCGAGCGCAAGTTTTCGTCAAACGCCGGAACGGTGGCCAGCACGCGCCGGTCGACCAGCAGATTGGCGGTGGCGCCAAAGCGCTTGCGCAGGGCAAAAAACGCTTGCTGGATCCCGAACGCTTGGTCGTAGCGCTGCACCACCGACGCCCGCGCAACCGGCTCGATCGCCACCGCGCCGGCCACCAGTCCCCCACCCTGCTGCTGGAGTGCGCGCACGCCCTGCAGCAGCCAGTCCGGATGCGGCTGGCAATCGGCGTCGGTGAAGGCGATGATGTCGCCGCGCGCCTGCGCCAGCGCCGCGTTGCGCGCCGCGTACGAGCCGCGGTTGCGGTCCAGGCGCACATGCTGCACCTGCGGGGCATGCTGCGCCAGCAGGGCTGCCGTGCCATCGGTGGAAGCATCGTCGGCCACCAGCACCTGCATCCGCTCGCGCGGGTAGGTTTGGGCCGCCAGTGCTGCCAGCAGCGCAGGCAAGGTGTCTGCGCCGTTGAAGGTGGGAACGATGACCGAGACGTATGGCAGTGCAGCGGGCAAAACAGTCGAATCGGGCGCGCTCACTTTGCCGCCCCAACCGGCGTCCCGGCGCCTTGCAGGCTGGCAAAGGCAATCACCTCGGCTCCGACGGCAGTGGCGAAGTCGGCATCGTGGGTGGACATGAGCACGACCGCATTGCGCCCCATGTCACGCAGGCGCGCGATCAGCACGTCGCGCGTGGCGCCGTCCAGGCCATTACTCGGTTCATCGAGCAGCAGCACGGACGGCTCGCCGATCCAGGCCGCGGCCAGCATCATTTTCTTTTGCGTGCCCAGCGACATCTGGCCGAAACGCGTGTCCAGATAGTGGCGCATGCCGAACTGGTCGATCAAGTCTTCGACCTTTTGGGTAACGGTTACCCGCTTTGCCTGCGCGACGAACTGCAGCAGTTCGCGCCCCCGCATGAAAGGATAGACCGGACAATCGTCAGGCACGAAGGAAAGCTTGGCCTTGGCCGCTTCCGGTGAACCGAGCAAGGAGCAGCCGTCAATCTCGATGGCGCCTGAATCGGGGGCCAGAATGCCCGCCAGGATGGCCAGCAGCGTGGACTTGCCGATGCCATTGCTGCCGTGCAGGGCGTACAGTCCCGTGGGAAAGTTGCGGCTCATGCCGTCAAGCACTTTCCGCTTATTGAAGGACTTTGAAACGTTATCGAAACGTAGCATCATGAAATCTTTAAAATTGGGAAAATATTAGCCGTCCCGACCGTCCACAGCACGGCCAGCAGGGAACTGGACACAACAGCATGCCGGCTCGAGAACAGCTGCGGCCAGCGCAGCACGGTTGACAGCAGCATGAAACTGGCGACGTACACCAGGGCGGACAAGGCCGGCAGGCCCACACGCGAGTGCAAGGTCCAGACCAGCGCCAGCACAAACGGCAGACCGAAGCTCAGGATCGCCACCGTGTCCGGCGCCACCGACCAGCGGGCGCGCAAAGGCAAGGCGCCGCTCAGCGAGCGCGCCGCCTCGTGGGCCATTTCCAGCGGGCGGTACAGCCCACTGGAGGCGAGCGCGATCAGCGTCGAGGCGATCACCGCCGTGGGCAGGCAGCGGTAATCGTACTGCCACACCGACATCAAGCCCAGGCAGGTGAACAGCACCAGCATGCAAGTGAAAAACTTGCCCAGCATGATCGAATAATGCTGTCTATACAGGATGGCAAGCGAGAGCCGCACATGCGGCGGCAGTTGCTGGAACAGCCAGGACAAACGTCGCCCCAGCGGCAGCAACAGGCCGCGCAAGGCATCGTTGGCACGGCGCGGCATGGCCGGCACGTCCGCCACCAGGGCCACCAGGCTGGCACCCAGGGCAATCGTCACGCCAAGCGCGGCCCACAGCGGGGGCAGCGCGAGCGCGATGGCAACCCACAGATTGATCGCCAAAAAGCTAGGCACCACTTGCGGGCGGTTCTGCAGGATCGCTATCTGGGCGCACAGCTGCGTGACCAGCAGGAAAGCGATCAGCATCGTACCCTTGATGACTTCCCAGGGCATGGCGTGCTTGAAGAGGACGGCGATCAAGGCGGCCACGAACGGAATGAGCAGCGGCGTGTCGGCCAAAAACAGCACCACCAGATCCACGGCGCGCCTGGTGCGGCGCCCAATGGGCAGCGCGCGGGCGTAGTCAGTGAATACGCCGCCGTGCAATTGATCGCGCTGCATCATTGCCCACAAGGCCCAACAACCCTGCCACAGCCCGATCGCCCCCACGCGCCAGGCAACGCCGTGTTCAGGCGCGAGCAGTGCCAGCACGGGATAGGCCGCCACGCCGAGCAAGGATCCGCCCACCGGCGCCATGGTTCCCACGGCCAGCAAAATGGTTTGCCAGCGGCGCATCAGCAATTGCGCGGTTGCGTTCTTGTACCAGAGCAAACGCAGACCCAGCATCCGGAGCATCATTGCCCGCTCCTTGAGCGTGGGCAGCGCAGCGTTTTCAATGACGTTTCTCCCTGGCAAGTGGCGCAAAGCGGCGGATTATACAGTGGGGCATGCAGCAGTTTGCCGCCCCGGGAGGCGCCAAGTGCATGGTCGACGTCTGTCAGTTCCATCGTGCTAGGTTGTGCTGGCATGTTTGCTTTTCAGGTGCTTGTTACGTTGCTGTTGCTGCGCCGCCCGCTGCCGCGCGGCGCTGTCCTGGATGCGCGACGCCGCCGTGGCCGCGCTGTGGGCCGCTTGCTGCTCATCGGCCGCCAGCCGCTGCGCGAGCGCGGCCACCGTCGGGTAGGTGAACAGGTCGACGATGTCCAGCCCGGCAGCATTGCCGCCCAGCTCGCGCAATTGGCCGAGCGTGCGCAGCATCAGCAGCGAATGCCCGCCAAGGTCGAAGAAATTGTCGTGCAGGCCCACCTGCGGCACGCCGAGCAGTTCGCGCCAGATGGCGGCGATCTGCTGCTGCGTGGCGGTCATCGACTCGGGCGCTGCCGGGGCAGTTGCGCCCAGCACCGGCGAGGCCAATGCGCGCCGGTTGATCTTGCCCGTTGGCGTGAGCGGAAACGCCGCCAGCACGGCCATCGCAGACGGCACCATATACCCTGGCAAGCTGCGCTGCAAGAGCGCCTTCAAGTCCGCCGCCGCCAATACCGCGCCGGCCTTGGGTACCACCCAGGCCAGCAAGCGCGGACCGGCCTCGCCTTCGTCGCGCACCATCGCCAGCGCTTCCTGCACGCCCTCTTGCACGCGCAGCGCCGCCTCCACTTCGCCCAGTTCGATCCGGTAGCCGCGCAGCTTGACCTGGTGGTCGATCCGGCCCAGGAACGCCAGCCGGCCGTCCGCGCGCCACTTGACCCGGTCGCCCGTGCGGTACAACCTGGCGCCAGCCTGTTCGCTGAACGGATCGGGCACAAAGCGCTCGGCCGTCAGGTCCGGCCGACCCAGGTAGCCGCGCGCCAGACCTTGCCCGCCCAGATACAGCTCGCCCGCCACTCCCACCGGCAGCGGCCGCCCGCACAAGTCCAGCACGTACGCCTGGGTGCCCGTCAAAGGCCGGCCAATCGTCATCTCGCGCCGCTCGCCCCGGCGCACCACATCCCAGGTCGAATAGGTGGTGTCCTCGGAAGGCCCGTACAGGTTGTACACTGCCTGCACTTGCGAGCGCTCAAAAATGCGCTGCACCAGCGAGTCCGTCAGCGGTTCGCCAGCCAGTCCCACCGCTGTGACGCTCGCGGGCAGCGTGCCATGGCGCAGCAGTTCGATCATGGCCGAAGGCACCGTATTGACGAAGCTGACCGCCTGCGCCAGCTGCGGCAACTCCAGCGCGTTCTCCACCAGTACCGCCGTGCCGCCCATGGACAGCGGCGCGAACAGCTCGAACACCGACAGGTCGAAGCATACCGAAGTGCTGGCCAACATGCCGCCCAGCTCCTGCGCCGTGAAGCTCTCCCGCACCCAGTGAATCATCGCCACCGAGCTGCGGTGTTCAATCGCCACGCCCTTGGGCCGGCCGGTCGAACCCGAAGTGTAGATCACATAGGCCAGGTCGTACGGCCGTGCGCACTCAGGCAACGCCGTGGCCGGACGCTCGGCTGCCAGCGTTGCGTCCACCAGGCAGCCCAGTTCAAGGCAATCCGGCGGCGCCAATTGCGCCCACTGCGCGTCGCACAGCACCAGCTTCAATTGCGCGTCCCCGGCCATCAAGGCCAGCCGTTCGGCCGGGTAGGCCGGATCGAGCGGCACATACGCGGCGCCGCTCTTCATCACCGCCAGCAGCGCCGCCACCATGTCGGGCGTACGCGGCAGGCACACGCCAACCCGCACGCCGGGGCCGCAACCGCGCGATCTGAGCTCGTGCGCGAGCCGGTTCGATCTGTGTTCGAGCTGCTGGTAGCTCCAGGTCTGCTCGCCGCAGCGCAGCGCCACCGCCTGCGGCGTGCGCAGGGCCTGCGCCTGCACCAGGCCATGCACGGTCTGGCCATCTGCGTCCACCCTGCCCGTCCGGTTCCACTCGCGCACCAGCATGGATTCCTGCGCCGGGTCCAGCAGCACCAGGTCGCCCAGCCGGCCTTGCGGCAGTTGCGCCGCCGTCAGCAGCGAAGCTAACAGGATGCGCAGCATGGCCATGATGGCTTCGCCAGCCTGCTCGTCGAAACGCGCATAGTCGTAGCTCAACGCCAGCGCCAGCTTGTCACCCGCGGTCACGGTGAGGGTGAGCGGGTAATTGGTTTGCTCCTGGACCGACAGCGAGCGGATCGGCAAGCGATGTCCACCCCGCTTCAAGACGTCGTCGATCGGGAAATTCTCGAACACCACCAGCGACTCGAACAAGGGCGCACCGGACGGCAGGCCGCTGCACGCCTGGATTTGCGTCAGCGGCATGGCTTCAAAGCGCCGCATTTCCGCCAGGCGCTGCTGCAGCGCCGAGAGCCACTCGCGCAGCGGCAAGGCGTCGTCGATATCGACCCGCACCGGCAAGCTGTTGACGAACATGCCGATCATGGTTTCAACGCCGGGCAGTTCCGCCGGCCGGCCCGATACCGTGCAGCCGAACACCACCGTGCGCTCTTGCGACAGGCGCGCGAGCAGCAGCGCCCACACGCCCTGCACCACCGTGTTCATGGTCAGGCCGCCGCTGGTGGCAAAGGCCGCCAGTTGCGCCGTCTCGGGCGGCTCGATCACCAGTTCGATCACGCCGTGGCCGTGGCGTTCCTGCCCGCGATGGTCCAGCATCAGCGGCGTTGCTTGCTCGATGTCTGACAACTGCTCGCGCCAGAACCGCTGCGCCTCGCCATGATCCTGGAGCGCCAGCCATGCGACGTAGTCGCTGAACGGGCGCGGCGGCGGCGCCTGCAGCGCCTGCCCCTGGGCCAGAGCCGCAAAATCGGCAAGGAATTGCCGCTGCAGCTCGGCGAATGACCAGCCGTCGAACAACAGGTAGTGGCAAGTCCAGACCAGCTCGTATGTAGCGTCGGACAGGCGCAGCAGCGTAAAGCGCTGCAGCAGCTGGCCCGGTTCGTTAAAGCCAAGGGCCCGGTCCTCGGCCAGGAAATCGGCGCGCTTCATGGCCACCATTGCCGCGTCGTGCATGCGCCAGTCGTGCACCACCAGTTCCACGGCCACGTGGCGGTAGACGATCATCAGCGGCGTCTGCACGCCCTCCCATACAACAGTGCCGCGCAACACCGCATGCCGATCGAGCATCGCCTGCAGCGCCCCCTGCAGCACCTTGACGTCGAGCGAGCCGTCGTACTCGCTGCGCATCTGCTGCACATACATGCCACTGCCGGCATGCATCAGCGAGTGCAGCAACACGCCCTGCTGGATTGGTGTCAGCGCCAGCAAATCTTCCACCGCATTGCCGGCCGCATCGTCGCGTGCGTGCAGTGCGTCGAGCCAGTCCTGGCCAACGGCGGCCAGCGGAAAGTCGGACGGGGTGTAGCCGCCGGCCGAGGCCAGGCAGGCATCTACCAGGCCGCGCAACCGCTCCATGAACGACGCGGCCAGCCACGCCACCGTGGCAGCATCGAGCGCGCTATCCTGGCTGCTCCATGAAACGTGCAGCTCGCCGTCGATAATGACCGCATTTACTTCAAGCGGATTGGGCGACCGATTGGCGGCGTCGCGCTCCAGGCCGCGCGGCTGCGTAGCCGGCGCGAACAGCGCCTGCTCGTCGAAGACGGCGCCAATCTGGCCCAGATAATTGAAGCACACCGCATTGGCGGCCCCAGCCGCCAGCGAAGGCGCGCCGGCGCTGTAACGCAGCACACCGTAGCCGATGCCGTGGCGGGGAATGGTGCGCAACTGTTCTTTTACCGACTTTAACAGGCACAGCGGGTCGGTCTCGCCACCGAGCGCGATGCGCACCGGGTATAGCGACGTGAACCAGCCCACGGTACGCGACACGTCGATGTCGTCGAACAGCGCCTCGCGCCCGTGCGACTCCAGGTCAAAGCCGACGGTGGTGCTGCCGGTCCACGCCGCCAGTACGCTCGACAGAGCGGTCAGCAGCAGGTCGTCGATGCGGGTGCGGAACAGGGCTGGCACTTGCTGCACCAGCGCGGCGGTGGTCCCCACATCCAGGTGCACGCTATGGACGATCGGCTCGGGAACGGTGCCGGCATCGAGCGCAGCTGCGGGTACGCGCGTGGCCGCCGCGCAGGCAGCTTCCCAGTGCGGCAATTCGGCCAGCACGCCGGGGTCTTGCGCCAGCGCGCCGAGGCGTTCGCTCCATTCGCGCAACGACGCGGTCTTGAGCGGCAAGGCCACGGCTTGCCCGCGCACCCGCTGGCGATATGCGCTCGACAAGTCTTCGACGATCACGCGCCAGGACAGGCCGTCGACGATCAAGTGGTGCCCCACCAGCAGCAAGCGCCATGCGCGCTGATCCCAGCGCACGGCTGCGCAGCGCAGCAGTTTGCCGTCTTCCAGGCGCGCGTCGGCCTGCAGCGCATCGGCCAGCGCGGCAAAGCGCGCGTCGCGTGCAGGTTCGGCCAGCGTCGAGAGATCATGCGCCGGCACCACGGTGTCACCAACAGGGGCGGCGTGTTCCGCCTGCCAGGCGCCGTCAGTGCGTACAAACTTAAGGCGCAGCGCGTCATGGTGGGCCAGCACCGCGTCCATCGCCTCGGCCAACAGCGTGACATCGATGCCATCGTCAGCGGCCAACACCAGCGACTGATTGAAGTGATGGGGCGCGGGCAGTTCCAGGTCAAAAAACCAGCGCTGGATCGGCATCAGCGTCAAGCCTCCGGTCACCAGGCCTTGCTCGGCCGTGTCGGGACGGGCAACCATGGCGACTGCCGCCAGCCGTTCCAGCGTGGGATGCAGGAACAGCTCGCGCGGGGTGATGCGCAGTCCGGCCTCGCGGGCGCGGGCAATGACCTGGATCGCCAGGATGGAGTCGCCCCCAAGATGGAAAAAATGATCGCGCCGGCCCACGCGCGGGCGGCGCAATACGCGCGCCCAGATCTCGGCCAGAATCTGCTCAACCCCCTCGCGCGGCACCTCGAAAGGCGCGCCGTCGGCTGCATCGGCTGCATCGGCCGCCGACTGCGGCGCGGGCAATGCGCGCCGGTCCACCTTGCCGTTGACCGTGAGCGGAAAGCGCTCCAGCACCAAAAATGCCGAGGGCGTCATGTAGTCGGGCAGCACGCGTTGGCAATGGCTGCGCAGGCTGTCCGCGTCGAGCCGCATGGGGCGCGTGGCCGCCATCTCACGCAGCGCCGGTACGCGCTGCAGTCCCGCCAGCGCCTGCGCTGCCGGCATCCAGTCAATCAGGCAGGCGATTTCGTCCACGCCCAGGGCGTGCAACTGGTGCACCACGTGCACCGCGTCTTCGGGGGAACCGATCAGCGAGGCGGTGCGCGAGTAGCGTTCAAAGGCGAAGGCAACGGCGTTTTCCAGGTCTTGCGCTCCCAGTCCCCGATGCTCGACGCCCAGGCTGCGCACCAGCGACTCGAGCAGGCCAATGTGCGAACGCATGTATTCAAGGAAGGGTTCGCGCGCCGCCTCCACCGCTTCCTCGCGCGTCTCGCCCAGGTACGTGTGCACCATCAGCGTCACGCGCCGCGACGCCGGATCGAAACCGTGGCGCGCCAGCGCATCGCGGTACAGCCTGACATTGTCGGCCAGCGTTTCCATGGTCTGGCCGAGCAGGTGCGTCAACAGGTTGGCGCCGTGCGCGGCCGCCGTTTCAATGGTCTGCGCGTTGCCTGCCGAGGTGATCCACAGCGGAATGTCCGCCTGCCGCGGTTTCGGGTAGCTGCGCACGTCGACCAGGTTGCCGGCGCCGTCGCGCAGCTGGATGGCTTCGCCACGCCACAGCGCGCGCAGATCGCGCATCCCGGCCAGCATGGCAGGGATGCGTTCGGCCGGGGCATAGCGCTGCGGCGCCAGCACAAAGTCGCGCGGGTGCCAGCCGGACGCAATGGCCAATCCGGCCCGCCCGCCCGAAATCTGATCGACCACGGCCCATTCTTCGGCCACGCGCAAGGTCGAGTGCAAGGGCAGCACCACGCTGCCAGCGCGCAGGTGAACGCGGCGCGTGCGCCCGGCCAGCGCGGCGTTGAGCACCGCCGGATTCGGATACAGGCCGCCAACCGGGTGGAAGTGCCGCTCGGGCGTCCAAACCGCTTCAAAACCATGCTCGTCGGCGAACTCGGCAGCCGAAAAATACAGGCTGTAGCCTTCCTCGGCGTTCAAGCCGTCCGCGCCAAAGAAGTACACGCTGAACGATGGCCCGCCGGCCTGGTCCCCTTTGGGGGCCTCGCGCGCCGTCACATACGCCACCAGCTTTGGCGCACCAGGGTCGTCTTCGCGCAGCATGACGAGCGCCTGGCCAACGCCCGGCGCGCGCACCAGCGCCGCCTCGATTTCCCCCGGCTCGACCCGGAAGCCGCGGATCTTGACCTGCTGGTCGATGCGACCCAGGCATTCGAGGGTGCCGTCGGCACGGTAGCGGGCCAGGTCGCCGGTGCGATACAGGCGCGCGCCGGGCGTTCCGAACAAATCCGGCACGAAGCGCTCAGCCGTCAGGTCGGGCCGGTCGAAGTAGCCGCGCGCCACGCCGTCGCCGCCGATATACAGTTCACCAGTCACGCCCACCGGCGCCGGTTCCAGATACGCGTCGAGCACATGGCAAAAGGTGTTGCGCAACGGGCGCCCGATCAAAGGCTGCGACAGCGCCGCCGTGAGCCGGTGCGAAGTGGACCAGATGGTGGTTTCGGTGGGGCCGTACATATTCCACACCTCGCTCACGCGCTCAAGCAGTGCCCTGGCCAGCGACGCGCTCATCGCTTCGCCACCGCACAGTACGCGCAGCGGCTTGTCGGTCTTTGGCCAGGTGCTTTCGCACAGCAGCTGCCAGGTGGCGGGCGTTGCCTGCATCAGCGTCACGCCAGTGCGCTCTACCAGCCTGGCAATCGCTTCCGGGTCGCGCGCGCTGGCGGCCGAAGCGAGCACCAGGCGAGCGCCCTCGACCAGCGGCAACAGCAATTCGAGTCCGGCGATATCGAAAGAAAGCGAGGTGAGACCGAGCACCGCGTCGTCCTCGCCAAGCCGATGCGTTAGCCCGACGGCCACCAGAAAATTGGCCAGCGCCGCGCGCGGCACCACCACGCCCTTGGGCGCGCCGGTCGAGCCGGACGTGAACATGACATACGCTGCCTGCTGCGGCGCCAGCGCCTGCAAAGTAGCGGGGGGGCCGGCTGCGGCGCCCTCTTGCTCCAGCGCGGCGGCATCGACCATCAGCACCGTGCAGGCGAGCGCCGGCAACAGCGCGCCCGTGTGCGCATCGGCCAGCACCAGCGCAGGCCTGGCCTGGGCCAGCACCGCCGCCATGCGCGCCGGCGGCAGCGCCGGGTCGAGCGGCACATAGGCGACACCGGCGCGCAGCGCGGCCAGCACGGCCAGCGGCAAGGCGCGGGTGCGCTCAAGGCAGATGCAGACCCGGTCCTCAGGTCCGACACCGGCCTCGCGCATGCGCCGCACGAGCGCCTCCACCGCATGGTCCAGCTGAGCATAGGTCCAGGCGCCCGCCTCGTCTTCCACCGCCACGCGGTGCGGCGCGCTGCGCGCCTGGGCGGCAAACCGCAGCGCCACATCTTCGTCGTCCCGGCGAACAGTGAACGCAGGGTTAAAGCGCGTGAGCACTTCCTCGCGCGCGGCATCATCGAGCAAGGCAAGCCGGTTGGCCGCCACCTCAGGGTCGTCCAGGGTCGCGTTCAGGGCCGCCATGAACTGGTCCAGCAAGCGCGCGCCATACGCGTGGCCGAATGACGCATCGGCGTCGATTTCCACCGTGGCCCAGCCGGCCTCGCCAATCCAGGCGCTCAAGCGCAAGCGATGGGCAGCCAGCACGTCGGCATGGCGCGCCAGATCCAGACCGGCCGGGCGCTGGGGATAGCAGGCAAACTGCAACGGGCACGCGGGACCTGCCGCGCTTGGGGCCAGACGCTCTACCTGTGCGGGTTCGAAATCGCTGGCCCAGCGCCGCGACTGCTGCAGCGCCGCCTGCCAGACGCGCAGCTGGCGCGAAAACGGCGCATCTGTGGACACCGGCATCGCCACCGGCAGCAGCTTGGCGACCGGGCCGAGCGTATCGGCAAGCTCCTGCATGTCGCGTCCGCCGTCACGCAGCCACAGCGGCAGCACCGTATCGGCCTCGCCCCCAACCACGCGGCGCAACAGCTCGCCCCAGACGGCCAGCAGCCAGGTTTCACTATCGATTTGCAGCGCCTGGCACAGCGCCTGCAGGCGCCGGCAAGCCGGTTCTGCCAAGGTGCGGCGCACCCGCGTGCCGCTCTCCATGACCCCTGCCGCCTCGCGTTCGGCCGGCAGCGGTGGAACAATTGGCACCGGCAGTGCGCGCCAATGGCGGCGCCCGTCGGCGCGCTCTTCGTCAAGCAGTTGATCATCCCACCACAGGGCCAGGTCGTCATAAGGGATCGCATCGGCTCCGATAACCGGGCGCGCGTACAGCGTTTCCAGCACCGCAGCCGCGCTTGCGCCATCCGCATGCATACCGGGCATGGCCACCGCGCACAGCCAGCGCCCGTCCGGCAGTTGGCTGTGTCCATGGTAAAGCACCGCCTGTGCGACCGTGCCAAGGTCGAGACCGTGCAGCGCCTCCCATGCCAATTCCATCTCCGCGGGCAAGGCGAGCCGGGACAGCAAAGCGGACATGTCTGCGCCATCGGTGGCGCCGGCAGGCAGGCCGGCATCGGTGCCAGTAAAGCGCGAACGCAGCAAAGGGTGCGAGCGCAGCAGCGCGTGGGCGGCGGCCGCCAGATGCTCGTCGTCAGGCGCGGCATCGCTCATGCCAAGCGCAACAGCCCGACACGGCGCGCCCTTTCGCAGCTCGCGCCAGATCATGCGCTGCTGCGGGGACACGGCGCATGGCTCAGCGCGGTCGGTGGTCATGGTCATGGTCATTATTACTTCCTAGCTTCATCAATGTTGTATTGTCGTTGTGTTCAAGCGCGCAGTTGCCTGCTTACCCGGCCGGCAAGGAAGTGCGCCGCGCCCGCAGCGAGCGCAGGAACGCGCCGTCCTGCTTGCTGCGCTCGGCCTGCGCCTCCTGCTCGCGCTGCGCCGCCAAGGCGTCGAGCGCCTCGTCGATCGCGCCCAACGAAGGCGCCCCCATCGCAGGCATCAGACGCAGCAGGTCGCACAGGCGCTCGATGACGCATTTGGCCTGGGCGTCATCGATGCGATCGACCGCATAGGTCAGATAGCCGCGCAGCTCATCGTCGGTTTCACTGATCGTCAGCGACAGGTCGAACTTGGCCACGTCGTCGTCGATCGGCAAAGGCGTCAGACGCAGATTGTCGGCATCGACGATGGCGCCCAAATCGTTCTGGTAGTTGAACCACACCTGGAACAGCGGTGTGCTGCCAAGCGACCGTTCGACGCGCAGCTTGTCGACCAGTTGCTCGAACGGGATGGCGCGGTGCTGCTGCGCCTCAAGCACCACCTTGCGGCTCTCGCCGATCAGTTCAGGCAGCGCCATGCGCTCATTAAAGCGCAGGCGCAGCACCAGCGAATCGACAAAATAGCCGATCAGATTTTGCAGTTCGGCGCGCGGGCGGTTCACTGCGGGTGAACCGATTACGATGTCGCGCTGGCGCCCGTAGTGGCCGAGCACCAGCGTGAACGCCGTCAGCGTGGCCATGTAGACCGAGACGCGCTGCGTGCGCGCATACGCGGCCAGCGCGCCGCGCACGTCGGCCGGCACCACAAAATAGCGCACCGCGCCGCGGTAGCTTCTTTCCAGCGGCGCCGCCTTGCTGCCGGCCAGTTCGAACGGCGGGGGCAGTTGTGCAAGCTGGGTGCGCCAATAGGCGAGTGGCTCCCGGAACGCGTCCTCATCGAGTTCACGGCGCTCGCGGCGCGCAAAATCGGCATACTGGAGCGTCAAAGGCGGCAACTGCGCCGCGCGCTGATCGCGCTGCGCCAGATACAGCGTCACCAGTTCGCTGATGAGGATATGGGCCGACCAGCCGTCCGAGACAATATGGTGCTGCACGAGCAGCAGCACGTGGCGCTCTGGCGTGGCGCGCAGCAGCATGCAGCGCCACAGCGGCGCCTGGGCCAGATCGAAATCCTGGTTCCTGAACGCGGCGATTTGCGCGCTGGTGCGGGCGGCCAGTTCTTCCTCGGTGCCGGGGCCGATGTCAAGCACCGGCAGGTCAATGGCCACCTCGGCAAACACCCGCTGCAGCGCCACCCCGTCTTGCGTGACAAAGCCCGTGCGCAGGCTGTGCTGGCGCTGCGTCAGCTGGCGCAGCGCCGCATGCAGGCAGTCGGCGTCGAGCGGTCCGTCAATGCGCACTGCGGCCGGCATCAGGTAGGCGGCGCGGGCCACATCGAATTGATGCATGAACCAGACGCCCTGTTGGGCGAACGACAGTGGCGCGTCGTTGCTGTCGCCTACCACTGTTTCGAGGCGAGCTTCATGCACTTCAGCGCCATCGAGGGTCACCCGGTCGGCCAGCTGCGCCAGCGTCGGATGCTCAAAGACTGCGGCCACCGAACCGCGCCAGGCCAGCTTTTGCTCGAGTTCCGCAACCATCCGCAGCGCCAGCAGCGAATGCCCGCCCAGGTCGAAGAAATTGTCATGCAGTCCCACCTGCGGCACGCCCAGCAGCTCGCGCCAGATGGCGGCCACTTGCTGCTGCGTGGCCGTCATGACCTCGGGCGCTGCCGCGAGCGTGGCAGGCAGCACGGGTGCCGGCAGTGCCTTGCGGTCAACCTTACCGTTGGGCGTGAGCGGCAACTGCGCGAGCACGACAAAGGCCGACGGCACCATGTAGCCCGGCAGCTTGCCCAGCAAGAAGCTGCGCAGCACGCCCACATCCGGCGCATCGCCGGCGGCCACCAGGTAGGCGACCAAACGCCGCTCACCAGGCTTGTCTTCACGTACCTGCAGCACCGCTTCACGCACGGCGCCGTGGTTCAAGAGCGCCGCTTCGATGTCGCCCAGTTCGATGCGGTAGCCGCGCAGCTTGACCTGGTGATCGATGCGCCCGAGGTAATCGACGCGGCCGTCGGCGCGGTAACGCGCCAGGTCGCCGGTCCGGTACAGGCGCGCGCCCGGCGCGGTGCTGAACGGGTCGGCAATGAAGGCCGCCTGCGTCAACTCGGGACGGTGCAGATAGCCGCGCGCCAGGCCGGCGCCGCCAATGTACAGTTCACCGGCCACGCCCAGCGCCACCGGCTGCAGGAACGCGTCCAGGATGTACAGGCACGTGTTGGCGACCGGGCGCCCGATCGAGACTGCATCCAGGCTGCCCGGCGCGATCCGGTCGAACGTCGAGTAGGTGGTGTCTTCCGACGGTCCATACAGGTTATAGACGCTTTCGACGCCCGCCTGATAAAGACTTTGCGCCAGCGCGTTTTGTAGGGGTTCTCCGGCCAGGCCGACCACTTTGACGCCGGCCGGCACCTGGTTCAAGCGCACCAGTTCCGTCATCGCCGAAGGGACGGTATTGATGAAGGTGAGACTGCCCTGGTCCTGCATGGTCGGCAGATGCAGCGCATTTTCCACCAGCAGGATGCGCCCGCCCCAGCTGAGGGGCACAAAGACCTCGAATACCGACAGGTCAAAGCACACCGAGGTCGAGGCCAGCATGCCGGCGCGCTGTGCCGGCGTAAAGGCGTCGCGCGCCCAGTGCAGCAGCGTGACGGTGGCGCGGTGTTCAATCGCCACGCCTTTGGGCTTGCCGGTCGAGCCGGAGGTGTAGATCAGGTAGGCCAGGTCCTGCGGGGAGACAAGCGGCGCCGGGTTGGCGGCGCTTTCGCCCTCGCCCCAGGCGCTGTCGATTACCTGGACCGGCGCCTTGGAGCCCGCCACAAGGTCGCCAAAGCGGGCATGCGCCAGCACCAGCGTGGTGGCGGCGTCGTCCAGCATGAAGCGCAAGCGCTCGGCCGGATAGGCCGGGTCCAGCGGCAGGTAGGCGGCGCCGGCTTTGAGCACCGCCAGCAGCGCGACGATCAAGTCCGCATTGCGCTCCAGGCAGACCCCGACCACCGCCCCCGGTTCGATGCCGCGCGCGCGCAGACTGTGTGCGGCGCGGTTGGCGCGGGCATTTAATTGCGCGAAGCTGATTCGTTCACCTTGGCAGCTAAGCGCCACCTGGTCCGGCGTGCGCGCCACCTGCGCTTCGAACAATTGGTGGATGCATGGCGCGGTGGGATAGGCGACATCGGTCTGGTTCCACGTGACCAGCAACTGTTCGCGCTCGCCCGCCGACAGCATCGGCAGCGTGCCCACTTGATGCGCCGGGTCGGCCGCCACCGCGTCGAGCAGGCGTGTCAGGTGCCCCGCCATGCGCGCCATATTCGCCGCGTCGAACAGATCGGTGCTGTATTCAAAGGTGCAGAGCAACTGAGCGCCCTCTTGGCGCGCATACCAGGTCAGGTCGAGCTTGGCCGGCAGTTGCGCCGCCGGCAGCACGTCCATGCGCAGGCCTGGCAACGCCAGCGCGTCGTCCGGCGTATTTTGCAGCGCCAGCATCACCTGGCACACCGGTGCGTGGCTGGTGTGGCGCTCGGGATTGAGCGCTTCGATCAGCTGCTCGAACGGCAGGTCCTGGTGCGCATACGCGGCCAGCGCGGTGGCGCGCACCTGCTGCAGCAGTTCGCTGAAGGAGGTGGTGCCATCGACCTGGGTGCGCAGCACCAGCGTATTGACAAAAAAGCCGATCAGCGGCTCCAGCTCGGCGTGGCGGCGATTCGCGATCGGCGTGCCGATGCAAATGTCGCTCTGCCCGGCATGGCGCGCCAGCAGCACGTTGAAGGCTGCGGTCAAGGTCATGAACAAGGTGGCGCCAGCGTCGCGGCTGAGCGTTTGCAAGGCGGCCGTGGTGGCCGCGCCGATGACGAAGGTGAGACTGGCGCCGCGATGGCTTGGCGAAGCCGGCCGCGGACGGTCGGTCGGCAAGGTCAGCAAGGTTGGCGCACCGCTCAATTGCTCCTTCCAGTAGAGCAGTTGCTGCGCCAGCGTGTCTCCCTGCAGCCAGGCGCGCTGCCACTGGGCGAAATCGGCATACTGGATCGCCGGTTCCGGCAGCGGCGACGCCTGCCCTTGCGCATAGGCCGTGTACAGCGCGGCCAGTTCGCGCACCAGGATGCCGATCGACCAGCCGTCCGAGGCGATGTGGTGCATCGTTAGCAGCACGATGTGCTCGTCCGGCGCCATGCGAATCAGCCGGGCGCGCAGCAGTGCGCCGCCGTCCAGCCTGAACGGGGTTTGCGCTTCTTCACAGGCCAACTGGGCGGCTTGCGCTTCGCGCCCGGCGCCGTCCAGGCCGGTTAGCTCGGTTAGGTCCGTGAACGCGAGCGCACAGCCAGTCGCAGGGATCACAAGCTGGCGCGGCTCCCCGCCCACATTGGCAAAACGGGTGCGCAGCGATTCATGGCGGCGCATGATTTCGCTCAGGCTGCGCGCCAGCGCATCGGCGTCCAGACTGCCGCGCAGGCGCACAGCAGCCGGTACGTTATACAGCGCCGTGCTGCCTTCCAGCTGGTCGATGAACCACAATCGCTGCTGGCCGAACGAGAGCGCCAGCGGCGCGTTGCGGTCGGCCCGCGCGATAGCCGGCAATGCCGGCAGCCCGTTTGCAGCGCCCTGCTCCTTGCGCGCCTGATCGATGCGCTGGGCCAGCGCGCTGAGCGTCGGCGCGTCAAACAGCGCGCGCAGCGGCAGCTCGAGCGCGAACGTGGCGCGCACCTTGGCCAGCACTTGCGTGGCCAGCAGCGAATGGCCGCCGATATGGAAAAAATTATCGTGAACGCCCACCTGGTCGAGCTTGAGCAAGCCGGCCCAGATCTGCGCCAGCGTCTGTTCAGTCGCCGTGCGTGGCGCGCAAAAGCCATGCTCGCCGCGCAGCATCTGCGGCGCCGGCAGCGCCTTGCGGTTGATCTTGCCGTTGACGGTTAACGGCCAGCTCTCCAGCACCACGAAATGCGCCGGCACCATGTAGTCGGGCAGCACCTGCCTGAGCGCAGCGCCAAGGTCATTCACCCGTTCGCTTTGCACGCCCTGCGCCAGCGTCAGATAGGCTACCAGGACCTTGTCGCCGGGTTGGTCTTCGCGCAGCATCACAATGGCGTCGCGCACTTCCTCCATGGCCAGGATACGCGTTTCGATTTCGCCCAGTTCGATGCGAAAGCCGCGCAGCTTGATTTGCCCGTCCTTGCGGCCGAGGTATTCGATGTTGCCGTCGGCCAGATAGCGCGCCAGGTCGCCCGAGCGGTACATGCGCGCACCCGGTGTGGGGCAAAACGGATTGGGGATGAACTTTTCCGCCGTCAGGTCGGGGCGGTTCAGGTACCCGCGCGCCAGGTTCTCGCCCGCGATGTACAGGTCGCCGGTCACGCCGATGGCGACCGGCGCGAGGTTGGCGTCGAGCAGGTAGATCTGGGTATGGTCGATCGGGCGACCGATGGGCGGCAATCCGGATCCAGACGTTCCATCTGCGGGCAGCGTATAGGCTGTGACGACGTGGGTTTCGGACGGCCCGTAATGGTTGTGCAGGCGGCGCCCGTCCAGGCGCAGGAAGTCGCGCAGGGCGCTGGTGACGGACAAGGCTTCGCCGGTGGCGATGATCTCTTTCAGGTGCGACAGCTCGACCCGTGCCGACGGCGCGATCGCTGCAATGGTCTGCAGGACCAGCACCGGCAGCGTGGCCGTTTCGATCGCGTGGCGCGTCATGAACTCGGCCAGCGCATAAGGATCGACGCGCACGTCTTCCGGCACGATGAACAAGGTGCCGCCGGACTGCCAGCTGGTGAACATTTCGCAGAAGCTGACATCGAAGCTGACGGACGCGAACTGCAGCGCGCGGCGCGGCTTGGGCAAGGCTTGCTCGCTCCAGATCAGCAGATTAGCCAATGCGCGGTGCGGCAGCGAGGTGCCTTTCGGCTTGCCGGTGGAGCCTGACGTGTAGATCACGTAAGCCAGGTTGTCGGGGCCGGTGCTGTTGTGCGGATCAGACGTGGGCAGCGCATCGAGTTGCGCCGCCTGGGTGTCGAGACAGAACACGGCAATGTCGCCGCCGGGCTGCAGCTCGCCGCCGTCAATGAAGCGCTGCTGGGTAAGCAGCACCGCCGGGCGCGCATCAGCGAGCATGTACGCCAGGCGCTCAGGCGGATAGGCCGGGTCGAGCGGCACATAGGCGGCGCCGGCCTTGAGCGCACCGAGCACGCCAATGGCCATGTCCAGCGAGCGTTCCACGCACAGACCGACCGTCATGTCCGGCCCCACACCGGCGCGGCGCAGATAGTGGGCCAACTGGTTGGCGCGCGCGTTCAGTTCCGCATAGCTTAGCTGCGCGCCTTCGTACACCACCGCGACAGCGTCTGGCGTCAGCCGGACCTGCGCTTCGAACAGTTGCTGGACCGAGTCAACGGTGAACCGATCCACGCACCCCGACTGTCCGCGCTCCGCGGCGGTGTCGTTCCAGCCGTAAAGCAGCTGGGCGCGTTCGCTTGCCCCAAGCATGTCCAGTTGGTCGAGCGCGCACTGCGGCTGCGCGACCGCCGCCTGGAGCAGCGCGCTCAGGTGAGCTGCCATGCGCTGCATGGTCCGGGCGTCAAACAGGTCGGTGCTGTACTCAAAACTGGTGAGCAACTGCCCGCCTTCTTCCTGCACATGCCAGGTCAGGTCGAACTTGGCCGGCGTATCCGTCGCGGGCAGGGCCTGCATCGTCAGGCCCGGCAGCACCACCTCGTCCATCGGCGCATTGAGCATGGCCAGCATCGCCTGGAACACGGGCGCGTGGCTGGTGTGGCGTTCGGGATTGAGCGCTTCGACCAGCTGCTCAAACGGCAGATCCTGGTGCGCATAGGCTTGCAGCGCGGTGGCGCGCACTTGCTGCAGCAGCGCGCTGAAGGATGCCGTGCCGTCCACCTGGGTGCGCAGCACGAGGGTGTTGACGAAAAAGCCGATCAGCGGCTCAAGTTCAGCGTGACGGCGATTGGCGATCGGGGTGCCGATGCAGATATCGCTTTGCCCGGCATGGCGCGACAGCAGCACGTTGAAAGCGGCGGTCAAGGTCATGAACAGGGTCGCGCCGGCCTGGCGGCTGAGCGCCTGCAGGGCGGCCGTGGTGGCCGCGTCAATGGTGAACGCCAGCCTGGCGCCGCGATAGCTCGGCATCGCGGGACGCGGCCGGTCGGTCGGCAAGGTCAGCAGCGTCAGTGCACCGCTCAGTTGCTCCTTCCAGTAGCCCATTTGCTGCGCCAGCGCGTCGCCCTGCAGCCAGCTGCGCTGCCAGTGGGCGAAATCGGCGTACTGGATCGCCAGTTCCGGCAGCGGGGACGGCTGTCCCTGCGAATAAGCCAGGTACAGCGCGGCCATTTCGCGCACCAGGATGCCGATCGACCAGCCGTCCGACGCAATGTGGTGCATCGTCAGCAGCACCATGTGCTCGTCTTCCTGCAGGCGGATCAGGCGGGCGCGCAGCAATGCGCCGCCGTCCAGCTTGAAGGGCGTCTGCGCTTCCTGGCGCGCCAGCTGGCCGGCTTGCTGTTCGCGCTCGGCGCGGTCCAGGCTAGTGAGGTCAGTGAATGCGAGCGCACTGCCTGCCGCCGCATCGACCACCTGATGCGGCTGCCCGTCCAGCGTGACAAAACGCGTACGCAGCGCTTCATGGCGCCGCACGATCTCGTCAAGGCTGCGCTTGAGCGCGTCGGCGTCCAGACTGCCGCGCAGGCGCACGGCGGCCGGCATGTTGTACAGCGCAGTGCTGCCTTCAAGCTGGTCGATAAACCAGAGCCGCTGCTGGGCGAACGACAGCGCCAGTGGCACGTTGCGCTCGCAGCGCGTGATCGCGGGCATGGCCGGCGCGGCGCCCGCACCGCCCTGTTCCTGGCGCGCCTGCGCGATACGCTCGGCCAGCGTGGCGATGGTGCCGGCGTCGAACAACGCGCGCAGCGGCAGCTCCAGGTCGAATGCGGCGCGGATCTTGGCCAGCACGTGCGTGGCCAGCAGCGAGTGCCCGCCGATATCGAAGAAATTCTCATGCACGCCAATGGTCTGGTGAGCGTCGCGTCCCAGGGCCTCCGCCCAGATCTGCGCGAGCAGCAGCTCGTTGGCGGTGCGCGGCGCGACCAGATCCGGCGCCAGCGTGACGTCCGGCGCAGGCAGTGCCTGACGGTCGATCTTGCCGTTCGGGGTCAATGGCAGCTGGTCCAGGACCACGTACAGCGATGGCACCATGTAGTCCGGCAGCGCCGACTGCAGATGCGCCTTGAGCGTGGCGGCAATGCCATCACGGGCGTCAACGAGCGTGACATACGCGACCAGGCGTTGTTCGCCCGGCGCATCGGCGCGGGCCAGCACCACCGCCGAGGCGACCTGCGCATGCAGTGACAGCTGGTGCTCGATTTCACCGAGCTCGATGCGAAAACCGCGGATCTTGACCTGGCCGTCGCCCCGGCCGAGGTACTCCAACTGCCCGTCGGCCCGCCAGCGCACCACGTCGCCGGTGTGATACATCCGCTCTCCGGCGCGCGCGCCGAACGGTTCGGGGACGAAGCGCTCCGCCGTCAGATCGGGACGCGCCAGATAGCCGCGCGCCAGGCCTTCGCCCGCGATGTAGAGCTCACCCCACACTCCGGCAGGCACCGGCAGCAGCCATTTGTCCAGCACATGCACGCGCGTGTTGCGCAGCGGACGGCCGATCAGTGGGTCAACGTCGCAGGCCGTGATTTCAGTCGCGGTGGACCAGACGGTCGTCTCGGTCGGGCCATACACATTCCACAGGCGCGCGCCGCCACTGAGCAGGCGCGCGGCGAGCGAGCGCGGCATGGCTTCGCCGCCGCACAGGCAGCGCATGCCTTGCGGCGCCGTCCAGCCGGCGTCGAGCAGCATGCGCCAGGTCGACGGCGTTGCCTGCATCAAGGTCACCCGTCCCGCCGCCACGTGGGCGGCGATCTGCAGCGGATCGCGGGCGTCCTCGCGCGAGACCATGACGACCCGTGCGCCGCTGACCAGCGGCAGCAGCAGCTCCAGGCCCGCGATATCGAAGGAGATGGAAGTGAGCGCCAGCACGCCCTCGCCGGCTGTGCAGCCGGGTTCACTGCCCATGGCATGCAAAAAGTTGTCCAGCGCGCCGTGGGTGACCGCAACGCCCTTCGGGCGCCCGGTGGAACCGGAGGTGTACAGCACATAGGCCAGGCTATGCCGGTGCAGTGCGTGCTTGACGTTGGCCATGGGCGCGGCCGCGTCAAGCGCCGTCGGGTCGATCACCGGCAGTGCCGACGGCGGCAGATTCGCGAGCGTCTGCGCGGTGGCGACCAGGGCCACCGGCGCGCAGTCGCGCAGGATGTAGGCCAGCCGTTCGGCCGGATATGCAGGGTCCAGCGGCACATAGGCGCCGCCGGCGCGCACGATACCGATCAACGCGACCACCAGCTCGATGGAGCGCTCCATGCACAGCGCCACGCGCGTGTCGGGGCCGACGCCGGCTGCCTGCAGGCGCGCCGCAAAGGCTGCCGAGCGCTCGTCCAGTTCCCCGTAGGTGAGACGGCGCCGGCCGGCGTCTTCTTCCAGAGCGATCGCGTCGGGGTGAGCCGCGCACTGTGCGTCGAACCGATGCAGCAGGGTTGACGATTCGGGCCCGGCTGCGCCCACACTCCAGGCACGCGCCAGCACGTCCTGCTCGTCGCTCGGCATCCAGGGCAAAGCCGCCAGCGGCAGTTCGGGCGTGCGCACGAGCGAGCGCAAAAGCGTGGCCAGATGGCCGGCCATGCGGGCGACCGTGGCGCGCTCAAACAGGTCGCAGGCATATTCAAGATAGCCGACCAGACTGTCGCCCCGTTCGGTCAGCGAGAGCGTAAGGTCAAATTTCGCCGTCCCGATATTCAGGTCAAGTGGAACACAGTCGACTCCGGGCAGGGAGAATGCATCCATCGGCATGTTCTGCAGCATGAACATGGTTTGAAACAGCGGCGCATGGCTCAGGTCCCGGGCCGGCTTGAGGTGCTCGACCAGCCTTTCGAACGGCAAGTCCTGGTGCGCGAACGCTTCAAGCGCGGCCTGCTTGACCTGGCCCAGCAAGACCAGGAACGAGGCCTCAGGATCAATCTGCGCGCGCATGACGAGCGTGTTGATCAGGCATCCGATCAAGCCTTCCAGTTCCATTCTTGGCCGGTTGGCTACCGGTACGCCGACGCTGATGTCGGTCTGCCCCGCGTGCCGCCAGAGCAGCGTCTGGTAGGCGGCCAGCACCACCATGAACAAGGAGGTGCCGGCGCGCGTGGCGAGCGCGCGCAGCGCAGCGGTCAGCGCCGGGTCGATCTCCACCGGCAGCAGGTCGCCGCGATAGGATTGCTTGTGCGGGCGCGGAAAATCGGTGGGCAGCGCCGTTCTCGCAGGCGCATCCTGCAGCTTGGCATGCCAGTACGCGAGTTGACGATCCTGCGCCTCGCCGCTCATCCATTCGCGCTGCCAGTGACTGTAGTCCGGGTATTGGAATTCGAGTTCCGGCAATGCCAGCTGCTCCCCGGCCAGCCCGGCCCGATACAGCGCGCCCAGTTCGCGCACCAGCACGCCCAGCGACCAGCCATCGGAAACAATATGGTGCATGCTCAGGCACAGCACCCAGTCCTGCTCGGCGATGTGCAGCAGGCAAGCGCGAAACAGCGGCCCACGTTGCAGGTCGAATGGCCGCTGCCCTTCCGCCAGCGCTTCCTCAAAGGCGCGCTGCGCCCCTGCGCTGCTGTCGCCTTCTTCCAGGTGGCGCTCGGTCCAGCATACCTGGCCCTCGGGCCGTATCAACTGCAACAGCTGGCCTTCACTTTCGGCGAACGTGGTGCGCAGCGACTCATGGCGCTGCACGAGCGCATCCAGGCAGGCGCGCAGCAAGTTGGTATCGAGCGCCCCGCGCATGCGCAACGCCACCGGCAGGTTGTAGAACGGCGAGCCCGGCGTGAGCTGATCCAGAAACCAGAGCCGCTGCTGGGCAAACGACGCCTCGAATTCATAGAACGCATCGTCTTCGCCAGGTGGCGTGGCGCTAGCCGAAGTGGATGTCATCATAGTCTTTGAGCCTGTCAATGTCGTGTCGTGGTGCATGCGGTTCAGCGCTTCGGGGCAGCGGGCGCCGGACGTGTCGTCGCCTTGCGGTCCAAGCGCGTGATGCGCGGCGCGGCGGGGGCCGCAGCCACTGTGGCCCGGACTTCCTCCACCGCCCGTGCCAGCCCTTCCAGCGTGGGGTTGGCAAAGCAAACCTGGAGCGGCACATCGACCTGCAGCCGTTCCCGGATGCGGGCAATGCCCTGGATGGCGAGCAGCGAATGGCCGCCCAGTTCAAAGAAATTGTCGTGCACGCCAATGCGTTCCACCCGGAGCAGCTGCGACCAGATCTGCGCCAGCTCCTGCTCCAGCGCGTTGCGCGGCTCCACCCGTTCCTGGGTGCTGCCAGCGCCTTTTGGCGCCGGCAGGCGCCGGTAGTCCACCTTGCCATTGGCCGTGGTGGGCAGCCACTCGAGCAGCACCAGCGCGCCCGGCTGCGCGTATTCCGGCAACCGTGCTTGCAGGTGCGCGCGCAGTGCCGGCAGCAGCTCTTCCATCATCTGTCCTGCCAGTGGCTGGTTGCTCGCCACCCAGCCGGCAGCGGGCAGCGCCTGCGGCGCGATCCATGCGGGCGCCGCTCCGACGCGCTCCAGCACCAGGTCGAAGCAGGTCTCGTCCTGCTGCGCGCCACTCCAGCGCAGCCGCGCCGTCCAACCCAGTTCACGGGCCAGCTCCACCAGCGCCTGCGGCTGGGACGCACCCTGCGCCGCATCTGCCGCCTGTTCCTGCAGGCGTGCCAGCGGCAGCTCGGAACCGGCTTCCTGCAATGCGCGCGCCAGCGCCGCGTCGGCGACCGTGCGCGCATTCGGAATGCGCGCCAGTCCCAGCCGGGCGACCGTCGGCGCCTGGCCCGCCAGCAGCGTGCGCAAGCCAGCTTCGTCCAGTCCCTGCTGGCGCCAGTCCAGCCAATCGAGCACCAGCGCGGCGCCTTCCTGCTTGGGACCAATGTGCAGTACCACGTCGTAGCGGTAACCGGTCAGTTCGTTGCTGGCGTGGCCGTGCTTGTGCAGCACTTCCACATGCGCCACGCGTCCCAGGCGCTGTGCCAGATCCAGGAAATAGGCGGGCGAGAGTACCAGCTCCTTTTCCATCGCCATCTGGCGCGCCACGCGCTCGCGCAGCTGTCCGGCTGGCGTGCCGCCTGCGGCCTGCCACGATTGCACCGACGCGTGGAACGTCTCGAGCAGCGGCAGGCTGCGCACGTCGCCAATGAACACCGTGCCGCCATCGGCCACGGCATCGAGCGCCCCTTCCAGCACCCGGTCTAGATAGGCGCGGTCGGGGAAGTACTGCACAATCGAATTCAGCACAACCGTGTCGAAGCGCCGCGCCGGCATGCCGTCGAAGCAGTCCGCCAGTCTGCGTTCCAGCGTCACCTGGCCTAAGCCCAGTGCGCCCGCGCGCCGTTCCACATAGTCCAGCGCGCCCTGTGCGAAATCGGTGCCCAGATAGTGCTCGGTGGCGCCGGCCAGGCGCAGCAGCAGCAAGCCGGTGCCGCAGCCAATTTCCCATGCGCTGCGCGCGCCCAATGCGCCGATCCGGTCAACCGTCGCCTGCACCCATTCGCGCATTTGCCACACGTCGATCGGTTCGCCCGTGTAGCTGCTGTTCCAGCCGCTCAGCGCAAATTCTTCCGCCTGCGCTTCACCCGCCTGCGCGCCGCCCGCGTACACCGACTGCTCATACAGTTCCTGCCATTCGGCCACCTGGCGGTTCCCCAGCTCCGGTTCATTCTCGCCCTGCTCCACTTGTTGGAGCGCTTTTTCCAGCTGCGGCACCACGTACGCCACCAGGCGTTTTTCGCCAGGGCTGTCTTCGCGCACTGTCGCCACCGCATCTTTGACGGCCGGATGCTCGCGCAGCGCGCTTTCAATTTCGCCCAGCTCCACCCGGTGCCCGCGCACCTTGACCTGCTGGTCCAGCCG
>NZ_JAFCTU010000041.1:0-46381 GCF_049896185.1 Massilia sp. TSP1-1-2
TGGCATGCCCCATGATGCGTTATCTAAGATTTGTTTACAACAACTTTCTACACTGTGCGCTCAGGCTGAATAGTCACTAAAAATCAAAGAGTAAGAGCAATGATGCTCCAGCGCAGCGCACCCCATTAGTGGTCAGACAGCGCTCTCTTTAACCGGCAAACAATTGCTTGGGAATGTGCGCCGCCTGCCACGCAGCCACAGGCAGGTAGACCATTGCAATCAACTTTTACGGGACTCATAGGATGGAATACGCTGATGCAATACGCGCGGTTTTTACCGCCAAGGACGATCCCGCTATCACCGGCGACCACGTCAAACTGATTCGCGCCTTTCGGGCAACCTGGGTACCAATCGAAAATGGTGGTCCCGGGATCGATTGCGGATTTCCGTTTGGCCAGGACGTCAATGTGATCGAGCGTGCGCTTGAACTCCTCGGTACGACCGACAGATACCTTGCGGCGCAAACCATTGCCGAAGCCGGTCGTATTCTTCCATCCTACATGGAGCTCTGTGCCAAACTTGCGCCTGGAAGCTATCCAGTGCCGAGCGAGATGGCCGAATGGCGCGGTGTTGCAAGCGACGGCAGGTTCACATTGCGTCCCGAACATGTAACCCTGCTAAAAGGCGCGGCCTGGACTGCCGTCGACGCTGACAACATAGATGCTGTGCTAGAGATGGATACAATCTGGCCGATGCCGTACATCGACGGGAAATACCCGTATGGAGGCTGCAGTTACTTTCAAATCGACATGGCAAATCTGCTCGGCGATCCGTACCAAATCGGCCCGGATCAGTATGCGATTGAAGACGACGAAAAGGATGCCCGGCTCGCGCAGCTACACGAGGAAATGCTGCCCGCCTTACAGGTCTACCTGACAAATGCGTCGGCCACGCTGGCGTGAAATGCCGTTCGCTGAGGCATTAAAGTGCCGAATGCCCTGGAAAATCGGCCGAGTAACCGATGAACAGCGGTTTGGCAAATCGCGGGCAAGGCGTGGGTAACCACTTCGGCAAGGTCTGTGATGGCTGGGCGGAAGCGTCGGCGGGTACCCGAAGTTCGGTCAACCTGTGGAAGGCCCTGTCGATCGACGCAAGGAAGAAGACCATCTCGAAGTCACGGTAGCACCGGCAGCGCAGTAAGGACAGTCCGGGGAGCGCCAAGCTGCGCGAGCCAACATGCAAGACGCTGGGGTGCCTCCCTCCGTGGTTAGGCGCATCTGTCCGGTACCCGCGCAAAGACGAAGATGTTGGCCCACCAGAATGACACGGGCCGCCTATGCCAGCCCTACGTTCGCGGCGGCAGGGATGGATTACTTGGTGCGATAGACCCGTTTGAATATTACTCGGTCTGCAAACACCCGGCTGACTCCGTAGCTCCCTGCGATAAACCCTCCCACGCCGACGATCCAGGCAATAAATTCCACACTGTCTGGAAGCCATCTTCCCACTTGATACCCGAGAAATGCGCAAACAACGGCCACGACCAGATAAGCCATTGGCGGTGGCCCATACTCGATTTCTGCGTGGCAGCCTCGGCAAACCGTTGCTCCATGGGGAACGTTCCCACGGCAGTGTGGGCAGATAAGGTCGCTCATGATTTCCTTAAATGATTAGTGTTGACGTGAAGGATCGGTGATTGCCAATCCCTACCTGGGAAAATTAATCATAGTTCAAGCTTGCCTTTAATACAACGTTCCGAGTCAATGTTTTACCGTTTGAATTTGGGCCGTAATTCAAAGTACCGCCAGCGCCTATAAGGGTTGTGATGCGATTCAACATAATCGTGCGCTATGTCGAGCGGGTGCTGTCGCGCACGGGGACGCTGGCGCAGAGGTAGTTGCTTGTGGTGGCGCACTGTGCGCGGCTTTTGATAGAATTGATAGTAAGATAACAATTCAATCGGGTTGCAATTCAGCACGCCCGTTTTTTAGCGACCTCATGAATAAAAATACGATCTGTTTGACCGCCAGTCTGTTGGTGCTGTCCCTGCTGCAAGCTTGTTCCGACAAGACGATCAACGCCTCCGCGCCGGCGGCTGTGCAGGCAGCGGCTGACAAGGCCGCAGCGGCCGGGCCCGCCATCCCAACGGCGGCTGCGGCCGTCGCCATTGCCGAGAAAACCGCGCCGGGCAAGAAGCTCAAGCCGATTCCGAAAGCAGCCACCATGGAATGCGGCGAGCGCAAGGTCGTGCTTGAAGCGAGCTGCCTGGACCTGGCCGGCCCGCAACTGCTCCACTGCACCAAACAAAGCCTGGTCATTTCCGAGACGGTCTCGGGCAAAGTGCTGAGCACGCGCAATTACGCGCCAGTCAAGGGCGACGGCGCCGCGCCCGACATCATCGACGAAAAAGTCGCCGAGATGACCTGCGTAAAGACCAAGAGCGGTGGCCAATATATCGTCACCAATATGTTCAACGGTGGCAATTGCCCCACGTGCGAGTGGAATGAAGTCTACGGCTGGGATGGCGTGTTTATCGGCTCCGACCGCGACAAGCAGAAAAAAGTGCCTGCCGTCGACGACGCCGTGGCAGCCATCACCGAAAAAGACGTGGACCGCGTCACGGGCGTGAACGACATGGCGGGCTACTATTCAGAGCCGGTCGCGAAGGAGGCCACAAAATAAGCACACCGGGCGCCCGAACATGATTCATTCCGGGCGCCATTGCTTTAAAAGCCGTATCACTTCTTTTCAGGGTACTGCACCAGCTGCACGTAGTTCTGCAGATTGAAGTAGCGCCGCGCCGCCTGTTTCAGGTCTTCCGGCGTGAGCGCCTGGACCTGCGCTTCGTAGGCCAGCAGCGTGGCCGGGTCGCTCCCTTGCAGCAGTGACGTTTGCAGCCGTCCCAGCCAGTAGCCGTTTTCGCGCAGCGCCTTGCGGTGATCCTGCAGCCAGCCTTGCTTGACCTTGTTCAAGTCCGAGGTCGACGGTCCCTGGGTTTTCATGCGCTCGATTTCAGCAAACGCGGCAGCGATGACTTTCTCGACCTTGTCCGGCCCCGTGGGCAGGTTGACCGCGATGCGGTAGTGCGGCTTGGGCACCTTGCCGATCGCGCCGCTCATGCCGCCACCATAAATGAGTGCCATTTTCTCGCGCAGCACTTCGATGATCCGGATGTTCATCACTTCGAGCAGGGCCGACAGGCGCATCTGCTCTTCTTCCGAATACTGTGCCGCTCCGGTGAAATTGATCGACACCGTGCTTTTCGCTTCGCTGCCGACCCGCACTTCCTTTTTGAGCACGCCGCGCACCGGTTCAATCCCCATGTCGCGATAGAGCGCGACAATCGGGCTCGTTGGCAGGCTGGCGAGGTAGGTTGCGATCAAGGGGCGCAGTTGGGCGATGTCGACACTGCCGACGATCACGAACGTCATGTCGCGCGCGCTGGCAAAGCGCTGCTGGTAAATGGCCAGCGCGCGGTCAAGGTCGATCCTGGCGAAGTCCTCGGGGCGCGGCACGCGCGGCACGCGGGGGTGGTTGTTGTAGAGCGTGGCGGCCAGCGTGTCTTCGAACACTGCCTCGGGCTGGGCCATGGCGTTGCGCGCCGACTCGAGCTGCTTGCCCATCAGCGAGGCAAACAGCGCCGGGTCGCGCCGCACCGGGCCAAATTTCAGGTACACCAGCTGCAGCATGGTCTCGACATCGTTGCCGCCGCTCGCGCCGCGCACACTGTCGGTGTAGCTGCCAAGCGAGGCGCTCGCGTTTGCGCTCTTGCCGGCCAGGATATTGGACAGCTCCAGCGGCGTATGAGCGCCCGCGCCCATGCTCGCGGCGATCGTGCTCGCATAGCGCGCGTTGAGCACATCGGGTTCGCCAAATAGCGATTCGCCGCCAAACCGGGTGGCCGACAGTACCACCTGGTCGTTGCGAAAATCGGTAGGCTTCACAATGACTTTGACGCCGTTCGACAGCGTGAGCGTGGTCAGGCCAAGCCGCTTGTCCTGCGTTTCACTGACGATGCTGCCCGGCGCCGGCTTGGCCGCCATCAGGCTGGTGGCGTAGGCCCGCTCGTCGCGCGGCTTGAGCGCGACCTGTTCGGCGGCGCTGAAGGAGGCCAGCAGCTGTTCGCTGGTGGGCGTGGCAAGGCTGCCGCTGCCGGCCGCACCCATGTACACCACCAGCTTGGGCGCATCCAGGGGAACCGCCTCGCGCGCATAGCGGTTGATCTCGTCAAGCGAAATGCCGGGGATCAGTTCGCGCGCGTACTTCACTTCGTTATCCAGCCCCGGGATGCTTTCCTGGTTCAGGAAATTGCGGATGTATTCACCCACCAGGGCGGCCGAGTCGGTCTTCTCGCGCTCGTTGTAGGCGCGCTCGTAGCTGCGCAAGATGTTCTTTTTTGCGCGCTCCAGTTCCGCGGCGCTGAAACCGAATTTGCAGGCGCGCGCATTTTCCTGCACCAGCGCGCCGATGGCCGGCGCGGCGCCGCCCGCGCCCAGCGTGGCCGAGGCACTGTAGGCTTCGTAGCGCGCCGTCAGGCGACTGACGGCGCTGCCGGCGCTCATGAAAGGGGCGTCGGCCAGTTGCGTCAGTTCGCCCAGCCGCTCATTGAGCATGGTGGTAAACAGCGACTGCACCAGGTCGTCGCGGTAGCCGCCGATGGTGGCGCTCTCCTTGGCGGGGCGCACCGGGTAGCGCACCAGCAGCGAGTTGCCGCTCGCTTCCTTGTCGGTGATGACGACCGCTTCGGTCGCGCCGCGCGGCGAAATTTCCGCTTCAAGTCGCGCGCGCTCGGGTACGGGATTTTTCAAGCTCCCGAAATGCAGCTTGACGAGCCGTTCCGCTTCGCGCGTATCGAGGTCGCCCACCACCACCACGGCCATCAGGTCCGGCCGGTACCAATCCTTGTAGAAGCGCCGCAGCGCCTCGTGCGAGCCTTTGGTGATGATCGCTTCCTGACCGATCGGCAGGCGCTGCGCATAGCGCGAGCCATTGAAAATCTTGGGCATCAAAACTTTGTCCATGCGGTCGCGCGCGCCTTTCCCAAGGCGCAGTTCTTCCAGCACCACCGAACGCTCCTGGTCAATGTCGCTGCCGTTCATCGTCACGCCTTGCGCCCAGTCGCGCAGCACGCGAAAGCCCTGGTTGACGTTGCCCGGCTTGGCGGTCGGTATCGGCAGGATGTAGACCGTTTCGTCGAAGCTGGTGTAGGCATTCAGGTCGGCGCCAAAGCGCACCCCGATCGATTCGAGGTAGGACACCAGCTCGTGCTTTTTGAAGTTGGCGGTGCCGTTAAATGCCATGTGCTCGACCATGTGGGCCATGCCTTGCTGGTCGTCGTCTTCCAGGATCGAACCGGCCTTGACGACCAGGCGCAGTTCGAGCTTGTTTTGCGGCTTGCCGTTCTTGCGCAGGTAGTAGGTCAGGCCGTTGGGGAGCTTGCCGACCACCACCTGCGTCGACACCGGCAACGCCTCGCCCAGGTTGACCGCGGCCTGTACGCCCAAGACGCAGCTAAACAGCAAAATGGCGGAGACTGCGGAGCGGGCAAAGTGCTTGGACATCGGCGTGGTCTGGTCAAAAGAGGAGAGCCGAATTCTACTCCTGTCTTGCTTTATGCTGCGGGAAGGCGCAACAGCGGCGTTGCGCCGCTCATCAGGCGCCCCATTTCGTCGGCCGGGACCGGGCGGCTGAACAGGTAGCCTTGCACTTCGTCGCAGCCGATCGCCTTCAGGAAGGCAAGCTGGCCTTCGGTCTCGACGCCTTCGGCAATCACCACCAGCGACAGGCCGTGCGCCAGCGCGATGGTGGCCTGGGCGATGGCCGCGCTGCGCGGTTCGGTCGTGATGTTGCGGACAAAAGTCTGGTCGATCTTGAGCTTGTCGAGCATGAAGCGCGACAGGTAGCCGAGCGAGGAATAGCCGGTGCCGAAGTCGTCCAGCGAAATCGACACGCCCATCTCGGTCAGCTCGGTGAGCTGCGCGGCGGTCGCTTCGGTGTCGTGCATCATCACGCTTTCGGTCAGCTCCACTTCCAGGTAGCGCGCTTCCAGGCCGCTTTCGCGCAGCGCTTCGCGCACCACCTGCGGCACCGTGCCAACCATGAACTGGTGGGCCGAGACATTGACCGCCACGCGCAGGCGCGTCAAGCCTGCGTCTTGCCAGGCCTTGTTCTGGATGCAGGCCTGGCGGATCACCCAGTTCCCGATCGGCAGGATCATGCCGGTGTCTTCGGCCAGCGCGATAAAGTCGTTCGGGGCGACCTGGCCCAGCTCGGGACTGCGCCAGCGCAGCAGCGCTTCCATGCTGCAGATCTTGCCATCGGCCATAGAGACCTGCGGCTGGTAGTTGAGCGACAGTTCGCCGCGCTCGATGGCGCGCCGCAAATGCGTCTCGAGCGACATCCAGCGCAGCGCCTGCGCGTTCATTTCGCCCTTGAAGAAGCGAAAGCCGTTGCGGCCCGTGTCCTTCATGTGCGACAGCGCCACGTCGGCCGCTTTCAACAGTTCGCTCGGGTTGGCGCCGTCGCGTGGATAGATGCTGATGCCTACGCTGGTGGTGACGATCAGGTCGTGCCCGCCCACGTCGAAAGGCCGGGCCACCGCTTCGATCAGGGCGCCGGCGTGTTCGACGATGTCGTCCGAATCGAGGCACTGGGTCAGCAGCAGCACGAATTCGTCGCCGCCCAAGTGGGCCAGCACGTCGTGCGGGCCGGCCAGGACGCCGGCGCGGCGCGCCACTTCGCGCAGCATGGAGTCGCCCGTTTCGTGGCCCAGGCTGTCGTTGATGCGCTGCAGGCGGTCCAGGTTAAACAGCAGCAGCGCGATCTGACGTTCGCCGTCGCGCGCGGCGGCAATCGAGGTGCGCAGGCGCTCGATGAGCACCGCACGGTTGGGCAGCAGCGTGAGTGGATTATGGTTCGACAAGAAGTCGACCTGGTGGTGCGCTTCCTTGAGCGCGCTGACGTCGCTCGAGACCGAGACGTAGGCGCTGATCTGGCCATCGTCGCCGCGCACGGTGTCGATGGCGATCCGCACGGGGTAGATTTCGCCGTTCTTGCGCTTGTTCCAGATCTCGCCGCGCCATTGGCCGTGGTTTTGCAGCGCGCTCCAGATGGCGCGGTAAAAGGCGCTGTCGTGGCGGCCCGACATCAACAGGCGCGGATTGCGTCCCTTGACTTCCTGTTCCGTGTAGCCGGTACTCAGTTCAAAAGCGGCGTTGACGGCGATGATGTCGGCGTTCGCGTCCGTCATCATGATGCTTTCCTGGGTACTTTCGAAAATCCGCGCGGCCAGGCGCAGCCGCTGTTCGCTTTCGCGCAGCGCCAGGTCGGACTGTTGGCGCGCGGCCGCTTCGAGCTGCAGTTGCGCCGCGTGGCGCTGCACCGACTGGTACAGCGTCAGGTTTTCGTAGGCGACGGCGAGCTGCGCGGCCAGCGTTGCGGCGAAGCGCTCGTCCTCGCTGTCGAACGGGGCGGCGAGCGGCGCGCGCGTAAAGTAGAGCCAGCCGTGCAGGCGGTTGTGTTCGAGCACCGGCAGGCCGAGGAAGGTGCCGGCCGGCGGGTGCTTGTCGGGCAAGCCCTTGATGCCGGTCGCATCCAGGCTGTGCATGAGCACGGCGTTGGCCGCGTTCAGGAGCGAGCCGGGCAAGCGCTCGCGGGTGTTCGCGTGCGGGGCCAGGATTTCCGGGTCGAAGCCGTGCGCGCTCAAGTGGCACGTCTGGTGCGACTTGGCGTCGAGCAGGCAGACGGCCAGGTGGTCGGCTTTCATGATGCGGGTGGCCGATTCCAGGAACCGGGCGATCATTTGCTCGGAATCGCGCTCGCCGATCAAACGCAGGCCCAGGTCTTCCACCGTGGCCAGGCGCGCGGCAATGTCGCGCAGGCCGGCCATGCGCTCGGCCACCAGGGCGCGGATGGCGCCGGCCAGCGCCGGTGCCACCGTCTGGGCCACCAGCAGCGCGCCGATGTCGTGCTCGGCCGCGCCCAGCGCATAGCTGATGGGGCTGTGCGCGGCCGCCTCCAGCCCGAGCGGGGTCAGCCCGCACAGGATGGTCTGGAAGCCGGACAGGTCGTCGGACATCAGGCGTGCTCCGCGCGTGCGGGACAGGGATTCGCGGGGCGGGGACGGCGGGTCAGGGCGGGCAAGGCAACAAGCATTAGGCACTCCAGGAAGCGCGCACGGCGGATACCGCGGCGACGTCGTCACCCGATCATAAAGCAGGCAATCACTATGTTGCATTGGAATTCGAAAAAGTTCACAATTTTCCTACTGTATGACAATATCGTTGTCCTGATGCAACGAATTTTTCATTCAGGCAGTTGCTGAAGCGGCGTCGCGGCATCCTCTGTATCTTAGCTCAGTTGAACTCTGGTAAATCCTTTAAAATAGCGGATTGCGCAAATGCAGCCCGTACCGAAGGAAATACCGCATGTCTATCTCTAGCACCCAAGAAATTGTTGCCGAACTGCGCGCCGGGCGCATGGTCATCCTTGTTGACGAGGAAGACCGCGAAAACGAAGGCGACCTGGTGCTGGCGGCCGATTTCGTCACGCCCGAAGCGATCAATTTCATGGTGAAATTCGCGCGCGGCCTGGTGTGCCTGACGCTGACCGAAGAGCGCTGCAAGCTGCTCAAGCTGCCGATGATGACGACCAGCAATGGCACCTCGTTCGGCACCAATTTTACTGTCTCGATCGAAGCGGCCGAAGGCGTGACCACCGGCATTTCGGCGGCCGACCGGGCCAAGACCATCCAGGTAGCGGTGGCCAAGAACGCCACGGCCAGCGACATCGTCCAGCCTGGCCATATATTCCCGCTCAAGGCCCAGCGCGGTGGCGTGCTGATGCGTGCCGGGCACACCGAAGCCGGTTGCGACCTGACCGAGATGGCCGGTTTGACGCCGGCCTCGGTCATTTGCGAGATCATGAAGGATGACGGCAGCATGGCGCGCCTGCCGGACTTGCTCGAATTTGCGGCCGAACATAAATTGAAGATCGGTACTATTGCCGACCTGATCCACTACCGCAGCGAGCACGAGTGCCTGGTGGAACGCGTGGCCGAGCGTCCGATGAGTACCGTGTTCGGCGAATTTCGCCTGATTGCCTTCCGCGACAAGCCGAGCGGCTCGGCCCACCTTGCCATGGTGCATGGCGAACTCGCGCCCAACCTGGAGTCGCTGGTGCGCGTGCACCAGCCGGTGTCGATCCTGGACCTGCTGGAAAACAAGGCCACCACCCATTCGTGGACCATGGCGTCGGCGATGCAGGCGATCAAGGAGTCCGAGCGCGGCGTGTTGGTGCTGCTCAATTGCGGCGAATCGGCCGACCAGATGTTTGCCCAGTTTTCAGCGCTCGACGCGCCGGAAACCCGGCCCCAGGCGCGCGCGGCCAGCATGGACCTGCGCACCTACGGCATTGGCGCGCAAATCCTGAAGGACCTGGGCGTTGGCAAGATGCAATTGCTGGCCAGCCCGCGCAAGATGCCATCGATGACCGGTTTCGACCTCGAGGTCACCGGATACCTGGCCAAGCCGGCCGCCTGAAGTACACTACCCGTAACCCATACAAAAGAGAGACGCCATGACCGTTGGAACCTATGAAAGCAACCTGACAGGCGCCGGCCTGCGCATTGGCATCGTGCAGGCGCGCTTTAACGCCGACGTCGGGCACGGCCTGCTGTCGTCGTGCCTGGCCGAGCTCAAGCACCTTGGCGTGTCGGACGAAGACGTGTTGCACGTGACCGTGCCGGGCGCGCTGGAAATTCCGCTGGCGCTGCAAAAAATGTGCGAGACCGAGCAGTTTGACGCCTTGATTGCGCTCGGCGCGGTGATTCGCGGCGAGACCTACCATTTTGAGCTGGTCTCGAACGAGTCGGGCGCCGGCATCACGCGCGTGGGCCTGGACTACGGCATGGCGATCGCCAACGCAGTCTTGACCACCGAGAACGACGAGCAGGCTGAAGTGCGCATGGCAGAGAAGGGCGCCGACGCAGCGCGTGTGGCTGTGGAAATGGCCAACCTGCTGATCGCGCTCGAAGAACTGCAAGCTGAAGAAGACTAAGTCCCCGTATTACAGAAGAACAGGCACGTACCATGACAGATAAAAGTTTGCACGCCAACCCGAGCAAGAACCGCACGCCGCGCCACCGCGCGCGCGAGTTTGCCTTGCAGGGCTTGTACCAATGGCTGCTCAACAACGAAGACGCGACCACGGTCGTCAACAATATTCGCGCCGCGCACGGGTTTGAAAAAGCCGACGCCGACCATTTTGCGGTGCTGCTGTACGGCGCGATCAAAAGTTCGGTGGCGCTGCGCGAAGCGTTTGCGCCACTGATCGACCGCACCGTGGCCGAGCTCTCGCCAATCGAGCACGCGGTGCTGCTGATTGGCGCCTACGAGTTGAAGAACAACCTCGATATTCCCTACCGGGTGGTGATCAACGAAGCGGTCGAGCTGACCAAATCGTTCGGCGGCATTGACGGGCACAAGTATGTGAACGGCGTGCTCGACAAGCTCGCGCCGATCCTGCGCGCTGATGAAGTGGCGGGCGACACGCGTCGTTGACCGATTCGCCAGCTAACTATAAAGGAGCCGCCCGCCCCAAGCCGCGCGGCTTTTTTTTGCCCTTCGCCACCACAACACGCCCGCCAAGCACAATCTCCCCCGGGGGAGGTGGCGGAAATAGTTGAGCAAATAAAAAGGCCGGTTTGCACGATGCGTGCAAAACGGCCTTGATGCTTTTGCGACTGGGTTTTGCTTACTGCAGTACCGCGAGCTGTTCGCCTTCGATGACGGCAGGGGCGTTTTCCGCTTTTGGCGTTACTGCGGGGGCTGCCTTGTCGGCCACGACCGCTGCAGGGGCAGCAATCGAAGGCGCGGTGAAGGTCGGTACTTGCTTGCCGCCGGCAACCAGCTTCAGGCGCTTGTATTCGGCCAGCACCTTGGAGCCGTAGCCCTGGTCGGTGTCGAACGCTGCGGCGCCGACGTAAGTCTTGAGGCCGGCTTCAACGGAACCACCGCGGCTGACATATTCCTTCAGGATCTGGGCGCCAACACGGATATTGGCAACCGGATTGAGGGCAGTCTGGATGCCGCCCATCTTCTGGAACCGGGCGTGGTGGATCTTGGACATGACTTGCATTAAGCCTTGCGCGCCGACCGGGCTTTCCGCAAAGGGATTCAGACCAGACTCGATGGCCATCACCGCAAGGATCAGCAGTGGGTCGATTTTCACTTCGTTAGCGGTCGTGTAAGCCGTCGATACCAGCATGTTGGTGGCGTCGCCGGCAACCCGATAGCGCTTCGACAGCCAGCTGGTGACCATTTTCTGCTGCTTGCTGTTGGCCGGTGCAGCCTGCACGCCGGCCTCTGCCCGTGCGCCGGCTGTTGCTTCGGCGGGTACGGTGGTTTCGGCTTGCATGATGCCGGACGCTGCTTCTGGTGCGTCTGGTGCGTCTGCTTGGGCAATCAGCACTTGCGCAGGCGCCAGGAACTGCGACATCTGGTGCGCCATATCGGGGCGGGCATACAGGACGCCAACCACCGCCAGGGCGGAAAGACCAACGACGGTCAAGGTGTGTTGCATGGTGGTCGCAAAACCACGTGCCGTTTTGGCGACGGAAGTCCACGTCACTGGCCGGGCGGCCATTGTCTGGGCAAACTTAGCTGTCGCCCCGTTGAAACGATGTATCATCGAATTCCCCTTTGTCGCGACAAAAGTTGTCCCATTACCGCGGGTAAGCGCAGCGGGCTTTCTATTGCCGTGCATCAGAAATATCGTTTGTCGCCGCTGCTGCGGTCAACGAAACGCCGTCATTGCTTGCTACAGCTGGTCGTTCCCTGTGGTATTGGACCAGTGGCAAAACAACTGTTTTCGGGGACTAGGCTGACGCCTATTGAAAACACTCCATTAAATGTCGTTGGGGCCCCGACCCCGTGAAAGGTTGAGAACAGCTAAAATCAAGTCCTTGGACCGCGCTGTCTCATCAACTAGGGCGAATTGTAGGAGGTCGCATATATCAAGTCAATACTAACACGATTGATCTTTATTACTTTTAGATCTGACTTATTTTGGTGCAACGCAGCAAAGCCCTGTTAAATCAATCACTTGGCATGGCTATTTCAACAACCATGTGTCCCAGAAAAAAACATAAATAAACCGATGAAATATTCAGATTTGCGAGATTTTGTTACTCAGCTGCAAGAAATGGGCGAGTTGAAGCGGATTTCCTTGCCAGTTTCACCCTATTTGGAGATGACGGAGGTCTGCGACCGCACTTTGCGCGCCGGCGGGCCGGCTATTCTGTTCGAAAAACCGACCGGACACACGATCCCGGTGCTGGGAAACCTGTTCGGAACACCACGCCGCGTGGCGCTGGGGATGGGGGCGGACGATGTGGGTGAACTGCGCAAGATCGGGCACGTACTGGCGCGCTTGAAGGAGCCGGAGCCGCCCAAAGGGTTCAAGGATTTGATGGGACTCGGTTCGCTGGTCAAGGCGGTGTGGGACATGTCGCCCAAGGAAACGCGTGGCGCGCCCTGCCAGGAAATCGTGTGGGAAGGCAATGACGTCGATTTGTCGCGCCTGCCGATCCAGCATTGCTGGCCGGGCGACGTGGCGCCCCTGATTACCTGGGGGCTGGTGATTACCAAGGGTCCCCACAAAAAGCGCCAGAATCTGGGCATTTACCGCCAGCAGGTACTGGGGCCAAACAAGGTCATCATGCGCTGGCTGGCGCACCGCGGCGGTGCGCTCGACTTCAGGGAGCATGGGATTGCGACCAAGGGGCAGCCGTATCCCGTGTGCGTGGCGCTGGGCGCCGATCCGGCCACCATTTTGGGCGCGGTGACGCCGGTGCCGGACAGCTTGTCGGAATACCAGTTCGCCGGTTTGCTGCGCGGCAGCCGCACGGTGCTGACCAAAGCCATCGGCAGCGAACTGCGGGTGCCGGCATCGGCCGAGATCGTGCTGGAAGGGCACATCTATGCCGATCCAAATCATCCGACCGGCTATGAGCACGCGCTGGAAGGCCCGTTTGGCGACCATACGGGTTATTACAATGAGCAGGACAGTTTTCCGGTGTTCACGATCGACCGCATCACCATGCGGCGCGATCCGATTTATCACTCTACTTATACAGGCAAGCCGCCGGACGAGCCGGCGGTGCTTGGAGTGGCGCTGAACGAGGTTTTCATTCCACTGCTGCAAAAGCAGTTCAGCGAGATCACGGATTTTTATTTGCCGCCGGAAGGGTGCAGTTACCGGATGGCCGTGGTGCAGATGAAAAAACAGTACGCCGGCCATGCCAAGCGGGTGATGTTCGGCGTGTGGAGTTTCTTGCGGCAGTTTATGTACACGAAGTTTATTGTCGTGGTCGACGAAGACGTTAATATCCGCGACTGGAAAGAGGTGATCTGGGCGATCACCACCAGGGTCGATCCGATGCGCGATACGCTGCTGGTCGATAACACGCCGATCGATTACCTCGATTTTGCGTCGCCGGTCAGCGGCCTGGGGAGCAAGATGGGGATTGATGCGACTAACAAGTGGCCGGGGGAGACGACGAGGGAGTGGGGGACGACCATTGCGATGACGCCTGAGGTGAAAAGCAAGGTCGATCAGATCTGGCAGGAGTTGGGGCTTTAAAACATATGCGGGCTCACTGCTCAGGTTAACGTAGCGTCGAGCCCATCGACACCCGCTGCGCAGTGTTCCCCACAAACCGCCACGGTCGGTTATAATCACGGCTGGCGGGCCCCTGCGCATTGTGGCATGGCTAACCTGGTCAGGTCGGGAACGAAGCAGCCACGGCCGTTAACCATAAGTGCCGCAGATCAGGCTCGCCTCTTTCGATCTATCAGTCCTTGTCATTCCCGCGTCGCTTCCGGCGGCCGCATCCGCATTACCCCAACCCGTTTCCCCGCTTCGGCATAGCTTGTTACAATGGCTCTTTTCGCCCCGTCCGGTGCGTCACATACGGTAAAATCCACGCATGTCCTATCAAGTCCTCGCCCGCAAATACCGTCCCAAGAATTTCGACACGCTCGTCGGCCAGGAACACGTCGTGCGCGCGCTCACGCACGCCTTGCAAACGGGTCGCCTGCACCACGCCTACCTGTTTACGGGCACGCGCGGCGTGGGCAAGACGACGCTCTCGCGCATTTTGGCCAAGTCGCTCAACTGCATCGGCCCGGACGGCAGCGGCGGCATCACCGCCAACCCGTGCGGCGTGTGCGAAGCGTGCACCGCGATCGACGCCGGCCGCTTTGTCGACTATATAGAGATGGACGCGGCATCGAACCGCGGCGTCGATGAAATGGCCCAGCTGCTCGAACAGGCCGTGTACGCGCCGTCGAACGCGCGCTTCAAGGTCTACATGATCGACGAAGTGCACATGCTGACCAACCACGCCTTCAACTCGATGCTCAAGACGCTCGAAGAGCCGCCCGAGCACGTCAAGTTCATCCTGGCCACGACCGACCCGCAAAAAATTCCCGTGACCGTGCTCTCGCGCTGCCTCCAGTTCAACCTGAAGCAGATGCCGCCCGGGCACATCATCAGCCACCTCGACAACATCCTCGGCCAGGAAGGCATCAGCTTCGAGCAGCCGGCGCTGCGGCTGCTGGCGCAAGGCGCGCATGGGTCGATGCGCGACGCGCTGTCGCTGACCGACCAGGCCATCGCCTACGCCGCCGGGCAAGTCACGCTCGACGCGGTGCAGGGCATGCTCGGCGCGCTCGACCAGTCCTACCTGATCCGCCTGCTCGACGCGCTGGTCAACCAGGACGGCGCCGACCTGATGGCGGTGGCCGACGAAATGGCCAGCCGCAGCCTGTCGTACAACGGCGCGCTGCAAGACCTGGGCACGCTGCTGCACCGGATCGCGCTCGCGCAAAGCGTGCCGACGGCGGTTCCGCAAGACTTGCCCGAGCTGGCCGACATCCATCGCCTGGCCGCCGCGTTCGATGCGCAAGAAGTGCAGCTGTATTACCAGATCGTCGTTCATGGCCGTAACGAGATTGGCCTGGCGCCCGACGAATACGCGGGCTTTACAATGACGCTGCTGCGCATGCTCGCTTTCCGCCCGGGTAATGGGGGCGCCGAAGGCGTGGCCTCCGGTCCGGCAGCGGCGCGCCCCGTTGCGCCGGCGCGTCCTGCCGCGCCACCGCCGGCACGCGCCGCCGCTGCGGCTGTCGCCAGCCATGCGGCCGTCTTGCCGTCGCCGTCGCCGCCACCACCGCGTCCGGCGCCACCGCCGCCTGCGCCTGTGCATCAGGCGGCGAGCGTACATCAGGCGGCGAGCGTGCATCAGGCGGCGAGCGTACATCAGGCGGCGAGCGTACATCAGGCGGCGAGCGTACATCAGGCGGCGAGCGTGCAGCAAGCTGCGCCGGCGGCGCCCGGCGCCCCCGCGTCCAGCCCGGCGCGCGCCGCCATCAACGCCGCGCTCGAAGCTGCGCGCGCGGCCAGCGGCGGTCGGCATGCCGCGCCGCGCCGTTCCACCGCACAGACCAACCAGGCCGATGCCGCCGCGGCATTGACCGCGCCGCCGGTGCCGGTGCCGGAAACTCCCTCTGCGCCGGCTGCAAAAGCCCCGCCGCCGTGGGAGGCGGCCGCGCCCGTGCAGAGCGCACCGGAACAACGTTCGCCTGTACAATTCCAGGATGACGGGCCGAACGATGCCCAAAACGACGACGCCCAAAACGAGCCGCCATCATGGGCAACCGATTTTTCCGATGACAGCGCCGTGGCGCAGGACATGCCGCCCGCAGCGCCGGCGGCGCCAGCCGCGCCACGCGCAGCGGCCCGCGCGCGGCCCCCATACGTGATCACGCCGGTCCCCGAGCTTGCGTGGGACGGCAACTGGCCGGCACTGGCCGCACTGCTGCCGCTGCGCGGCGTGTCGCAGCAGCTGGCGTTCCAGACCGAGCTGGCGTCGTGCACGGTGGACGATCTGGTGACCACGTTCCGCTTGCGCGTGCCGATCGATACGCTGCGCGCCAGCGGCAACACCGAAAAACTGCAGGCCGCATTGCAGGACCATTTTGCCGGCACCAAGGTGCAGGTCGAAATCGACATCGGGCCGGTCTGGTACACCGCCAGCGCCGAAGCGATTTCGCTGCGCGCCGAGTGCCAGCGCGTGGCCGAAGAGACGGTCATGAACGATGACTTCGTCAAGGATGTGATGCGCGACCTTGGCGCGTTCATCGTGCCCGGCTCGGTGCGTCCCGCGCCCGGCGCTCCCGCACCCTGACTATTTATTCCCTTATTAACCATCCCGGAGAACTATCATGATGAAGAACCAGCTCGCAGGCTTGATGAAACAAGCGCAATCCATGCAGGACAACATGAAGAAGGCCCAGGAAGCGCTGGCGCTGGTTGAAGTCGAAGGCCAGTCCGGCGCCGGCATGGTCAAGGTGGTCATGACGTGCAAGAACGACGTCAAGCGCGTGACGATCGATCCGTCGCTGCTGGCCGACGACAAGGACATGCTCGAAGACCTGGTGGCCGCCGCCTTCAACGACGCGGTGCGCAAGGCCGAAGCGGTATCGGCTGAAAAAATGGGTGGTCTGTCGGCCGGCATGCAGCTGCCGCCTGGCTTCAAGATGCCTTTTTAAAGACGATCGATGTCCAAGTCGCTCGACTTCCTGACCGAAGCGTTGCGCCGGCTTCCGGGCGTGGGCCCCAAGTCGGCGCAGCGCATGGCGTTTCATTTGCTGCAGCACGACCGCGAGGGTGCAGCCATGCTCTCGCGCGCGCTGTACCAGGCGGTCGACTCGGTGCACCACTGCGCCTTGTGCAATACGTTTGCTGAAACCGACATCTGCGACATGTGCAGCGACGACGCGCGCGACACGGCCTTGCTGTGCGTCGTCGAAACGCCGGCCGACCAGCTGATGATCGAGCAGACCCTGACCTACAAGGGCCGCTACTTTGTGCTGATGGGGCGCTTGTCGCCGCTGGACGGCATCGGCCCGAAGGATATCCATCTCGACAAGCTGATCGAGCGCGCCGCCGACGGCGTGGTAAGCGAGGTGGTGTTGGCCACCAACTTCACCAACGAAGGCGAAGCAACGGCGCACTACATCAGCGAAATGCTCAAGGCGCGCGGACTGAAAGTGAGCCGCCTGGCGCGCGGGGTGCCGGTGGGCGGCGAACTTGAATACGTGGACGCGGGCACCATCGCGCGCGCCATGCTCGACCGGCGCGCCACCTGATGACGTCCACGCTGCGCCCGGGCGCGCTGGCGGGCATCAAGGTGCTGGAACTGGGCACGCTGATCGCCGGCCCGTTTTGCGCGCGCATGCTGGGCGAATTTGGCGCCGACGTGATCAAGGTCGAAGCGCCCGATGGGGGCGACCCGATCCGCCAGTGGCGCATCCTGAAGGATGGCACGTCGCTGTGGTGGTCGGTCCAGTCGCGCAACAAGAAGAGCATCACGCTCAACCTCAAGGATGAACGCGGCCGCGCGATCGCCAGGCAGCTGGCGCTTGAGGCGGACATCATCGTTGAAAATTACCGTCCCGGCGTGCTCGAAAAATGGGGCATCGGCTACGAGCAGCTCAAACGCGAGAACCCCGCAGTCATCATGGTGCGCCTGTCCGGCTTTGGCCAGACCGGACCGATGAAAGACCAGCCGGGCTTTGGCGCGATCGGCGAATCGATGGGTGGTCTGCGCTACGTGTCGGGCCATCCGGACCGTCCGCCGGTGCGGGTGGGCGTGTCGATCGGCGACTCGGTGGCGGCGCTGCACGGCGTGATCGGCGCGCTGGTTGCGCTGCGCCACCGCGACGCGACCGGCGGGCGCGCGGCAGGCGAAGGCCAGATGGTGGACGTGGCCTTGTACGAATCGGTGTTCAACCTGATGGAGTCGCTGGTGCCCGAGTTCGACGTGGCCGGCGTGGTGCGCGAACGCACCGGCGGCGCGCTGCCGGGCATCGTGCCATCGAATACCTACACCACGGGCGACGGTGAAAACATCGTCATCGCCGGCAATGGCGACGCCATCTTCAAGCGCCTGATGCTGGCGATGGGCCGCATCGACCTGGCGGGCGACCCCCAGCTGGCGCGCAACGATGGCCGGGTGCCGCGCAGCGCCGAGATCGATGCAGCCATCGGGCAATGGTGCGCCACGCACACCATCGATAGTGCTCTGGCCACCCTGCAGGCGGCCGATGTACCGGCAGGCAAAATCTATTCAGTACGCGACATGATGAGCGACCCGCAATACCTGGCGCGCGGCATGTTCGAGCAGCACCAGTTTGCCGACGGCACGCCGGTCAAGATGCCGGCGGTGTCGCCCAAGCTGTCGGCCACGCCGGGCGGTACGCGTTGGCTGGGCCCGGCGCTGGGCGAGCATACCGATGGCGTGCTGCGCGAGCTCGGTTATTCCAATGCCGATATTGCGGCCATGCGCAAGGACGGCGTGCTGTAAGTGGCCCCGCGCCGTTTGCGTGTGCGCAAACGCGGCCAGGACTCGGCTGGTATCGTTGGCTCACTTATCGGCGCCACGGCGCCACGGCGCCACGCGGGCGCGGGAGCCATACGGATGCACCTGGTCGACATCACCATGTTCTATGCCGCCGAAGGGGGCGGCGTGAGCACCTACCTGAACGCTAAAGGACGCTGGCTGGCGCAGCGCGACCGCGTGCGGCACAGCATTCTCAGCCCCAACGTTGCCAGCGTCGGACAAGCGCCGGCGCTAGTGGGTGTGCCGGGCCTGCGCCTGCCGGGCATGCACGGCTACCGCTGGCCGCTGTCGGTGGGCGGCACGGCGCGCATCATCGCGCGCCTGCAGCCGGACCTGATCGAGGCGGGCGACGCCGGGCCGGGCGCCTGGGCGGCGCTGCGCGCCAAGCGCCGGCTCGGGGTGCCCGCCGTCGCGTATTACCATTCCGACCTGCACCAACTGATGTACCGCCGCTTCGGGCGGGCCGGCATGGGTGTGGCGCGGCGCTATCTCATTGAACTCTACAGCCAGTTCGACATGGTGCTCGCGCCCAGCCGGCTGATGGTGCAGCAGCTCGGCAGCATGGGCGTGGCGGGCGCCATTCACCAGCCGCTGGGCATTGACGTGGGCACGTTTTCGCCGCGCCGGCGCGTGGGCACACTGCGCCAGCACTTGCGCCTGGCGCCCGACGCCCGCCTGCTGGTCTACGCGGGCCGCTTCACGCACGAGAAAAAACTCGGCCTGTTGATCGATGCGGTGCGCAAACTGGGACGGCCGTATCACCTGCTGCTGGTGGGCGGCGGCTGCATTACCTTGCCGCACTATCCGCAAACGAGCTTCATTCCGTTCAAGCGCGACCAGCGCTCGCTGGCGCGCCTGCTGGCAAGCTGCGATGTCATGGTGCATCCGGGCGACTGCGAAACGTTCGGCCTGATCGTCCTTGAGGCCATGGCCTGCGGTTTGCCGGTGGTCGCCACCACCAGTGGCGGCATTGCCGAGCTGGTCGACGAGCACACCGGCATCCTGGTGCCGCCCAACAGCGTGGCGGGGCTGTGCGCGGGCATCGAGGCGATTTATCAGTGCGACCTGGAACAATTGTCGCTCGCGGCCGCCGCCAGGGCGCATGACCATTACGACTGGAATGCCATCATGCCGCAGCTTATGAGCCGCTACGCCGGCTTGCTGGCCTCGCGCGAGCGGGCTGATCTTCAAACGGAGGGGTTCTGTGTTCCTGAATGACAGTGAAAACGGCGCGCTGTGCGTGTCGATCCACGACGTAGCGCCATCCACCTGGGCCGAATGCCTGCACTTGCTGCGCGCGGTGCGCGAGGTGGCCGACATTCCCCTGACATGGCTGGTGGTGCCCAATTATCACGCCAGCGCGCTGCGCTCGCGCTCGTATGAGCTGATGCTTGAAGCATTGCTGGCGCAGGGGCATGAGCTGGCGCTGCATGGCTATACGCATCGCGACGACGCGCCGCTGAGCGGGCGCTTGCCGCGGCGCCTGTTGCGCACCGTGTATACGGAGCGCGAGGGAGAGTTCGCCGACATCGACAGCGCCGACGCGCGCCGCCGCATCGAGCTGGGGCTGGCGTGGTTCGCGCAGCGCGGCTGGCCGGTGGACGGGTTCGTGGCGCCGGCCTGGCTGCTGGGCGAGCAGGCGTGGGCGGCAGTGGCCGAGTACCGGTTCACTTACACCACCACCTACACGCATTTCCATGTGCTGCACCCCGCGCGCAAGCTGCTCGCCCCGGCGCTGGTGTATGCCGCACGCAATCGCGCGGGAAGGGCGCTGTCGCCCCCGCTCGTCAGCCTGGCCGAACGCACCCAGCGCAAGGCGCCGCTGGTGCGGCTGGCGCTGCACCCGCGCGACGCGTATCACCCGGCGCTGGTGGCGCACGCCCAGCGCCTGATCGAGCGCTTGCTGGTGTCGCGCCAAGCCGTGACCAAGGGCGCTTTTGCACGCGCCTGGGCCGGCTTGCCTGACCTTAACACCAATAGTACGACTGCCAGTACGACTGCCAGTACGACTACCAGTGCGACTGCAAGCACGACTGCAAGCACGACTGCCGGCACGACTACCGGTACGACTACCAGTACGAACCCCAGCGCCCGCTCAGGCCCCAGTGGCCCCGGCCGTAAGCAGCCGAGTAGCTGGGATAGCCAGTGCGCTCAATTTCCTCTTTTGTACTCAGCTGCAAAACGCAATTGCGCCATTGGTCCGAGTTAGCGGGGTAGCCCAGCTGCGCGCAGGCAGGCCCATACACCACCATCATCTCGTTCATTTCGGCCTGCATGTTGGCCGCCCTTTGCTGCGGCGTGGTGCACCCGGCCAGCAACAGGGCGCCCAGGCCCGCCATGATGAGTTTTCGCATTGCAATCTCCTTGTTCCGTAGTCAAGCGCCAGCAAGGGGCCAGCCATGGTCTAGCTTAGAAGCTGGGTGATGTTCATTTCTGATCTGGCTCAATCTGGTTCGGCGAACTTTTTGCGGGGGCGTTTTTGATATTTTCGTGGCAAGATGCAGGCTCGTTCAATTGCAGGATATGTGATGCATAAGCGAGGATGCACATGCGTTCGATGATGCGCCGGCCCCTGCGCATCGCCGGCATGCTGGCCGTGCTGTTGGCCGTGGCGCTGATCGCGGCCTGGCTGTATCTGCGCGCCAGCCTGCCGTTGCTCGACGGCGCCGTGCACGCGAGCGGCCTCGCCGCGCCCGTCAGCGTGGCGCGCGACGACTATGGCGTGCCGCTTATCAGCGGCGCCGACCGCATTGACGTTGCCTACGCCACCGGTTTCGTGCATGCGCAGGAGCGCTACTTCCAGATGGATTTGCTGCGGCGCGTAGGCGCCGGTGAGCTGGCCGAGCTGTTCGGCGCCAGGGCCATCAAGGTTGACCGGGCACACCGGCTGCATCGCTTTCGCGCCCGTGCCGAGCTGGCGCTGGCGGCCATGAGCGCTGACGACCGGCGCTTCCTGGACCGCTATGTGGCCGGCGTGAATGACGGCCTGGCCAGGCTGGCCGCCCATCCTTTCGAGTACCGGCTCATTGGCGTTCAGCCGCGCGCGTGGCAGGCGGCCGACTCGCTGCTGGTGGTATGTGCCATGTATTTTGACTTGCAAGGCAACCTGGAGCCGCGCGAACTGGCGCGCGGCTGGGTGGCGCAGCACAGCAGCGCCGCGCAGCGCGCGTTCCTGCTGCCGGAATCGAGCGCCTGGGACGCGCTGCTCGATGGCGACGGCAGTGCCGCCCCCACCGTGCCCATTCCTCCCACTGCGCCCGCGTGGTGGGGCAAACCGAAGCAGCCCGGCGTGGCGACCATCGCGGCAGCCGAGGCAATCGACGCGGTCGGCAGCAATAACTGGGCGATCGCCGGCGCGCGCAGCAAAGATGGCGCGGCCATCGTTGCCGACGACATGCACCTTGGCCTGCAGCTGCCCAACATCTGGTACCGGCTCGCCTTGCGGTTCCCGGATGCGCAGGGCAAGGCGCGGCGCGTGGTGGGCGTGACGCAGCCCGGTGCGCCGCCGGTCGTGGTGGTAGGCAGCAATGGGCGCGTGGCGTGGGGCTTTTCGAACAGTTATGGCGACTACCTCGACCTGGTCGAACTGGGCGTCGATGGCACCCGGCCGGGTCAGGTGCGAACGCCAGGCGGATGGGAAACGCCGGCCGTGCATGCCGAGACCATCCTCGTCAAGGGCGCGGCAAGCGAGAAGATGGCCGTGCGCGACAGCTCCCTGGGACCGATTCGCGTGGTGGGCGACAAGACGTATGCGGTGCACTGGATGGCCCATGGCGCCGGTGCACTGAACCTCAAGCCCCGGCAACTGGAGACGGTCGATACCGTGGACGACGCGCTGGCGATTGCCAACACGCTGGGCATCCCGGCGCAAAATTTTATCGCCGGGGACGACCGCGGCAATATCGGCTGGACCATCGCCGGCGTGCTGGCGCGCCGCGCACAACCTGGCGTGGCGGCCACATTTCCGCTTGCGCAAGGTGGTGCGCAGGCGTCGTTTGACGGCGCGCTGGCGCCGCACGCCTATCCGCGCCTGGTCAACCCGGCGGCGGGCCAACTGTCAAGCGCGAACAGCCGCCAGCTGCAGGGCGACGGTGCACGGCTGATCGGCGACGGCGGCTTCGACCTCGGCGCGCGGCATCGGCAAGTGCGCGAGGGCTTGCTGGCGCTGGGTGCGCAGGTCGACGTGGCCGCGGCATATGGCGTGGCGCTCGACGACCGCGCGCTGTTCATCGCGCAGTGGCGGGAGCGCGCGCTCGGGGTGCTCGATGCGCCCGCCATTAAAGGCAAGCCGCAGCGCGCGCAATTTTTGGCGCTGCTGCAGCGCGGCTGGACGGGGCACGCGAGCGCCGATTCGGCCGGATACCTGCTGGCGCGCCAGTTCATGTTCTCGCTCCATGACCTGCTGTATGGGCGCGCCGACAGTGAGGTGGCCAGGCTCGACGACAAGGCGACGATGGCGCTGGCCAGTTCGCGCTGGCCGGTGGTGGTGGCGCGCCTGCTCGACGAGCAGCCCGCAGCCTGGCTGCCGCCCGGGTATGCGAACTGGCGCGCGTTGCAGCTGGCGGCGGTGGACAGGGCAATCGAGGAGGTGACGCGCGACGGGACGGCGCTGGCCGACGCCACCTGGGGCAGGCGCAACAAGGCCGCGATCGCGCATCCGATCAGCGCTGCGGCGCCCTGGTTGAGATTTTGGCTGGCCGCGCCGCAGGACCGGCTGCCGGGCGACGCCAACATGCCGCGCGTGGCGGGGAACAGGCTGGGGCAGTCCGAGCGAATGACGGTCACGCCGGGGAAGGAAGAGCAGGGGGTGTTCAACATGCCGGGAGGGCAGAGCGGGCATCCGCTGTCGCCGTATTTTCTGGCGGGGCACCAGGCTTGGGTGCAGGGGAAGATGTTGCCGCTGTTGCCGGGGGCGGCGCAGCATACGCTGCTGTTTTCGCGGTAGGTCGGCGACGGTGCCTTCGCGAAAATTTTTTGAAAGTTGCTATCGTCTTCTTGCCGAGGTGCCACTCGGTGGGAACTTTTAGCCCCGATGGCGCTCCTCCAAGGTGCCGCGCTGTTTATTGACCAGTATCTGAATCAACATCGTCCTCGCGTACGCGGGGACCGATAGAACGGTTCAACTGAGCAATTGTTCCATGGGTCCCCGCGTGCGCGAGGACGATGTAACTCTGTTGCACCGTTGCCTCTTTTGCGACAGCCATATGCCCGAGGACCACGGGGTGGAAGGGCGCTGTCCGCAGCTGGAAACCGTTACGATCATGAAAATTCGCAAGGACGATGCCGGATTGATTGTCGGCTCGGCTGCAGCGCTCACTTGCAGTTCGCCAGCGCTTGCGCGCACGCTTTTTGCAGCATCAGCGTGATCGATTCTTGGGGCGATGGATGCCCCAGGTAGAAGCCCTGCACCATGTCGCAGCCGTATTCTTCGAGCAGCACCAGCTGTTCATCGGTCTCCACGCCTTCGGCCACGACCACCATCTTCAAGCCGTGCGCCATGGCGATGATGGCGCGCGTGATGGCGGCGTTTTCGGTGTCCTGGGGCAGGCCGCAAATAAAGCTCTTGTCGATCTTCAGCGCGCGCACATCGAAGCGCTTGAGGTAGTTCATCGACGAGTAGCCGGTGCCGAAATCGTCGATCGACAGGTACACGCCGATCGCGCGCAACTGCTCCAGGGTCGACATGGTGGCGCGCGCGTCGTCCATCAGCGTGCCTTCGGTCAGTTCCAGTTCCAGGTAGCGCGGGTCGAGCCCGGTGTCGTGCAGCGCCGAGAGCACGATCTGGGTCAGGTTCTCGTCCTTGAACTGCTTGGCCGACAAATTGACTGCCATGCGCAGCGAGCGCTGGGTCGCTTTTTGCCACTGGCGCGCCTGGATGCAGGCGGTGCGCAGCACCCATTCGCCAATCGGCACGATCAGCCCCGTCTCTTCGGCCAGCGGAATGAATTCGGTGGGCGAGATGATGCCGCGTTCCGGATGGCGCCAGCGCACCAGCGCTTCAACGCCGACGATCTCGGAGGTGCGCACGTCGATCTGCGGCTGGTACAGCAGGTACAGTTCGTCGTTCTTGAGCGCCTTGCGCAGGCCCACTTCAAGTTTGACGTGGCTCATGATCTGCATCGTCAGCGATGAGCTGTACAGCTTGGCGTTGTTTTTGCCGCAGTTTTTGGCGTGGTACATGGCGGTGTCGGCGTACTTGAGCAGCGAGTCGCAGTCGTCGCCGTCTTCCGGGAACAGCGAAATGCCGATGCTGGCCGTGACGAAAATCTCGTGGCCGTCGATCAGGAACGGCCGGCGCATCGCATCTTTTACCCGGTGGGCGACATTGAGCGCATTTTCCACCCGCTCCAAATCCGGGATCAGGATCGTGAACTCGTCGCCGCCCAGGCGCGCCAGGTTGTGCGACTGGTCGCCGCGCGAGACCAGGTCGCTCGGGCGGATCGTTTCGCGCAGGCGCTCCGAGACGATCTTGAGCAGATGGTCGCCCACGTTGTGGCCAAGCGTGTCGTTGATGCGCTTGAAGGCGTCCAGGTCCATGAACAGCACCGCAAACTTCTTGCTGCCCACTTTCGAACGGTGCAGTTCGCGCTCCAGCGTTTCCAGAAATGCCTGGCGGTTGGGAATGCCGGTCAGGCTGTCGCAGTAGGCCAGGCGGCGGATCTGGTCTTCGGTGCGTTTGCGCTCGCTAATGTCGCGCACCAGGCCGAGCACTTCGTCGGGACCCGTGGCCACCAGGCGCGCTTCGTAATGCTCGATGGCGCCAAAGCGAATCAGTTCGTAGTCCACCGAGCGAATCTGCTGCGTTTCAAGCACCACGTGCATTTGTTCGAGCAGGCGGTCGGCGATTTCCTGGGGCAGCACTTCGGCGATGTGCTTGCCGACGCATTTGTCGACCGGCAGCGCGGCCGTGGCGTCGTGGCCTTGCTCGTAGTCGAGGTAGTAGCCTTCCTTGCTGAGCCTGAAAAAGGTGTCGGGGATGGCGGCCAGCACGGCGCGGTTGTGGGCGTCGGCGATGCGCAGGCGGACAATGGCGTCGCTGGCGCGCAGCACGTACAGCACGCGGTGGCCCAGGATCGGCCAGTTGATCGGCTTGGAGACAAAGTCGGTCGCGCCCACTTCGTAGGCGTTGGTGACGGCCTCGATGTCGTCGCCGCCGGTGACCATGATGATCGGCACCGCGGCGCCGGTTTCGAGGCGCCGGATTTCGCGGCAGGCCGAAAAACCGTCCATGTTGGGCATGTCCACGTCCATCAGGATCAGGTCCGGCGCCATGCTCTGAAAGCAGGCCAGCGCCTGGCGCCCGTCTTCGGCCTCGATGCCGTCCAGGCCCACCTGGCCGAGCATTTCGATCATCAAGAGGCGCATCACAGGATCGTCGTCGGCCACCAGGACGGTACCGCGTTTGTTGGTCAGTGCTGGCATGTCAGATTTCCTTCTCTAGAATGGCACTGAGCGAATGCCGGACGGCCTGGAATTCCTGCTCCATGTTGATGAGGATGACGGCTGCGCCTTCGGTGGTGTCGGCCCGTCCCAGTGTTTCCATTTCCTTGCACATCTGCGCCAGCGTCTCGGCGCCGACGTTGGCGCTGCTCGATTTCAGGCTGTGCGCGACCTTGCGCACGCTGCCGGCGTCCTGGCCGGCGATCGCGCGGCGCAGTGTCTGCAAATGGGCCGGCGTGTCGTCGACATAGGCGGCGATGACCTTTTGCACCAGCGCGTCGCCGCGCTCGCGGCTCAAGGCCCGGATGTTGGCCAGCGCATGGCGGTTGATCACGTCGCGCTGGATCACTGCGCGCACCTCCGGCGGCAGCACCGGCATTTCGTCGTCGTGGTGCACGCTGGCGGCGATCGGCATGCCGATCCAGCGCCCGATGACGGCGGCCAGCTGCTGCTGCGAGAACGGTTTGCTCAGGTAGTCGTCCATGCCGGCGGCCAGGCACGCTTCGCGGTCGCCCTGCAGCGCGTTGGCCGTGATGGCGATGATCGGCAGCGTGCGAGCGCGCCCGGCCGCCTGCTCGTGGCGGCGAATTTCGGCAGTAGCGGCAAAGCCGTCCATGACCGGCATCTGGCAATCCATCAGCACGATGTCGTAGCCGCCGGCGCGCGCCGCCTGCAGCGCTTCTTCGCCGTTGCGGGCGCAGTGCACGGCCAGGCCCAGGCTGTCGAGCATGGCCTTGGCCACTTCGACATTGACCGGATTGTCTTCGGCCAGCAGCACGCGGCGCACGCGCGCCGGTTTCAAGCCGGACCCCGCGTCCGGCGCATTGTGGCGCGGCGCGGCGCCGCTGTCGACGGCCACCGGCGCTTCCAGGCGCTTGCCGCGCGGGCGCGTCATGATGCATTCGAACAGGTCGCCCGCGCGCGCCGGTTTGATCAGCTGGTAGGCCACGCCCGCTTCGCGCCGCTGCACCGGATCGGCCGCCAGGCGGTTGTCGCTCACCAGCAGGATGCGGGTGGCGCTGGTGACGGGCAAGCCCTTGATGACCGAGGCGAGCGACAGGCCGCTGGTGCGCTGCAAGTCCATGTCGATGATGGCCACGTCGTAAGGCTTGCCGGCGGTGGCGGCGGCCACCAGGCGCTCGACCGCGTCCAGCGCCGACAAGGCGCTGTCGCTAGCCACTTGCCAGCCAGCCAGTTGCTTTTCGAGCACTGCACGGCTGTCTTGCTGTTCGTCGACGATTAACACACGCAATCCTTCGATGGCCTTGAGGGACGTCCCGGGTTCGTCCGATTCCACCCGGCGCTTGTCGAAACTTACCGTGAACCAAAAGATGGAACCTTGCGTTGGAGCATTATCCACACCAATAGTGCCGCCCATCAACTCGACCAACTGGCGCGAAATGGCCAAACCCAGGCCGGTGCCGCCGTATTTGCGGGTGGTCGAATCGTCGGCTTGGGAAAAGGCATCAAAGATGCGGGTGCGGGCGTCGCGCGAGACCCCAATGCCCGTGTCGTGCACTTCGAAGCGCAGCCCCACGCTGGGGCCGTCTTCGCTGGTGACTTGGACCTTGGCCAGGATCTGGCCGTGATCGGTGAACTTGATGGCGTTCCCAAGCAGGTTGGCGATGATCTGGCGCACGCGGTTCGGGTCGCCGCAGACGGCAATCGGGATATCGTTGGCGATGTCGAAGTCGAGCGCGATGCCTTTGGCGTGCGCTTGCGGGGTATAAATATTGTTGATGTCGTCGAGCAAGTCCCACAGGTTGAAATTGATGTACTCGATCGACAGCTTGCCGGCCTCGATTTTGGAAAAGTCGAGGATGTCGTTAATGATCACCAATAAATGTTCGCCGGAACGCTTGACCAGCTTGGTGAAGTTGCGCTGGGTATCGGTCAGCGCCGTGCCAAGCAGCATTTCGGTCATGCCGAGCACGCCGTTCATGGGGGTGCGGATTTCATGGCTCATCGTGGCCAGGAAGGCGCTCTTGGCGCGGCTGGCCGCTTCGGCCGCGTTCTTGGCTTTTTCAAGCTGCTCGGTGCGCACGCCGACCTGGCGCTCGAGTTCGTCGCGGTGGTGGGTGAGGGCGGCGCCGCGGCCTTCGATCTGGGCCAGCATGACATTGAAGCTGTCGATCAGCGTGCCCAGTTCGTCGGTGCGTTCGTGGGCAATGCGCAGGTTGTAGTTCTGGCTGGCCGACACTTTTTGGGCCGCGTTGATGAGCTTGGTGACCGGGTCGGCAATGCTGCCCTTGAAGCGGCTGGCCAGGATCAGCGCAACAATCAGCGAGCCGCCCATGGCGGCGGCGATCACGCCCAGGCTTTTGAGGATATCGAGCCACATATTGGTCAGATCGGCTTCGATCATCACGATGCCGATCTGGTAATTGTTGCCCGTGACGGGCCGGTACAGGCGCATGCGGGTCGACCAAAAGGTGCTGCCCTGGCGGTTGGCGGCGGCCAGCGCGTCTTCGTCCAGGCTGACGGCGGGCACGCTCGGTTCGGCTTCGGTGCGGCCCGGTGAGACATACTGGGCAAAGGGCTTGCCGGTGCGGTCGAACAGTACCGCGATCGAAATTTCATCCTTGGCCTTCAAGGCCGACAGCGTGTTCTGGGCCTGGGTGCGGTCGTTGAACATCAGCGCGTCGACGCTGTTGGTGCCTATCACGCCGGCGAAGGAGGACAGTTGCATGCCTTCATCCTTGCGGTGGTTGAGCACCGACGTGACGGTAAAGGCGACGAACACGAAGAGCAGGGCGGTGCCAGTGGAAAGGAAGGAAATGATGGTCAACTTCTTGTTGAGGCTGGAGCGCTCGAAGTTCAACATGGCAGGCATCTTTGTGTGGGTGTGGAAATTCGGTTCTTCCAGGAAAAATATACGTGTAAAGTTTCCTGACAGTTTTGATGGGGCACAACGTTGCCCCGAAGCGACATGTGAAGCCGCTGCGTGCGCGCTGCGGCGCGTGTTGCCGATGAAGTTGTGGGATTGGCGCGTCGGTAAACATCGGGCTGGTATTTTTTTCACACAGGCCGCTTTGTTGCTTGTATGATCGGTCGTTGTCAATTTCGCAAACTTCCATTGGAGCCACTCTTGAACAATCCTTATAACGCGCCGGCCGCCGACATGTCGGTACAAGGCAACAATGTCGATACCTATCAGCCGCAGGTGTTTGCGATGAAGGGCCGGATCGGCCGCGTGCGCTATATCGCCTATTCCATGGGTGTATCGATGGCGATTTATTTCGCCGCCGCGATTTTCGGCGGCATCCTGATGGCACTGACGGGTGGAAAACAGGGCGCACTCATTGCGCTCGGCTTCTTGGTGATTATTCCCCTCATCGCCGTGTCATTCATCATGGCGATCCGCCGCGTCAACGATATGGGACAGTCGGGCTGGATGTCGCTGATCATCGTGGTCCCGCTGCTCAACTTGTGGCTGCTGTTCGCCCCGGGCACGCCGGGCACCAATGAATACGGTCCGGCGCCCGTCAAAAACAGCACGGGCGTGATCCTCGCTGCTTTTTCGCCATTCCTGTTTGCCGTTGTGATCGGCATTCTGGCCGCCATCGCCATTCCGGCCTACCAGGCCTACACGAACAAGGCCAGGGCGGCACTGGAGCAGTCCGCCGCGCCGGCGGAAACCCAGGCTGTACCGGAATAATTGCTTCGTTCGATTTGATTCGATTCGATTGCAGGCTTGAAAACGGACGCCGAGGCGTCCGTTTTCGTTGAAAGACAGAGGCAGACGCTGTGCATAATCCTTACCACGCACCGAGTGCGGATTTGTCGCAAGCGCAGGTCATTGGCGCACCGTACGTTCCCGCGTTTTTCGCGGTGCACGGGCGACTGGGCCGCTTGCGCTATGTTGCTTATATGACCGGCAGCATGCTATTGGCTTCGCTCGCCACGGGCGTGGTCGTCACCGCCGTGGCGAGCATGTTAGCGCGCGATTCTCCACTCCTCCCTTTTTTGACCTTGCCCAGCACCGTGTCCATGGTGGCCGCGTGGGCGGTTGTCGCGGTGCGGCGCCTGAACGACATGAACCGGAGCGGCTGGCTGTTGCTGCTGGGGCTGGTTCCCATCGTCAATCTCGGCCTGGGATTGTGGCTGCTGTTTGGCCCCGGCGACGGCAATGCGAATAACTACGGACGGCCGCCGTGCAAAAACAGCACGGGCGTGATCGTTGCCTGCGTGGCCTGCGTGCTATCGATGGTCGCTGTTATCGGCTTTTCCGCATTGGCGTTCTATGCCGTGACGAGAATAGCGGGGGGGCATTAGGGTTCAGCGCCGGTTTCACTGGTACAAGCACCGTGAAAGGTGCCTTGGCGTCAGCAGCAACCGCCCTGCTTGCCGGCCCCGCCGTAGCGCGCCTGCTGGCGTTCGCGGAAAAATTGTTCGTACGTCATCACCGGCTGCTCCGGGTGCGTGGCCTGCATGTGCGCCACGTAGTTGTCGTATTCGGGCAGCCCCACCATCAGGCGCATGCTTTGCCCGAGGTAGCGGCCCGCCTGTTTGAGTTCGCCAAACATGGTCAAGCCTGCGGCACCGGCATGGCGACAAAGGGCGACTCTTGCGCGCTTGGCGTACCGCTGTTGCGCGCCGCCAGCACTGTACGCACGCCGTACACCAGCACGGCCAGCACCACCAGCATGAAAAACCCCGCCAGCGCTGCGTCGACATAATCATTAAAGACAATGCGCCCCATTTGCCCCATGCTCTTGGCCGGCGCCAGCACCAGGCCCTGGTCCATGGCAGCCTGGAATTTGCGCGCGTGCGAGACGAAGCCGATGCGCACGTCTTCGTGGAACATTTTTTGCCAGCCGGCGGTAAGCGTGCACACCAGCAGCCAGACCGTGGGCGCGATCGTGACCCACGCATAGCGGGCGCGCTTCATCTTGAACAGCACGCAGGTGGCGAGGATCAGCGCGATACCGGCCAGCATCTGGTTGGCGATGCCAAACAGCGGCCACAGCGTATTGATGCCGCCCAGCGGATCGACCACGCCCTGGTACAGGAAGTAGCCCCAGGCCGCCACGCACAGCGAGGTGGCGATCAGGTTGGCCGGCAGCGATTCGGTGCGTTTAAGCGAAGGCGACACCACACCCAACAAGTCTTGCAGCATGAAGCGTCCCGAGCGGGTGCCCGCGTCGACGGCGGTGAGGATGAACAGCGCCTCGAACAGGATCGCAAAGTGGTACCAGAACGCCATCAGCGCCTTGCCGCCCAGCGCGCTGGACAAAATATTGGCCATGCCCACGGCCAGCGTGGGGGCGCCGCCCGCGCGCGAAATGATGGTGGTCTCGCCGACATCGGCAGCCGTTTGCGTGAGCATCTCGGGCGTGATGACAAAGCCCAGCTGGCCGACTGCCGCTGCGGCCGACTGCGCGGTGCTGCCGAGCAAGGCGCCCGGGCTGTTCATGGCAAAGTAAATGCCGGGCTCGATGGTGGAAGCGGCTACCAGCGCCATGATCGCGACGAACGATTCCATCAGCATGGCGCCGTAGCCGATGAAGCGCGCATGCTGCTCGTTCTCGAGCATCTTGGGCGTGGTGCCGGACGCAATGAGCGCGTGGAAACCGGATACCGATCCGCACGCAATGGTGATGAACAGGAAGGGGAACAGGCTGCCCGACCAGACCGGGCCGGAGCCGTCGATAAACCTGGTCACGGCCGGCATTTTGAGTTCGGGCGCGACGAACACGATGCCCACGGCCAGCGCCAGGATGGTGCCGATTTTGAGGAACGTTGACAGGTAGTCGCGTGGCGCCAGCAGCAGCCACACGGGAATGACGGACGCAATGAAGCCGTAACCGACCAGCATCCACGTCAGTTCGACGCCGGTGAAGGTGAACATGGGGCCGAGCACGGGATGCGCCTGCACCATCTGGCCGCCCAGAATGGCGAGCATCAGCAGCACGAAGCCGATCAGGGAAATTTCGCCCACCCTCCCGACGCGCAAAAAACGCGCATACACGCCCATGAACAGCGCGATGGGAATGGTGGCCATGACGGTAAAGCTGCCCCAGGGCGAACCGGTCAGCGCCTTGACGACGATGAGCGCGAGCACGGCCAGGATGATGACCATGATCATGAAGGTGCCGAGCAGCGCGATGACGCCCGGAATGGGGCCCAGTTCAGATTTGATCAGTTCGCCGAGCGAGCGCCCGTCGCGGCGGGTGGAAATGAACAGGATCATGAAGTCTTGCACGGCGCCGGCGAAGACGACGCCCGCCAAAATCCACATCATGCCGGGCAGATAGCCCATTTGCGCGGCCAGCACGGGACCGACCAGGGGCCCGGCGCCGGCGATGGCGGCGAAATGGTGGCCGAACAGCACATAGCGGTTGGTGGGGACGTAGTCGAGAGCGTCGTTGAACTTGTAGGCGGGCGTCTGGCGCGTTGCGTCGAGCGAGAGCACCTTGCTGGCGATGAACTTGCTGTAGAAACGGTAGGCGATCAGATAGACGCACACCGCGGCGGCCACTACCCAGATCGCGTTGATCGCTTCGCCGCGCTTGAGGGCGATGTAAGCGAGCGCAAAGGCGCCGCCCAGCGAGAGCGCCGCCCAGCCGGCCTGGCTTGTGAGACGTTTCATGGTTAACCCTCCCGTGGCTTTTCGGTTGGACCGAAAAACGCGCCGAGGATTCCGCGCCGGCGTCGCATACCTTGGGCTGGCGCAAAGCGGTAGTCAAAAGTGCTGATGTTAGTGATGATCAAACTGATACGCTTTTTTGAAAAATTTACCCAGGATGTAACATATTGAATAGAAAAATTTTAACAAATATCCGCACGGCAACTTTATGGATTGCATTTGGTTAATATCTCTACTACCATGGCGGTATCACTGATTGCGGAAACCCGATGGCTTCGAACGATTCCCTGTTGTTTCCACTGGTAAATATGGACGCGGTGGCGAACATGCAAAATGCATGGGTCGCCCTCTGCCTGCGCGTGCAAGCTGCCGATGGCGACACCGGCGCCGCGCTGCACAGCTTGTTTGGCGAGCCCGACTTGCTAGCTGCCATCGCGCCGCTCAATTGCATCCTGATGCTCGCCTCGCCCGCCGTGCTCGACGCGGCGCTGCTGGCCCGCATGCCCGTCGCGCGCGTCTCGTTCGCCTTTGAAGCTGGCGCGCTGCAGGACGATGACGGGCGCAAGCGCGTCGCCGCGCTGCACGAAAGCGGCTACCGCATCCTGGTCGACGGAGCGCTGGCGCCGGGCGTGAGCGCGCCGGTCGGCGTGACTGCAGTGGCCTGCGACTTTACCGACAGCGAACCGCAAAGCCGGGTGCTGCCGCTGGTGTTCGGGCCGCACCTGGCGCATGGCGTCGACAGCGCCGCGCGCCACGCGCAATGCGCGCGCGTGGGCTACGAATGGTTTAGCGGCGCCTATGCGCTGCACCCGGCGCCCAACCCGGCGCCGCACGACGGCAGCTCGCGCAAGCGCCTGATGACGCTTTTGGGCCTGCTCGCCCGCGACGCCGAAACGCGCGAGCTCGAAGCGCTGCTCAAGCAGGATCCGGCGCTCTCGTACCACTTGCTCAAGCTGGCCAATTCGGCCGCCTTTGCACACAGCACCGCCATCACCAGCTTTGGCCAGGCCATCAGCGTGCTGGGACGGCGCCAGCTGCAGCGCTGGCTGCAACTGCTGCTGTACGCGCGCCAGCAGGCCGACGGCCTGCCCAACCCGCTGCTGCCGATCGCCGCCCTGCGCGCCGCGCATCTGGAAGCGCTGTGCAAACTGAACGGCGGCGGGCGCGACGAACAAGACCTGGCTTTCATGACCGGCGTGTTCTCGCTGCTCGATCTGCTGCTCGGCATGCCGATGGCGGAGATTGTGGGCGAGCTCAATTTGCCGCCCAACGCGGCAAACGCGCTGCTGGCGCGCAGCGGGCAACTGGGTGAACTGCTGGCCATGACCGAAGCGCGCCAGGTCAGCGCGGCCATGCTCGAACACGCCGCGCTCACGCCACGCCAATGGCTGGGCAGCCAACTGCACGCCTACCATTGGGCGATTCAAGTGAGCCGGAATCTATAAGATGTTCCTGCGCCCCGCATCCGACATCTTGAGCAGCAGCGCCGCGCTATGCGAGGCGGTGATGCACATGCGCGGCGACATGCTGGCCGACGAAATGGGCCGCATCGCGGGCGCCTTGCTGGGCAGCCCGTGCGGCGTGTTCGCGCCGTGCGAGCAGGCGGGCGAAGACGCTGATGATGGCGCCCTGTTCCCGCACACCATGCAGGGCCTGGTGCAGGAGATCGCGTGCAACGGGCGCCGTTTCGGGCGTTTTGCCGTGTGGGGCCGCGCCATGTACGACGAAGGCGACCGCCAGCACCTGGCCAGCCTGGCCAAACTGACCGCCAACCTCTTGCAGTTGCACTCGCTGGCGCTGCGTTCGACCCACGCCTACGCCGAAATCGAACGCCAGCTGTCGCAGCAAAGCCAGATCCTGGACCGCATCAACGAGTCGGTGCTGACGATGGACCAGACTGGCTACATCACCAGCTGGAACAAGGGCGCCGAACGGCTGTTCGGCTACAGCGCGCTGGAAGCGGTGGGGCGCAATATCCTGTTTTTGTACGTGTCCGAGGAGGTCGGCTTTCACGACGCCTTTGTGGAGCAGGGCGGCAAGGTGATGGAAGTGCGGCGCCGGAAAAAATCGGGTGAAGTTTTCTGGGCCAGCATGTCGCTCTCGCCGCTCAAGGACATGGGCGGCAATCCGGCCGGCCTGATCGCCTACCTGAGCGACATCACCGAGCGCAAGCGCACCGAAGAGCGGCTGCACCAGCTGGCCTACCACGACGCGCTGACCAAGCTGCCCAACCGCACCCTGATGACCAAGCTGCTCGACCAGGCAATCGCCGTGGCGCTGCGCAACGGCTCGAGCGGCTGCGTGCTGTACATCGACCTGAACCGCTTCAAGGCGATCAACAACGCGCTCGGGCGGCGCATCGGCGACGCGCTGCTGCGCGAAGTGGGACAGCGCTTTCGCACCGCGCTGCGCGACCAGGACGTAGTGGCGCGTCTGTCGGGCGACGAATTTGCGGTGGGCCTGTTCGATCTGCGCCAGCACTTTGAGGCGACCACGGTGGCGCGCAAGCTGCAAACGGCGCTGCTGGAACCGTTTTTGATCGAAGGGCACGACCTGCGCGTGGGCGCGAGTATCGGCATCAGCGTCTATCCGCAGGACGGAGGCGACGCCGAATCGCTGCTGCGCCACGCCGACATCGCGATGGCGCGCGCCAAGCAGGGCGGGCACGGCGACGATGAAAGCGTGGCCTTCTACTGCCACGAAATGAACCTGGGCATGCAGGAGCGCATGCGCCTTGAAAGCGACTTGCGCCATGCGCTGTTGCACGACGAACTGCTGCTGCACTACCAGCCCAAGTTCGAGATCGGCAGCGGGCGCATTGTCGGCGCCGAAGCGCTGGTGCGCTGGCTGCATCCGGTGCGCGGCATGGTCCCGCCGGCCGACTTCATTCCCCTGGCCGAGACCACCGGCCTGATTTTGCAGGTCGGCGAATGGGTGTTGGAAGCGGCATGCGCGCAGGCCGCGCTGTGGCGCGAAGCGGGCATTGCGCCCTTCCGGCTGGCCGTGAATGTGTCGGCGCGCGAATTCATCGCCAGCCTGCCGGCGCGCGTGGCGGCCACGCTGGCGCGCCACGGCCTGGAGCCGCACTGGCTGGAGCTGGAGATCACCGAGAGCACGCTGATGCACGACATCGAGCGGGTGATCGACATCATGGACCAGATTACGGCGCTGGGCGTGTCGCTGTCGCTGGACGATTTTGGGACCGGGTATTCAAGCCTGTCGTATCTGAAGCGCTTTCCGATCGATACCTTGAAGATTGACCAGTCGTTTACGATGGGCATTCCGCTGGACGCCAGCGACTGCGCCATTGCCAGCACCATCATCAGCATCGGGCAGCAGTTGGGGCACCGGGTGATCGCGGAAGGCGTGGAGAGCACGGCGCAGCTGGAGTTTTTGCTGGGGGCCGGCTGCGACGAAGTGCAGGGGTATTATTTTTCAAGACCGCTGGCGGCGCGGGCGTTCGAGCAGGCGCTGCGCGATGATTGGCCAAGCGTGCCGTGAGCGGACAGATCTTGAGACGGCCAGCTGGCACTGTTTGAACCGGACGGGAGCTTGAAGAGTGGTTCGGTGGAAAAGGCTGAAGGCGGCGTTCCGCCATCAGGCGCCAATGTCGGATGACGCTGGATTGGTAGGGAAGGTGGCTGTCGCCTGTCAACCACTCCCGCCATGTACCAGCGACTTATGTATAATGCGGGTCTGCAGGAAGCGTGGCCGAGTGGTTGAAGGCACCAGTCTTGAAAACTGGCGACGGGTTACACTGTTCGTGAGTTCGAATCTCACCGCTTCCGCCAGAATTTTGAAAATAAGCCCCACGCGTTGGGGCTTTTTCCGTTCGCTCCCAAAACCGTGGGGATGGACGAAGACTTTCTGACGCAGGACGAGCAGGACGCGCGCTCGGCAGACGCGCCGCGGAGCGACGCATAGAATGGCAAAATTAGCAGAAGCTTGCGCGTGTTTGGACTGACTACAAGCGAAACAGTACACCCCCACAGTCGCCACGGCGCTGGCGCCGGTGCCGACAGGCGTTGCCAGTCCACGCCGGCGACCAGCCATTGCCATTGCTCGGCGCTCATCTGCCAGCAGGCATCGTCAACCTGCGGCCGGACGAACTGGCCATGGTGCGGGCGGCGCAGGCACATCCACAGGCCAGTGCCATCCCAGCAAAGCATCTTCAGGCGCGTACAACGGCGCTTGGCAAACACGTACGCCGTGCCATCGCAAGGTGACCGCCCCAACGCCTGCTGCACATGCAACGACAGCCCGTCAATTCCGTTGCGCATATCCACCGCCGCCGTTGCCAGCCAGATTGCATCGGCCGACAGCTGCATCAGAGCGCCCGCATCAACTCGGCCAGCCAGCTGGCCGGTACATCGCCATGCAACGTCAGGGTACAGCCGCGCTCGCTGCGCAGGCTGTTCGCCGCTACCGGCGCAGCGGCTGGCGCTACGCGCACCGGCAGCAGCGCCGGCGTAGCGTGCGCGCCGGTCAATCGCCGCACCGAATAGCCGGCTTGGCGTACCGTAAAACCCTGCCCGACCGCATACGCGCGCTGAGACAGGCCGCTTGCTTGCCAATGTGCTGCCATCGCCTGATTAACCTCGTGCACGCTGCCGAACTGCCGATGTCGCAGCCGCGCCATGATCGAGCGCTCGACGATCTGCGCAGGCGATTCAGCCTTGGCCTTGTCCTTCGAAAGCGGTCAGTAAAACAAAAATATTTACAGATGCAAAATGTTACTCATTTGATATATACTCCGGTCGATTCGAACGTTCATGCGGCAATTCTTTTGAAGCGAACAGCGATTCCCATGCGCATCTCGTCTTTTGATCGGGGTGAAGTTGAGGCGCCCATTTAACGGCCACCGTGTGGCAGGTCGATCAGCCCATCGATTGGCTCCTCAACATAAAGAACTCGCGATGAATGTCGGCAAGGCCACCGGATGTCAAAAATCTGGTCTGCGCGCCGTGGTATTCATCCCCAGCCAGCGGATTGGCTTCGTCAAAATCGGCCAGCGTGTACGGATCAGCTACGACGCTTTTCAGCAGCATCGGTTCGGCAAGCATTCCGGTACGATCCGCGCCCTGAGCCTGACGCCGATGGACCCGGCCTTGCTACCCCAGGGGCGCAAGGCCGGCCTGTACGCCGGCATGTCTGCCGAGGAGCCGCTGTACCGCGCGGACATCGACCTCGATGCGCAAGTGATCAGCATCGATCATGAAGCGCGTCCGCTCATTCCCGGCATGAGTCTGACGGTCGATCTTGTGCTCGATCGCCGCTCAATCTTTGAAGCCATCTTCGAACCAATTCTTTGCCTTCACCGGCGCATGGGGTATTGACATGAATGCTGTTCACCTGTTCGTCATCTGTGCCGCTCTGACCGGGGCACCTTGCGCCTGGGCCGCCGACAGCCGGTCCTGTCAGTCTCCAGTCCCGCATGCCAGCGTCGAGATTGACAAGGCGGCTGGCGGCGCCATCCTCAGCTATCGCTTTCCGGAAAAAATCTCCTGCTTTCGGCTGTCCGATGCGGGCAAAGTAAGGGCGCTCACCTGGACAATGCTGACGGCCGGCGCAACGCTGCTTGATGACGGCAACACTGTCGTGCTGGCAACGCCGGCCAGGCGATTCGACGTGAGCATTGTGCCGTTTGCGCGCGATGGACAGATCGACCGCGTTTACTCGCCCGTCATTGCGTTCGGCGACCGCCGTGCGATGGCCGTGTACAGCCGCTACCTGGCAGCGAGCGAAGCAACAAAGCTGGTGGTCAAATTCAAAGGCTATCTGCCGCTGGGCTCGTCGGCGCGCGTGGGCCGGCACGCCTTTACCGATCGTGGCGACGATATCTATCTGATCGTGGGCGAGCCCGAAGTGACACAGCGTGGACAATCGTCGCTGGTGCTTGACCGGGCCACGCCGCCGTGGCTGATCGCGCACGCCGTCGACAGTGTCGTTCGCGGGACGTCGGCCCTGGTCAAGGATTTCTCGCTGCCGCGCCGATTGACCTACCTGATCACGTACACCGAAGCTGAAGCCGACATCGCGCAGTGGCGCGGCGACACGTCGGCGCAACTGGTGCGCTTGAATTTCATGGGCGCGCGCTGGCAGTCGTCCGATCCGACCCGGCTGGCGGACCTGACCGGCTTCATCCTGCATGAGCTATTTCACACGGTGAATCATGTGCTGGCACCCTCGGTGGCGGGCGATGGCGGCTTGTCGTTGCTTGAAGGTAGTGCCGAAGCGGCCGCCAGCAGCCTGCGCAACAGCCTGGGCATGCTCGATGAACGCGCCTTCGCAGGCGTCAAGGACGCCGCGCTGCTGCGCTGCCAATCGATACCCGGCAACACGCTGGCCGACAAGGAGCGCAATAACACGCGCGCCGCACCGTACGCTTGTGGCGCTGCCATTCAGTATCTTGGGGCGGCGTTGCTGACGGGCGATGCGGGCGGGCCTGACGCGACGTTGCGCGTGTGGCGACAGATGTTGCTCGATAAGACAGGTCCGTATGACTGGGCCCGCTATTTCGCCGCCCTGCGCGTTCTGGCAGGTCCACAGGGGCGAGCGCAGGTGGACCTGCTGGAAAAGCTGGTCAGCGGCGCTGAACCGTTGTCGTCCGTGCTAGCCGGCCTGGAACGCCAGCACCTCATCAGGAGGCAGACCGACCGCGAACAGCAGGGGCCGGCGCAGTCCGCTTTTTTTGCGCAACTGACGCTTGACCAGATTCTGGACAGTCATTGCACCGGCATGCGCGGCACGTATTTTCTCGATGGCATTTACACGCTCGACGCGCCGGCAGCGTCATGCGCTGGATTGCCGGACAAGTTTCCGGTCGCGTCGATTAACGGCTATGCGCTGGCGCAGCAGGGACGCGATGCCTATTTCGAGCACCAGCGCCGCTGCGCAGCGCGCGGTCAGGCCACGCTGCACGACACCAAGGGCGCCGTTCTTTCCATCGCGTGCAGCGAGCCGCGGCAGAACGTCGAGCTTTACAGTTTTCTGCATTGATCCGCCCATTAGGACTTGGAATGACGTAACTATCGCCCATCCGTTTGATCAGAAAGCCCCAATTGCCGCGCCTTGATCTGGTGGAGGAGATTGTGCCGACATGGAAGCTGCCCGGATATAACGCCGCTGGCTTACCGCTTACCGTTGCCCAGCCCGACCTTGAGCACCACTGCCCCACGTTCAGAGCGTATCGACCTTTCGGCGCTGACCATGGCCATCACTCACACCGCCCATACAACCATCTATCCATGCCCAAGGCAATCTGTCGCAAAATCACAAGGGATGTTGTGCGTTAACGGAATACTGGGGATTCACACCAATCTTGCGTTGAGGTCTCCATGATGATCTGCACGAAACTGTTTTCCGCGCTCGCCATTTTGCTGATCGCCAGCCTAGCCCGCGCTGCAACTTATGCGCCTTGCCCTGATAGCGATGCACTCCCTATTTTGAAGGGCAGTGTTTGCACCACCGTCATCATGCCGCTCTCATACGCGGACCTTGCAATGGCCCCGGCCACGGAAATACGTCTGTTTGTTCGGCAGTTCCCCGCGAAAGGCCCGTCGAAGGGGACGGTGTGGCTCGTCGCTGGCGGTCCCGGCGAGTCCGGCGCGTCGCTCTACCCGATGCTCGACGTGTTGCGCAGCAGTTTTCCTGACTTCGATTTGATGATTCCGGATCATCGTGGCACCGGTTACTCCAGCCGCCTGTGCCCGCGGGAAGAATCCGTCGACAGCCCTGGCGGCGCGGCGCTTGCGGGAGCGGAATGGGGGAGCTGCCCCGCGCACCTCGCGGAACATCCTGAACGGGCCGGGAACTTTTCCATGACTACTGCCGCCTATGATCTGAAAAATCTGATCTCGACATCCAATCTTGATAAGCCGGTGTACGTTTATGGCGTCTCGTATGGAACCCAATTGGTCCTGCGTACCTTGCAGCTCGGGAAAACACCAATCACCGGTGTCATCCTCGATTCTCTCGTGCCCCTGCAAACGGCAGCGCAGTGGGACTTGAGCCACCGCTCCCACGCCGTCGATGACGTCGGTCGCACAGTGCTGGCTGGGTGCGACAAAGACACGGTGTGCCATCGCATGATGGGGCAAAAAGCGGAAACGGTGTACCGACGCGTGCTGGCGATGATGCGCGAGCAGCCGATATTGCTCGCCAAGATACCCGGCAAGGACTTGAAGCGATTCCTTGGTAGCATGCTCGACGTCCCCGAAGCCCGCAGTCGCATTCCCTATTTGATCAAGGACCTGGAATTAGCGCGCGGTCAAGAACTGGAGACGGTACTTCAGACGCTGCAGGACGCTGGCAAGCAGTTTGGAGAATTTCCCCAATCGCCGCCGTCAATTCCACTGGTTAGCATCATCAGCGCCTCAGAAAATAATCTACGCCCAAACTTGACGGCAGACGATCTCAAAAAAGAGGACGAAACTTTGCTGTTTGCGAGCCGATTGCCCGAGCTGCTGGTCCAGCCACTGTTCCCGTCGTATCCCCGCGATGAGTATTTTGGCAAAGTGCCCACGCAATTTCCTCCAGTGCTGGTGTTTGCCGGCATGCTCGATCCGAAGACGCCTTATGACGGCGCTCTGAGCCACATCGCGGCGCTTAAAAAATTCAGCAAGGTTGGCTTGGTCAGCTTGCCAAGCGCGCCGCACTTCATTTTGTGGTCGGCGCCAGCATGTTTTACCCGTTACGCGCGCAACTTTGTGCAAGGTGGCACGCTTGCAGACCACCACTGCGGGGTGTCGAAGCGACGGCCTTAGTCGTGCGGCCGTTCCCTGTTCGCGCAGTCCCGAAAGCGGTGCCGGATGCCGTTATTGTCGCAGGTCTTGCACTCGACCGGAACGGGTTCGGAGGGACTCAATACTTTCTGGAGACGCGCATGTCCGAATGTTGTTTGCTCGTGGTCTGAAGTATCGACATTAGGTCAAATGCGGCATGGCTTATACCGAAGGTACTGCCAGACCCCGCTCAGAACGACTCGTGGAAAGTACCGGCTCCCAAGGGCGCAATCCCTGGTCCTTCTCCAGCCGAATGCGATGCATCTTCATGGCCTCGATGATGTCATCGGGCGATGGGTGCTCGACAAAAATCGGAAGCGTCTGCCTGGCCTCTAGAAAAAACTGGCGTCTTGAATTGTCCCCGATATTCAAGAATGCATCGCTCCACCAGCTGGTAATGTAATCGCTCGATTTCTCCAGGGTCGCTTGGGTAACCAGGCGATTCGATTTGTTGTTGATCCGCCTCGACGCCGGCATCAAGTTCCATGCATCGCCACACGGCCAGGCGGCGAAGGGGAAACAGTGATCCACATCGTATTCATCGTGCAATCGCTGGCCCGACCAGACGCAGTAGACTGGCTTGCCCTCAGCGCGAATGCGAGTAACAGCTGCGCGGGCCAGCCGCGTATCACGCTCGGGGTCTGCCCACACGAGCAGCGCCTGCGCCAGCTGGCGAGCATTGGCGATGCGGTTTCCTGCGTAGCCTTCTATCAGGCGAATCCATTCTGTCACCAGGACCGGTTCAACCCATACGTTATAGCGCGTAAGCGCGTGCCAGATCGGCGCGGGAATATGTAATTCTCCGAAGCTCCACAAGAATGGCTCATCGACTTGAAGTTGTGAGGGAGCCGCCATTCGTCGAAGCAGATGGACGTCGAAAATTCGCTGCTCACTGGCAGGCCAACGCAGGTACTTTGCCGGCATGTCGCGAATCAGGCGGGCAATCTCCGAAAGGCTTCGGTGCAAATGCCTGGCCGTCTCACCTTCAAAGACTGCGCCCACCCGCAGTTCCACCGGGGTGACGAGGCGGAGCGCGTTGAAGCTGTCAGTCACGAAACCAGGTTTGACGCCAAGGCGTGAGTGGGGCATTTGCGGCAGGCCGTTTTCGATCAAGGGCTTGTACATGCGCATCCAGAAAAGTGCGACGAGGCCCATGGGGACAACGACGTGGTCGGATTCATGCCGCGCGGCGCCGGCTGCCGCATCTGCGATTCGCGCCAAGATTCGCAGCAGCGCGATTTTGTACGTCGACGACTTTTCGTCATTGAGGACGAGGTGACGGAGGAGCGGGAGCGAGGCGATTGCGTCGTCCGGCAGACCAAACACTGCCGTGGTCCATGAAACGCTGGCCCGTCCCAGCTTGTCCGGGCTGTCTGTCGCGCTCATCAGCCGCAGTCCAAATTGCTGCGCAAGGGCAGACAATTCGTGCAGCGTCACCGCGTACATCGCGCGCTCAGGGTCCGGATCGCCGATGCGCAAACTGATGGCAATGCGCCCGTTCGGAGCGAGCAGCATGGCCATTTTTCTTAACGCGCGCTCCCGGGAAGCTGGGAGGATGTGCATCCATACCGCCGATAACAGGATCAGATCGAACGACAGGCCAAGTCGGCGAACCTGCGCGAGGTTGGGGAGACTATCGGCAATCCAGTTAATCCTGGTTGACGGATGCAGCTTACGAGCATGCGCGCGCATTGCATCGGACGGCTCGACGGCGACCACGTCATATCCGCGCGATGCAAACCAGGCGGCGTCGCGCCCGGAGCCGGCGCCTACATCAAGAATCGTTGTTCCCGTCTGTGGGAGAAGGTCAAGCAAGCCGGCATGGATAACTTCAAACGCCAATGATTCGTACTGATCTACAAGTTGCCGCGCGTTCTTTTCATAATGAGGAATAGTCGGCATGAGGGAATCTGGGTTTGAATAGTGCGATTTGTACATTGTAGTTCGGAATTGCCGACGCCAAGTTAATGCCCCTGAAAGCGAGTGTCACGTAGCGCCAACGACAGCGACCCTAACGCCGGCTGCCGAGCGCGGCCTCGAGGAGATCTGGATCGATACAGTACAGCGGTGGGGTAGCGCTGTCAGCCAACAATGAAACTGACGTCCAGCTCCGCACACGTGTGGCACAGATGCACAATCGCCAAGGCTTTTGCAGCGTCTGGCGCCGCCACATAGCGGCCGACGGCGCCTGCGATGGTGTCCAGACCAGTGGCGCGCAAAAACTGGTGCGCCGCCATCAGCTCCTTCTTTTCACCTCCCAGCAAATGCAGCCGCCCTGTCATTGCCTTGTTTTCAAGTAGATTGAGCAGGGCCTTAAGATGGACAAGATGCAATGGGCCGGGTCACCAGGCAGTCGCGACATCCTTCGATTTGAGCATACGGCCCATACGGCCGAGGAAAGTCGGCGCCATTGTCGCCGTGGGTGCCGTATAGTCGAGCGCTATCGCGCGCAGCATTCCCTTGTCCTCGATCATCATCGAGGCCGCCGGCGGGAGTGGTACGGTCGGCGAGCTGTTCCTTGCCGGCACTAACCCTGCGCCGTTCACTTGCTTTCGTCGGCGCCAACTCGTGCGTATACTGGGCGCGTCCGGTTCTCGTGCGCAGTTCTGGCAGCTTGTGTCGGTTCGTGTGATGATGCACCAATAGTATGATTTTCGATGCGTAGCTCAGGGGGAATTATGGGAACGGTGCGGAAGACGATTACGCTGACCGACCAGCAGGACAGCTGGATTAAAGCTCAGATTGAAGCTGGGCACTACACCAACGACAGCGAATACATTCGCGACCTGATCCGGCGCGAACAGGAGCGCAACGCTGAGATTGACGCTATCCGCGCTGCATTAATTGAGGGCGAGGGCAGCGGGGAGCCGACATCGTTCGATGTCGCCGCATTCAAGCGGAGAATGCTGGCTAAACATGGCTGAATATCGCCTTACGCCAGCCGCCGTGCGCGACTTGGAGGCGATCTGGATTCATACCTTGCAGCAATGGGGCCTAGAGCAGGCTGATCGTTACATCGACATCCTGATGGCGACCTTCACTGAGCTGGCCCAATCACCCAAGACAGCGCCGGCTTGCGACCACATACGGCCAGGCTACCGCCGTCGAAGTGTTGAGCGCCACATCATCTATTTTCGTATCACGACATACGGTATCGCAGTCGTTCGTGTACTGCACGACCGCATGGATGCACTGCGCCACCTGTGATTACACCAACTACCAGGGCAGACTTCAGCGCGAAATTTGCGCGCGCGGCATGGGCGGCGTGCCGACAAACGGCCACGCCCTGATAGCTACCGAAACTGCAGATCAGCCTGTGTACGAATGTCGGCTTTGACCCCTGCCTTTGGGGGCGCGCGATCCATGTCCCCTTGTCGGCACTGACCCTGCGCCGTTGCTGACCCTCTCTAACGCCCCGGTGGCAAGGCGAGGCGACCGCAGGACGGAGCGAAACGTCTCGGAAGGCGGTGGGGCCGAAAAAAATCGTTAGACGTTCATTGAAGTCCTTCAACCGCATCTGGCATCGACGACGAAAGTCCACTTTCGTTGATCTCGCATTTCAAGGGGGAGCCGCTCGCTTTCAGCAAGCACATCGCAAACTGCATTTCCTCGCCCCATTGCGTTTCGCGGCATGTGACGGCCATCGCACTAGCGATATCGTAGCACTGCTGTATTGCATGCACGCGGCGCCATTTGTCCGGGATTGGTGGCGGAGGCTTGGTCGGCACCAGCCCACCTGAGCAGAATATTAAAGAAAGATCACACATGCTCTGCGGTTCTCCAAGCGGCGGGTTCCATGTGCTAAACGCCGCCGGGCAGATGGTATTACCGTCCGAGTCGATACAAGGATCACCGTCGCCGCTTTCTTGCCCGGATGGGAAGCTGCAATTGCTGTCGCAGTCATCACGCAACAGCTTATCCATCTGATCTGGGTCGCGCACGGAGTAATTCCGAACGCCACGTCCAGCGCCCCCATCGGCACTAGCGCTGCCATAGGCACCAGCGCCACCATAGACGCCAGCGTCACCGCCAGTGCAATCATATGAACCGGCCTCTGTGTAGTTGCACCCGTCGCCCTGGCTGCCCTCGGCGATCGAGGCGCTTGCCCTGCCGCTGCCTGAGGAAATCGCACTCCCCACTGCTGCGTATGGCGCCGCCCTCCGGTCGAAGTGCGTTGCTTGACTGTAAAGGCGGCTCATGAAGTAATCAATTGCATAATCAGTCCGCTTCTGCGTCTGCTTGGCGCCAGGAACCAACTGAAATGTGATTCTGACCTTCCCGGCCTGGGGCGGCAGCATGACGACTGCCATCGGTCGCGGACGTGTGGCCTTGTTCATCCCAATTAACGACGGAACCAGTACGATGCTGCCTTTTGAATGCGGAGCGGCAAGGGCAGCTGCAGACCAACTGGCGGCCAGCGCAAGTAGCGCTGTGAGCGCGAGGAGAGATTTATTCAGGGAGGAATCCTTTGCGGATGACAGAAGAGGAACGAGCTTATTTTTGCCTCGTACTGTCCACTTGCGTGGGATCTCCCGTGCGCGTGATCCGGGCGTTGAACTCTGATATCGATCAAGCTCACACGGCCGCCGGCCGCCGTATTGCGATATGTGTGACGTGCTCGGCTTCTCTGAAGAGGTGTCATACCATGCGAGGCACCTCCGCTGGCAGAGAACGTGTCCGATTGTCGGCACAGACCCTGTGGCGTTCCCCTGTGCCGTTCCCGGCGCTTGTGCCGTATCGACCTCGCCAATGCAAAGGAAACAAGTGGTTATTCGAGGTGCCCGTTTAGTATGACATCCCGGTTATCAACCACCACGACCAGCATGGCGCAAGTAAGCGGCGTGTAAGTCGGCCCAATGCGGCAAGATTGCCGCGCAATGGTCTTCGTTCGCCCTTTGTATTAGACATCAACACGCCGCGCAACCGCCGCGCGACCTAAACATCACTCGGTAATCGGCACCAACGCCGTCACCTTGCCGCTCTCGTCAAGCGCAAACCCAATCAGCAGCTCTTCGTTCTTCGCGCACACAATATAGCGCGCCATCACCACCCCGCCGACGATGCCTTGGTCAACGTACCCAACCTCTATAGTGGATCCTGAAATCAAGACAATGGTTTAAGCTGTTGCCGGAAAATGGAGAACTGGCAATGAGCGATGTGAAG
>NZ_JAFCTU010000042.1:0-46053 GCF_049896185.1 Massilia sp. TSP1-1-2
CGACATTCTTGCCAAAGTCACGCGCGCTCGTGCCAAACTTAATAAGCTTCAATCTGTTTGACGCACTACACTAGCAGCTTGAGATGGCAGGCGCAAAGGCCCAGGCCGCCGACGGTCAGTAGCCGACAGTAGCAGAGAGCAGCCGATAGCAGCAGAGAGCAGCCGATAGCAGCAGAGAGCAGCCGATAGCAGCAGAGAGCATCCGACAGCAGCCGATAGCAGCAGCGCCGCCCTACTCCGGCGGCAGCTCGTGCACCACCACGGCCGTCTCTTCGGACACATGCTGCAGCCAGCCTGCGTGCTTGAGCGCGCGCAAAGCGTCGCGATAGCCTTGGTCCCAGCGCCACTCAATCGAGCCCTTGGAGAAATTGACATCTTTGGACGCCATGTGCCAGTCGCGTCCGGCGTACGGCAAGCGCACAATGTGCAAGGTAGCGTCGCATCCCAATGCCAGCAAGTCCGATTCGTCTTCGGCCGTACGGCTGCCCGGCGGCAAACGGGCGTACATCTCGCGCAGCTTGCGCTGCATGGTGTGGGTGACGACGTAATCCTCGATATGGCGCCGCGAGCGCGAGGCAAACGTCACATCCTTCTGACGCGTGCTGACCTGGTCCATCGTCACCGGCTCCGGTCCTTCGGCGCTCCACAAGTCGACCATGAAGCAGATGGTGTCGGTCCCGGGCATTTCGTTGAGCACCGATTCGAGCGGGGTATTTGAATACAAGCCGCCATCCCAATACAATTCGCCCGCCACGCGCGTGGGTGCGAAGGCAGGCGGCAGGCTGGTGCTGGCCCGCACGTGCGCCGCGCACAGCTGACCGGTACGGCTGTCGAAATGGGCCAGTTCGCCGCTGCGCACATTGACCGCGTTGACGGTCAGGCGGATGCCGCCCGGCGCGTTCAGATAGTCGAAATCAACTAGTTCCTGGAGCGTGTCGCCCAGTTCGCTCGTATCATAAAAAGATGCCTCGTCGGCCGGCACTTGCATGCCGAACGGGAAGCCGCTCAACAAGCGTGGCCTGAAAAACCCGGGCGCGCCGCGCATTACCGTGTCCAGCGTATTGAACCAAATGTTCGACTGGCGCAAGCTGTCGCTGACCTGGCCCATGTCCATCGCGTCAGGATGCGAGACGCGGTCCCAGAAAGCCTTCACCTTATTGAGCCGGTCCGCCTGCGGGTTGCCGGCAATCAGCGCCGCATTGATGGCGCCGATCGAGGTGCCGACAATCCAGTCGGGCACCAGGTCATGTTCGTGCAGTGCCTGGTAGACGCCGGCCTGGTAGGCGCCAAGCGCACCGCCACCTTGCAGCACCAGCACGATGGGAAGTTTGTCGGGATTGAGCGGATTGGCTGTTGTCATGGCGTCGTGAATGTTCAAAAATAAAAAGACGGCGTCGAACCCGAAAGTTACGACGCCGCTCAAGCCCCACCATATCCTGCATTTGTTGTTGCTAGGCCGGGTACGTGTGCCCGGCAGGGTAAATCGGTGACGACGGCTTACTACATTACCACGGTGCGTCAGTAGGCTGCCTTGGCACGCCGCTGCTGCACATACCATGCAACGGCGCCAGCGGCGGCCAGCACGCCGAGCGCCGGCTTGACCAGTCGGCGCCGCGTGATGAAGCCGATAATACTGACCGCATACGGCATGATGGCGGCTACACTGATGCCCGTGGGCCGCAGCAGGCTGTCCATCCGCGAGCGCAGCGCCCAGCCTGCATGGTCCAGGACATTGTGCAGCAGCGCTTCAGGGCGCGCCCCTTGCCGGATGCCCGCTTTGGCATGCACGATGCCGACCCGGTAAAAGTCAGCCTGACGCTTGAGGCGCGCCTTGCGCGTGGCCAGCGACTGCGCGCCGCCGTCCTCGGGCGACAGTCCAACGATGTTCTTTTCTTCCATGATCATTCCCCCGTCCTCTGGTTGGCTTACAGAAGCATCTCGCGGTCGTTTTTGAGCTCGCTCATCGTCTCTGGAAAAGCAAGTTTTCCTTCCTTGAGCATTGCGCGGGCTTTCAGGCCCAGCAATACCGTGGCGGCGATAAACACCAGGAACATGACCAGCAAAATTTTCCAGCCCATGGCTTCCCATGCCAGCGCGACGATCATCGCGGTGCCATAGGCAATCGCGAACCAGCTGCAGATAACGGCCAGCGCAAACACCGCCAGCAGCGCCAATACGTGGTTGCGCACTTCGGACAGTTCGAGCGCGGCCAGTTCGACGCGCGCCACGAGCAGTCCAAAAACATTTTTTGCCAGGCCGGTCAAGCCACCCATCAGGCCGGGGCCATGTACTGTTGCGGTAGAGGTGTCCATGGCTGCTCCCGGCTAAAATTATTTGCGGCCCAGGATCACACCGACCAGCAAGCCGACGCTGGCAGCGGCGGCGATGGTGCGCCATGGGTTGTCCTTAACATAGACATCGGCAGTGGCGGCCAGTTCCTTGCCTTTGACGATAGCTTGGCCCTGCACCTGCGAAGCCTTGCCCAGCGCCACGTCAAGCATGGCCATGCCGCGCCCGCGCATCTCTTCGGCTTTCTCGCCAGTCAGAGCCGCAGCGGCCGTCAGCAGCGTCTGTGCATCCTTGACCAGCGTCTTGACGTCTGTCTGCACCGTGCTCATGTTGCCGTTGAGGGTGCCGTTGCCGGTGCGCGGGGTGGTGTTATCTAACATGGTGGACTCCATTTTCGTGGTGGTTTATAGGTGAGGTGCTGTGTAGTGGCATGCAATTACTTGGCCAGAAGGTCGCGCATGTCGTCCGCGTGCTCTTCTTCAACGGCCATGATGCCGACCAGCAGATGCTTGGTGGTCGGATCCTTGTCGCCTATGGCGGCAATCATTTGCCTGTACGACTCGATTGCCACGCGTTCGGCAATCAGGTTGGCGCGAATCATCGACTGCACGTCTTCCGATTCATCGTACTCGGCGTGGCTGCGCTGGACCAGCGAAGCCGGGTTGAAATTCGGCGAACCGTTGAGCTGGACAATGCGCTCGGCGAGCGAGTCGGCGTGATCTTGCTCTTGTTGCGCGTGTTCGAGGAACTCGGCCTTGATGGGGCCGTTGCCCACGCCGCTGACGGTGTAATAGTGGCGCTTGTAGCGCAGCACGCAGACCAGTTCAGTGGCCAGCGCGTCATTGAGCATGCGGATCACCGCTTCGCGGTCGGCCTGGTAGCCGTCGGTGACGGCGCCGTCATCGAGGTTGGCGGCTGCGGCGCGGATTGCCTTGACGTCAAAGCCGTGCGCCAGTGTGTTGATGTCTTCCATGGTGTTTTCCTTGTTCAGATCCGGTAATGAAAATTAACGCGGGGCGATCGGCGAGCCCGAATTCGACAGCACGATCTCGACCCGGCGATTGAGCTGGCGATTGCCTGGCGTATCGTTGTTGGCCACTGGATAAGCCTTGCCGTAACCCTTCATGGCTACGCGCTCGGGCGCCACGCCCATGCCCAGCAGTGCTGTGCGCACGGCGGCCGCACGGCGCTCCGACAGGTCCTGGTTGTAGGCGGCGGCGCCGACGCTGTCGGTGAACCCTTCAACGAGCACGGTGCGCTCCGGATTTTGCGCCAGCACGTCGGCCAGCTTGCGCAGGTTGGCCATGCCGGCCTGCGTCAGCGTGGCCTGGCCGCTGGCAAAGAGCACGTCGCCGATGGTGATGATCATGCCGCGTTCGGTCTTTTTGGCTTGCAGGTCAACCATCATGGCTTCGAGCGCGGCGGCGCGCGCCTGCGCTTCGCGGGTGCGCGCTTCAGCGCCGGCCACCTGGCTGACGGCGGCCGCCGCCTGATTTTGGGCCAGTGCAGCTTGCGCCTGCGCCGCGGCGGCGTCAGCCTTGGCGCGGTCGGCTTCGGCCGTGCGCGCTTCCAGGCGCACCTGGTCGCGTACCTTGCCCGAATTGGCAATGTCGGCTTCGGCACCCTTGGTGCGGGCCACTTCGCGCGCCGTAGCAATTTTTTGCTTGGCGATGTAGGCCAGCTTGTCAATGTCGTTCATGCTGTCGCGGCGGGCGGCGGCAGCGTTGGCTTGCTCGAGCGCGTCGCTTGCTTGCTTGAATTCAAGCGGCGCGTAGCTGGAAATGTTGGGATTGTTGTTGGCAGCGACGAAGTCGCCGCGCGCCTGGTCCAGCATCGGGGTCGTGGTCGGGGTCGACGAGCAGGCGCCGAGCAGAATGGCGCAGGCCAGCGCGGCCGATTTGAGCATCATTGGGGTAGTCGATTTCATGGTGATTCCTTATTCTTGTGTTCTGGCGCCTCACAGGCGCGACGGATCGGGACGGCCCGGCATACCGGGACCTTGAATTATTTAGCGCGGTCAACTTCCTGGCGCAGCACGCGCAGGTCGGCGTCGAGCGCGTTGGCCGCTGCAGTTGCCTTGGCAGAATTGGCCTTGCTTTGCGCCAGTTTTGCGTCCGCCTGCGCCTGGGTGGCCAGGTCGCGCGCCAGCGTGTAATCTTTGGCGGCCAGCGCGGCATTGGCGCGCATCATTTTTTCGCGCGCCAGATTGATTTCTGCGGGAGCAAGGTCGGCGGCGCCGGCGCTCACGGCGTTTTCGACAGCATTTTTCGATACCGCCACGTCAGCCGTTGCCGGCGCTTTCTGCGAACTGGCGCAAGCGGCCAGCGTCAGGACAACTGCAGCGCAAAAGACCTTGGTCAGCTGAATACGGGTTTGGTTCGTCATCGTTGTTTCTCCAGAGATGTTTAGTAATGTCGTGATAACGTTATATGCTGATTCTTTGGCAAGATCGGTACGCTGACGCACATAGCTGCCATTTGCAGGAGGCGCGCCCCCCCCTTGGGTGCGTCAGCGCACGAAAAACCGCCGCACTTTAGGCTAAGCTGGCCTTACTAACTAGAGGATTTGCCATGACCCAAGCCGAAGCGACCGCCGGCGCCGCCCAACCCGAGCAACCGGCCGCGCCCCCTTCCTCCCCTAAAAAAACCACGCGTACCACCAAGATCGTGCTCGGCGTGCTCGCCGTGCTGGTCGTCATTCCCGCCATCGCGCTGGTCATTCTGCTCACGTATGACTGGAACAAGGCGCGTCCGTGGCTCAACGCCAAGACCAGCGAAGCCATCGGGCGCCCGTTCAACATTGGCGGCGACCTGTCGCTGACCTGGGAAAAGGCGGCCTTGGCCGAACGCGACCGCAGCTGGCACGACTGGATTCCCTGGCCGCACCTGGTCGCCAAGGATGTCCACGTGGGCAACCCGACCGGCGTGACGGGCGACATGGCCAGCGTCAGCCAGTTCTCGTTCTCGCTCAATCCGCTGGCCCTGCTCGACAAGCGCATCAATATTCCCACCCTGCAGTTCCAGCAACCCAAGGTCGATCTGTTGCGGGGCGCCGACGGCAAGAACAACTGGACCTTTCGCCACGAAGACAAGCCATCGTCGTGGAAAATGGATGTCGAGCGCATCGTCTTCACCAAGGGCGTGATTCACTACAAGGATGCGATTGAAAAAGCCGACATCACGGCCGACGTCGATGTGCTTGAAAACAACGCCAATTACGGCGTGGGCTGGCAGGCGCGCGGCACCTTCAATGGTGCGCCCGTCACCGGCACCGGCAAGGCCGGCGCCGTGCTCTCGCTCAAGGAGCAGATCGCCCCCTTCCCGCTGCAGGCCGACATGCGCATCGGCGCCGTGCATATCGCGCTGGAAGGCACGCTGACCAAGCCGACCCGGCTAGCCGCGCTCGATGTGCGCCTCAAGCTTGCCGCCCCGAGCATGGCGCGCCTGTACGCGGTCAGCGGGCTGGTGCTGCCCGAAACGCCCGCGTTTCGCACCGAGGGGCGCCTGACCGCCGCCATTGGCGCCGACGGCAGCCACTTTACCTACGATCAGTTCAGCGGCAAGGTCGGCAGCAGCGACATCGGCGGCAAGCTCGAATACCAGACCGGCAAGCCGCGCGGCAAGTTGAGCGGCACGGTCGTGTCCAAGCTGCTGCAGTTTGCCGACCTGGGCCCGCTGATCGGCGCCGACTCGAACGCCAGCAAGACGGCGCGCGGCGTGGCAGCGGTCCAGCCGGCCGGCAAAGTGCTGCCGGTGGAAACGTTCCGCACCGAACGCTGGACCGCCATCGATGCCGACGTGCACTACTCCGCCCAGCGCATCATTCGCGACAAACAATTGCCTATCTCCAAACTGAGCACCCATCTGGTGCTCAGCAATGGCGTGCTCAATCTGGCGCCGCTCAATTTCGTCATGGCCGGGGGCGCGCTCAATTCCACCATCAAGCTCGACGGCAGCGGGCGCGAAGGCAAGAACGCGATCCGCGCCACCGCCAAGGTCAGCGCGCGCCATATCCGGATCAAGGAATTGTTTCCCACCATTCCCGACATGCAGGCAACGGTGGGCGAAATCAACGGCGACGCCCAGTTGTCGGCCGTGGGCAATTCGGTGGCAACGCTGCTGGCGGCCTCCAACGGCGAGCTCAAGACAATGATCAACCAGGGTCAAGTGAGCAAGCTGCTACTGGAAAAGATGGGCCTGAATATTGGCAACATCATTCTGGCCCAGCTATTTGGCGACAAGCAGGTCAAGCTCAACTGCATGGCGTCCGACTTCGCCGTCACCCGCGGCGTCATGCAAACGCGTGTGTTTGTCGTCGACACCGACGAAGCGGTGATTAACGCCAGCGGCACGGTCAACCTGGCCAACGAGCAGATGGACTTGACGCTCAAGCCCGAGACCAAGGGTTTGCGCATCTTTTCGCTGCGCGCACCGCTGTACGTCCGGGGCAGCTTCAGCGAGCCGCATGTCAGTGTCGACAAGGGGGTGCTGGCGCTCAAGGCTGGCGCCGCCATTGCGCTGGGCCTGGCGGCGCCCGTGGCAGCCCTGATTCCGCTGATCAACGCCGGCCCCGGCATGGACAGCGGGTGTGCCCAATTACTGCAGGCCGCCAACGTCAAACCCAAGGCCCCGCCCCCCGGGCAGACCAAGGTGCGTTAGTCGTAGCGTTGCCGAGCTTTCACGACTTGGCTGGTGCTATTTCGCAACGCCAGGAGCCTATGTGCGTTGCCGAACAGACTTGCCGGGCAGACAGGCTCTACTCTACGTCTATCGGTGAAGCAAATGCCTTACCGGAAGCTTTAAAACGCTTACCACCATTAAAGGAAAATAACATGAAAAACCTGCGAATCGTATCGAGCCTGTTGGCTGCCATGATGCTGACCACTGTTGTCGGCTGCGCCCCTACCGCGAAAACCGAAAGCGTTGGCGAGTACGTGGACGACAGCGTCATTACCGCCAGCGTGAAATCGGCATTTGCCATCGACCCAACACTGAAGGCAACTGAAATCAACGTCGAAACCTACAAGGGCGTGGTTCAGTTGAGCGGCTTTGTCGCACAAGGCGGCGACATCGCCAATGCAGCGCGCGTCGCTGGCGGCGTTAAAGGTGTGAAGTCGGTTAAAAACGACATCCGCATGAAGTAATACGTACTTAATTAATCGACTTAATATCTGTTCAAGAGGCTCAAAATGAAATCATTCAAACAAATCGTCGTTAGTGCATCGCTCGTTGCAGTCGCACTGGGCCTGACCGGTTGCGCCGGCATGTCCAACCAGGACAAGAACACCGCCATCGGCGCTGGCGCTGGTGCAGTCATCGGCGGCGTACTGACCGGCGGCAGCCCGGTCGGCGTCGTCGGCGGCGCGGCAGTTGGCGGCGTTGTCGGCAACCAGGTCAAGACCACGCGTTAATTCGCCGGCTTGCACGATCAAAAGCGCCCCGCCTTGCGGGGCATTTTTTTGTCCGCGTTGTTTGCGCCGGGCGCCGCCAGGCAGGCACGGGGCGTGCGGGCACAGCCCAGGATCGGCCGTGCACAGAAGATGCGGCCGATGCAGGCTGAGAAGCAAGCGCGGCGAAAAGTGAAGAGAGAAGCGAAGTCCAGCGAAAAGACGAGCAAAAAGACGAGCAAAGAGACGAGCGAGGGGCGAACGATTGGCATCAACACCGGTTTGGCGACCCGCGCAATGACGCCTTACACCGACGCTCAGACGAAGGCGGTGGACAGCGCGGTCACGCCGGCATCCTTGACAATCTCGTAGCATTTGCAGGAAGCCGCTGCAAGGCCCTGCACGTCGAGGATCTCAATATTGCCGCGACTGTAAATGATCAGCCCCTGCTGCTGCAGCGCGCTGGCCGCCTTGGTCACGCCGACCCGGCGCACCCCGAGCGCATGGGCCAAAAACTCATGCGTGAGATGGAATTTGTCGGACTTGAGTCGGTCGCGCGTGATGAGCAGCGATCGCGCCAGGCGCGCCTCGAGCACGTGAAAGCGGCTGCACACGGCAATCTGAATGGCCTGCGCCAGCAAGGTATCGGTATAGCGGTACAGCACGCGCTGCAGCGACGGGTTGCGCGCGAACTCGGTGCGAAACTTGGCGCTGTCCATGCGGCTGGCGCTGCCGGCGCGCTGCACGATGGCGCGCACCTGCGACACGTCATGCCCCAGCGCCACGGTGGCGCCCAGCATGCCTTCGCGCCCGACCAGGCCCACTTCAAGTGTCATGCGTCCTTCGGCCACGCCCAGCAGCGAAATCAGGCTGTCGTTGGGAAAATAGATATGGCGAATCGGCGCCGCCGGCTCGGACAGCACTTCGCCAACGTCAATCTGCACCGGCTCAAGCATCGGCGCCAGGCGCGCGAAGTCATGCGCAGGCAAGGCTGCAAGCAGTTCGTTGCCGTTTGGATGAGCGACTTCTTGGGGCGACACGATACTCATGGCGCGCCCCTGCAAGCGCTGCGCAGTATGATACATCGGACGAAAAGGGGAGAAATCATCGGGGAACTTTGCTGATTGAGTAGTGCGGATACATTTGCAAACAATTTCGATCAGCGTAGCGATAATAATAATGAAAGTATGTACGGTGACGCACGGAAGCGCCCGTCTCTAAAACGGACAATGAGCGGTATCGAACAAAGCGCCGCGCATGCTCGCGCCATTCGACCCTGACAATAAAAGGAAAAAAACCATGAACACTCCCCTCAACGCGCCGGTCAAACCGGCAAGCCATCATCCAATGATGATCCTGGCTGCGGTCGCCATCATCCTGTTCTGTTTGGCCGGCACCGCCGCCATCATGGGCTGGATTCCATCTAGCTTCGGCGGCAAGACCAGCAGCGGCGAGCTGACCGCGAGCGACCGCGCGGCCCTCGCTTCCAGCCTGACTGACAGTAACGGCAACGGCATGAACGTGAGCAACACCGGCGTGGAAGCCCAGCGCGAACGCGACCGTCTCGCCCAGCTCGACCGCGACACCGTGTCCCAGCGCGAACGCAACGGCCTTGCCGCGCGCGCACCGGCGCAGCCGGCCTACCGCGAAGCGTCGTACCAGGAGCCGATGCGCCTGGCGCAAGCGGACACCAGGCCCGTACACAAGGTCTGCAGCAATTGCGGCCGCGTCGACTCGGTGCGCGCCATCAAGACGCGCGCCCAGGGCAGCGGCGTGGGCGCCGCCGGCGGCGCCATCCTTGGCGGCTTGCTCGGCCACCAGATTGGCGGCGGCAACGGCAAAAAACTGGCCACCGTGGCGGGCGCCGTGGGCGGCGCAGTGGTCGGCAACCAGGTCGAGGGCAACATGAAAGCGACCACTAGCTATGAAGTCCATGTGCGCATGGACAATGGCGCTTCGCGCACCTTCCACCTGCAAAATCTGAACGGCTACAACTCGGGCGACCGCATCAAGGTCGTCAACGGCGCGCTGCACCACGCTGGTTGAACCCGGGGCGGCAGGCGCCGCCCAGGCACCAGATACGCCCGGTCGGCAAGCTGCGACCGGGCGTTTTTAATTGTAAGGATTTATTGCGAATAGGACAGAATTTTGTCAATCAATGTACGCTAACGTACGGAATCGGAGAAGGGTTTTTGGGATACTTGTGTCAACGACCTTAGTCGCCCCACACAACCCTACCGAGGACCCATCATGCTCTATACAATTGCCGTCGTACTGTTAATCCTGTGGCTGCTCGGCCTGGTCACCTCCTACACCCTGGGTGGCTTCGTCCACATTTTGCTGGTCGTGGCTGTTATCATGATCCTGATTCGCTTGATTAGCGGACGCGGCATATAGCACTTGCTGTAGCTGGCCATCATTTGATGACCGATCCGTTTCGCAGTTACGCCTGGATTACTGGCGTGACCGCGAAACGGATTTAATCTTTCAAGGAGAAGTTTATGAATAAGAATATTGCTAAATCATTGGTTGCAGTGACCGTCCTCGCCATGGCCACCGGTTGCGCCGACATGTCCACCACCCAGCGCGGCACGGCAACGGGCGCTGGCGTCGGCGCCGGCCTGGGCGCCATCATCGGTGGCAGCACCAGCGGCGGCGGCGGCGGCCGTGCCACCCGTGGGGCGATCTTGGGCGGCGCAGCAGGCGCGCTGATCGGCAACATCTGGTCGAACCGGATGGAAAAGCAAAAGCAGGAAATGGAAGCGGCAACGCGCGGCACCGGCATCCAGGTCAGCCAGACGTCCGACAACCGCCTCAAGCTCGACATTCCGGCCGACGTCTCGTTCGACACGGGCCGTTCCGACATCAAGTCGAACTTCCGTCCCGTGCTCGAGCGCTTTGCGCAGACCCTCAACGACAACCCGGCCGCCACCGTGTCGATCATCGGCCACACCGACAGCACCGGCAGCGCGAGCGTCAACGATCCGCTGTCCGTGGACCGTGCCGCGCGCACCCGCGACTACCTGTCGCAGCGCGGCGTGTCGCCCAACCGCATCATGATCGACGGCCGCGGCGAGCGCGAGCCGGTCGCATCGAATGACAGCGATTCGGGCCGCGCGCGCAACCGCCGCGTCGAGATCTACGTGGCGGAGCGCCAGGGCTGATCATCGCGCTCCGGCGCTGCCAAAGGCCAGACGAAGCGAAAAAAACCGGCACCAGGCGTCAACCGCAAGTTGACGCCGGTGCCGGTTTTTTCACGTCGCCTACATCCCGGTTGCTGGCGATCTACTGCTTCCCTACCTAGAGCGGCGCCGAGAGCGCAGCCGCGCAGGCCGTGGCGGGCGCATAAACGGTGCCGCCCAGCTCAGGTGCTTTCGATATACGCGCCATAGCGCTCGCGCGCCAGCGTGGCGACCGGTCCTGCGGCCAGCACGCGCGCCTCGTAGCGCACGCAAGGCGTGACCTTGCCGTAGTTGCCGGTACTGAAAATCTCCAGCGCCGCCGCTAACTCTTGCGGCGCCACGCTGCGCTCCTCGACCGCCACGCCGGCCTCGGCCAGCAAGGCAATCACACGCGCGCGGGTGATGCCAGCCAAAAACGTGCCATTCGGGACAGGCGTGACCACCTTGCCCTCGGGCGTGACCAGGAACAGATTGGACGTCGCAAATTCAGCCACCGCACCCTTACTGTCGAGCACGACGGCATTATCGTAGCCGCGCTCCTTCGCTTCGCGCATGACGCGCGTCGAGTTGGCATACAACGCTGACGCCTTGGCGTCGGTGGGCGCCATGTCCGCGTCCGGGCGGCGCAGCGGCGACAAGCAGGCCGAAAACCCGGTGAATGCGGGCATGGGGGAATCGAACAGCGTGAGGGCAAAACCGCTGTGCTGGGGCTCGGGAATCAGAAAGCCTTCGCAACCGAACACGAGGGGCCGGATATACAGCTCGGCCTCGGCCGGGAACTTGGCCACGCCTTCGCGCGTGAGCGCTTCCATCTCATCGACCGTCAGCGGGCACTGCAGGCCAAGCCGCGTGGCCGAATGGATGACGCGCTGCAAGTGCGGTCGCAAATCGGGCAAATGGCCGCGAATGGCGCGCGCACCGTCGAACACGGACGAGCCCAGCCAGACGCTGTGGTCCATGGCGCCGAACAGGGGAACATTTCCCTCTGCCCATTGACCCTTGAAATAAGTCAGGTACATATGCGGTCCTCTATAAAAAATACCGGAATAAGTGTACCCGAAGAAAGCTCCCCAGCAACAAACCGGGGTCCGACCTCTGCGGGGAGATTATTTCCGCCCAGTCACTAGGCAATGGCCCTCGCCTCAAGGATCACGTTTTTTATCAGAACAATTGGTCGCCGGTACAAAAATGAGATTTTGGAGGTCTGCCCCCAAAAAAAAATGTTTCAGTGCATAAATATATTTTCGATTGGCGACGCATGCGTACGCTAGCGTACACAAGTCCTTGCGGTAAGCCAAGTACACTAGCCTTTTAGTATCTGCAGCAATAATTGCCATGTTAAGCATCTTAGAACGCATCAATCCCCACAGCGACCGTATCGACATGCTGGTCGAACTGGTGCAGCAGCTGCGTCCCGAAAAAGCCGGCGACGCGGCGCTGGCGAGCGCACGCATCCGCACGCTGACCCATCTGCTCGGCGGCACGCCGCAGCTCGCCTCGGCGCTGCGCAGCTATCTGACGCGCCTGCTTGAAAGCCGCCGGCACGCCAGCTTGTATACCGATATCGGAGTGCTGTCGAACGATGGCTTTTTTACTGAGCTGAAACGGCGCATCTCCTACCGCTGCCTGCCGCCCGCCTTGGGCGACGTCTACCTGAACGACGCGATCGACCAGGTTTTGTACGTGAATACCGACTATGCCTGGATCAATGGCGTGCCGATCGCAGACTGGCTGGCGCTGTACGACGTGCTCGTCGCCGCCGCGCCGGCCGCTGCGCTTGCCACTGATAAGCCGGCCGCCGACCCGGGGCGCACGACGCTGCTGGGCATGCTGGAAGCGATCCGTACCCTCTCCTGCCGCGTCTGCTCACTGGGCCTGGAGCCGCGCCTGATTCGTAGCCACGCCGATATCGAAAACTTCGATTCGCCGTTCCTGATGCAAAACATTGAAGTGAATCACTATCTGGACGGCTACCAGCGCCTGCTCGCCGAACGCGATGCGCCACTGGAAGACGCGCGCCCCATCCTCGTCATGCTCGACCAGTGCAGCAGCGTCATCGACAAGGTGCGCAGGAACGCCACCACGCAGGGCACCAGCGTGGCACTCACTTATGTACTCGTCGCGCTGACCCAGAGCATCGACCGCCTGCGCAAGCTGCTGTTCCTGGTCGACGTCAGCGGCGAGCTGCCCGCCGCGCCCACGGTCGACCTGGCACTGGTCGCCGACCAGGCAACGCCGGCCGACAAGCCGCCCACCTCGCTGCGCCGCGCCGGCGCCATTGCCCTGGCCCAGGAACTGGTCGAAGCGCACAACCACAAGTACACGGTGCGCGACCTGTTTGCCGACAATATCGACCTGCTGGCGCGCAACGTTACCGAAAACGCCAGCCGCACTGGCGAGCACTACATTGCGGACAACCGCAGCGAGCTGCGCGGCATGTTCCTGTCCTCGGCCGGCGCCGGCGTCATTGTCGGTTTCATGGCGCTCATTAAGATTTTGATGGGTACGCTGCGCACGGCGCCGCTGGTCGAGGCCTTCCTGTTCAGCCTGAACTATTCATTCGGCTTTGTGCTGATCCACATGCTGCATTTCACCATCGCCACCAAGCAACCGGCAATGACGGCCTCGCGCATTGCCAGCGGCTTGTCGAGCAAGGATGGAAGCAACATCGACCTCGACAGCATGGCCGACTTGCTCAGCAAGGTGTTTCGCACCCAGTGCATCGCCGTGCTCGGCAACCTGGCCACCGTGCTGCCGATTGCCTGGCTGATCGCCGTTTGCTGGCCGCTCATCACCGGCACCCACCTGGCGTCGCCGCAAAAGGCGGCCCACCTGCTGCACGACATCGATCCCTTCCACAGCCTGGCGCTGTTCTACGCCGCCATCGCAGGCGTGTGCCTGTTCCTGGCCGGCCTCATTTCGGGCTACTACGACAACAAGGCGCTGTACACCCAGATGGCGCAGCGCGTGGCGCAACTGCGCGCTCTGCGCCGCCTGCTGGGACCGGACCGGCTGGCGCGCCTGGCCCTCTACGTCGAAAACAATCTTGGCGGCCTGATGGGCAACCTGGTATTTGGGGTCATGCTGGGCACCATTGGCAAGCTCGGTGACGGCCTCGGCCTGCCGCTCGACATCCGCCACGTGACGTTTTCGGCTGCCAACTTCTCCACGGCGCTGGTCGCCCTCGATCATCACATGAGCTGGCAGCTGGCCGCCACCTCGATCGCCGGCTTCCTCGCCATCGGCAGCGTCAACTTGCTGGTCAGCTTTTCGCTGGCGCTGTGGGTGGCGCTGCGCGCGCGCAAGGTGCATTTCACCCAGGGCATGTCCCTGGTCCAGACCATGGGTCGCCGCTTCCTGGGCGCGCCCATTGATTTTTTTATCGGGCCAAAGAACTTTTGTTCATATCGGCCCGGCACCGAACCTTTTGGGGAAACCAAATGAGCACCATGCGCGCTGCGGCGCTGTCCACCTTTTTGGCGTGCGCGCTTGCGCTGACCTCCTGCGTTTCGCTGCCGCAGGTCAATTCGGACGCGCAGCCGGTGGCTGCCCGCGAGAACCCCATTGTCGCCACCGCCAAAGGACGCCTTGCCCGCAAGCAGGCCGCTGACTTATTGGCCAAACGCTGGGCCAAGGCCACGCCCGACATGAAGGCGCTGGCCTTGCTCGAAGAAGCGGCCACCGGTGTGCCCCTCATCGCCGGCAACAAGGTGACGCTGCTGTTCGATGGCCCGATCACCATGAAAGAAATGATGGCGGCGGCGAGCGCGGCAAAAAGCTCGATCAACCTGGAAACCTATATCTTCGACCAGGACCCGGTCGGCCTGCAATTTGCCGACCTGCTGATCGAAAAGCGCAGGCAGGGCTTGACGGTCAATGTGCTGTATGACAGCGTGGGCGCGATGGCAACGCCGCCGGAGTTCTTCGCGCGTATGAAAGCGGCGGGCGTCAACGTCCTGGCATTTAACCCGGTCAACCCGACCAAGCGCATCGGCAAATGGGAATTGAACAACCGCGACCACCGCAAGCTGATGGTGGTTGACGGCAAAGCGGCATTTACCGGCGGCATCAACATCAGCAGCACCTACGCCAACAGTTCCTTTTTCCGTTCGAGCCGCAAGCCGGAGACGGTCGACAAGAAAAAGGTCGGCTGGCGCGACACGCATATCAAGATCGAAGGTCCGGCAGTCGCTTCGCTGCAGTGGAATTTCATTAACGCCTGGGTCGACCAGGATGCGGGCGACTTGGCCGAGGCCGACTATTTCCCGTCGCTGCCGCCGATGGGCGACAAGATTGTGCGCGTCCTCGCGACCGATCCGGACCGGGAATCGGAGATCTACAAGGCCTTCATCATCGCCATCCAGGAAGCAAAAACCTCGGTACACATCACGTCCGCCTATTTTGTGCCGGACCAGCAATTTGTCGATGCGCTGGTGGCCGCTGCCAAGCGCGGCGTAGACGTCAAGCTGGTGTTGCCGGGCGTATCAGACCACGGCCTGGTGATGCATGCCGGACGCGCGTTCTATGAAACATTGCTGAGCAATGGCGTGAGGATTTTTCAGTTGCAGGTAGCGGTGCTGCATGCCAAGACAGCTGTCATTGACGGCACTTGGTCGACGGTGGGCTCGGCTAATATCGACCGCCGCAGCTTTCTGCACAACTATGAATTGAACGTGGTGATACTCGACCCGGCGTTTGGGCGCGACATGGAAAGCGCTTACGCGGAAGACTTGCGCGATTCCAAGGAAGTAACGTTGCAAGAATGGCGCAGAAGGCCCATTTCGGACCGGATCAAAGAATTTGCGTCGCGCCTGACGGAGTACTGGATCTGATCGGGTCCGTTAAGCGCATCGCCCTCGCGCAGCCTGTTGAAAAAGCTTTGCCTGCCCCGTAAATACCGTCGGAAGAGGCCGAAGGTGCCTGGGCGGCCCCCTTTTCCGACCAGCGCCGTCGAGACGCACACGCTCGCCCACCCTCACAGCCCCGTCGCGTACAAGCCCTCCGTATGCGCCGACCACACATTCCCCCTGCGCAAAAACGGCTCCGTTTTCATCAGCGAAAATGCCTTACCGACGTCATCCCAGCCATAGCGGTCCACTTCGATGCGCTCATGCTCCACCCGCACCACATTGAACGAATTGACCTCGCCCCGCCCCCGCGTTGACGTTGCCGTGCCCGCCTGCACCACCAGCGCCGCGTACTCGCTCATTTGATACCGCTCCGACGTACTGCCCGCATGGCTGGTATGCAAGTGCCCTGCCAACAGCAAATCGACGCCGCAGTCGGCAAAGGCTTGCATCGCCATGGGCGCGCGGTTTACCAGGTCATCTTCGTCGTAGGTCTTGGGCAAGTCGAACGGATGGTGGGTGACGATGATCCGCGTCACCGTGTCACCCAAGCCCGATAGTTGCTGCTTGATCGTTTCCACCTGCTCCTTGTTGACCCGGCCATCCTTGAACGTCAGCGAACGCGCCGTATTCACGCCCAGCACCGCGATCTCGTCGTCAACATAGATCGGATCGAGATCGTCGGTGATGTAGCGCTTGTAGCGCGTGAGCGGCTGCAGAAAGCGGCGAAACACGTTGTACAGGGAAATGTCATGGTTGCCCGGAACGATAATCTGCGGCCCGGGCAAAGTGTCGAGCCAAGCCTTGGCTTCCTCGAACTGCTCGCTCTTGGCGCGCTGGGTCAGGTCGCCCGATACCACCACCACGTCCGGCCCGATTGCGTGGATCAGGTCCCGCAACGGGTCGAGCAAGGTGGCGTCGACCTTGCCAAAATGCAGATCGGACAAATGAACCAGGGTACGCATGATTAACTCCTCAAGAAGGCACGATGACGGACAATGCGCCCGGACGGATCCGGTAGCGCAGCGGCGTCAGCATGACTGTGACTTCACCATCGGTCGCCACGCGGATGCGCTTGTGGCGGGTGTCGATTTCCATTTTTTCGGTACTGAGCACGTCGAAATCGCGCTCCTGGGCCAGGCGCCCGCACAGCGCACTCCAGCCAAGGCGCAGCAAGGCCAGGCGGCCCGGCCGCTGCGCCACATACAGGCTCAGCTTGCCCCCGTCGAGGGCGGCGCGCGCGCCGATACTGAACCCCTGCATGATGTAAGCGTTGTTGCCAATAAAAACGAACGGCGTGCGCCGCGCATGGTCGGTGCCGTCGTCAAGCGACAACCGCACGCTAATGAAAGGATAGCGCCGCAAAGCGCCCAGGGTCGCCCACAAGGCCGCCAGCCACTTGCCCCGCCCAAGCCTGTTCTGCTGCTTTTCGCGGTCGCGCACGATGTCGGGATACAGGCCCAGGCTTGAGTTGTTGAGAAAAATTTTGTCATTGACCTCGCCCACGTCGACCTGCTTGCGCGCGCCGCTGGCAATCGTGGCAATGGCCTCGTCAAGCAGCAGGGGAATGCCGACGTCTTTCGCAAAATGATTCAAGGTTCCCATTGGCAGCACGCCAAACGCCACCCCGGTACCGGCAATCACGGAGGCCACCGCGTTGATGGTGCCGTCGCCGCCGCCCGCCACCACGATCTGCAAGCCTTCGTCGAGCGCGGCCCTGGCGGCCGCGATCATTTCGTCGCCGCTGGAGGCGAGCGTGACGCGCGCCTGCATCCCGTGGGCGGCGAATTTTTCGCGCAGAGAAGTGGCCTGTTCGTCGTCGTGGCCGCTGCCGGCGCTGCCGTTGATAATGACTGCAATGATGGTCAGGCTAGTCTCCGGTTAAAAGGAGGCGCGCCGCGCGGCGCCTCCGGAATGTCGATACGGCGGTAATGCACACTGCCAGCCAGGCCAGCGCAAAGGCGACTCCGGCCAGTACATCGCTCAGGTAATGCGCGCCCAGGTAGACCCGGCTAAGAGCAACCAGCGCCACCATGGCCGCCGCGGCGCACAGCACCGCGGCGCGCAAAATCGGGCGCCCCACCGTGCACACCAGGTAAGCTGCCAGCAAGCCATAGAACAACGCTGCGCCGGACGCATGCCCGCTCGGAAAACTGTACGTCGACAAGGTCACCAATGGATCATCAAAACCGGGGCGCGCACGATGGAATATGTACTTTAACAAAACATTGACCAACATGCCGCCCGGTACCGCGAATACCAGCGCCAGCAGCCAGTAAAAAGCCTTTTCCGCCCGCAGGTAAAGCGCCAGCACCAGCGCCATGACCAGGATCCCGGCTTGCTGGTGCCAGGTAGTAATGAACAGCATCAGCGGGGTCCAGCCGCTGTGCGCGTACCGGTGAAACCAGTTGGCAAGGCGAACATCGAGCAGCGTCAGCGGCGCACCGGCCACCACGTCGCTGGCGACGATGCCAAACGCCCACGCCGCCATCAGCATCGCAAGCGCCCCTAGCGTCAGATGCAGCCCGAACGTTCCGGTTGGACTGAAACGCGCGGCAAGCTGCCGATGGAGACGGGGGAAACGCTGTTTCATGGCTTGCTTTAATGACGACAATGCGCCATTTACGCACGAAGCGCGGTTTGCCGCCCGCGAGGACCGTGCGGGCGAACGAACTGTTGCATGAATGCATCCAATTTGCGTAAACGCCACAAAACAGAAAAATACTGGGATTTTGTACAGTACCTGTGGATTTATACAGTGGTTGTGATATTCTGGACTCTCTTGATCGACGCAAAACCAACAAAAAGGAATTTGTCATGACCACCTTGAACAGCAACTTTGGTATGGAATACGCACCTACCCCTTTCATGCTGCGCATCGGCCGCCGTGAAGTGCTGGTCACGCGTGACTTCCGTAAACGCTTCTATCCAGTCAACCCGGTCATCGAGTGCGACACCGGCGTCGAACCCGGCCATGTCGAGGTGCTGCTGCTGCGCCGCTGGCTGCTTATTCTGTCCAAGGCGCATTAAAAACCGCATATGCAAAACTGATTTAATTCGTGTCCTTTCGTTAGCGCGGGATTTATTCTAGTCCTACCCGAACTAACTTTGAAAGTGCCCGCCATGCTGTTAAAAAAAATAAGCCAGTCACTGATCGCGCTAGCCCTGCTGTCGCAGGCAGCCGTCGCGGCAGACATCAGCCTGCTCAACGTGTCGTATGACCCGACACGCGAGCTGTATCAGGATTTTAACGCGGCTTTCGCCAAGCAGTGGAAAGCCAAGACTGGCGACACCGTCACTGTCAAGCAGTCGCACGGCGGTTCGGGCAAGCAGGCGCGTACGGTGATTGACGGTCTCGAGGCCGATGTCGTCACGCTCGGTCTGGCCTACGATATCGACGCCATCGCCGAGCGCGGCCTCGTCAGCCCGCAATGGCAAAAGCGTCTTGCGCACAACAGTTCGCCGTACACATCGACGATCGTGTTTCTGGTCCGTAAAGGCAATCCGAAGGGCATTAAGGATTGGGGCGACCTGGTCAAGCCGGGCGTGTCGGTGATTACCCCGAATCCAAAAACGTCTGGCGGTGCGCGCTGGAATTACCTTGCGGCTTGGGGCTATGCCATCAAGCAACCGGGCGGCACCGAGGCCAGCGCCAGGGAATTCGTCGGCAAGCTGTACAAGAACGTGCCTGTGCTCGATTCGGGCGCGCGCGGTGCGACGACCACGTTTGTCGAGCGCGGCATTGGCGACGTTTTGCTGGCATGGGAAAACGAAGCCCTGCTGGCCATCAAGGAACTGGGCCCGGACAAGGTAGAAATCCTCGCGCCGTCCGTCAGCATTCTGGCCGAGCCGCCCGTTGCCCTGGTCGACAAGGTGGCTGACCGTCACGGTACGCGCAAGGTCGCCGAAGCGTATCTGCAATACCTGTACAGCGATGAAGGCCAGGAAATCGCTGCGAAAAACTACTACCGCCCGACCGCCCCAAAAACGCTGGCCAAGTACGCGTCGCAGTATCCCAAGGTGAAGCTGTTTACGATCGATGAAGTATCGGGCAACTGGGCCAAGTCGCAAAAGGCGCACTTCGCCGATGGCGGTCTGTTCGACCAGATCTACCAGCCGAAGCGCTAGCAGCGCTGTCGGACTTGACGAGGCGAGCCGGAAATTCAGCTGTCCGAGGACAGATTTCGACGATTTTGAAGGTCAGTGGTTCTATTGACTAAAAAAGCGGTGAAATAGGGGCCGGTAAGGTGGATTTCTCGGCCGCCTCCGTTTAGTCCGACAGGCTGGCCAGTAAAGGGGGCTGGCGCGACGCTTGCCTGCGCTGGTTTGCAAAGCCCGCGTCGACATGGCCCTGCGCCTGGTCCTGGTAAGTTTGCAGCGTGCCCGCACTGACGTGGCAACCGGGTTATGATTGTTTTTTCGCGCTCGTTTTTCGAGCCACACTGTCAAAACCAGGAGACGCAAACGATGCCACGCATGACCCAACATGACTTCGATCCCGAGGTTCTCGCACTGTTCGACCGGTACGTTCACGGCGCCATCGATCGCCGCAGTTTCCTGTCGCAGGCGGGCAAGTACGCGGTCGGTGGCGCCACCGCCGCCAGCCTGCTGGCGGCACTCTCGCCAAGCTTTGCGGCCACCATGGTCGCGCCCGCCGATCCGCGCATCAAGGCACAGTACGTCGAGTACCCGTCGCCCAACGGCTACGGCACGCTGCGCGGTTACCTGGTCAAGCCGGCCAATGCAAAAGGCAAGATGCCAACCGTGCTGGTGGTGCACGAAAACCGCGGCCTCAATCCCCACATCGAAGACATTGCGCGCCGACTCGCGCTTGACGACTTCATCGCCTTTGCCCCCGACGCGCTGTTCCCGCTGGGCGGCTATCCCGGCGACGAAGACAAGGCGCGCGAACTGTTCGGCAAACTCGACCAGGTCAAGACGCGCGCCGATTTCGTGGCTGCGTTCGAGGTACTGAAAAAGCTTCCGGAAGGCAGCGGCAAGGTCGGCGTGGTAGGCTTTTGCTACGGTGGCGGCATCGCCAACTATTTACCTACCGTGGTCAAGGGATTGGATGCGGCGGTACCGTTCTACGGTGCGCAGCCGCCGGCGACCGAGGTTTCCAAGATCAAGACGCCCTTGCTCATTCACGACGCCGGCATGGATGAACGGGTGCTCGCCGGTTGGCCCGCCTACGAGGCAGCGCTGAGCGCGAACAAGGCCAACTATCTGCACTTTGTCTATGCGGGCGCACAGCACGGCTTCAACAACGACACCACGCCCCGTTATGATGAAGCAGCGGCCAAGCTGGCCTGGTCGCGCACGGTGGCGTTCTTGCGTGAGCACCTGAAAAGCTAAGAATTGCGTCATTGGCGCAGCATTGGCGTATTGCATGACGCTCCTGTGCACCGGCCCTACACATCGGTGCGATGCACAGGGCGCATCCTGGACAAACGCCAAGCGGCCCGTAGCGCCTGGTCTACTGCGGTTTCTCGCCCGGCACCCTGCTGTGCAGGAATGCCAGGTCGTCATCATCGAGCAGCGCGTCGGGAATCGTCTCGATATGATCGACATCGATATCGGCCCCATCCCTGACCACGCTGTCGCGCCCTGCGGCGGCCCGCTCACCGGTGCCGCCGGAATCGCTGTCGCTGTCCAGGTCGGCGTCGCCCACATCGGGCCCGGCGGTGCCGCCGGCGCTGCCCGCTTCCAGGTCGGACGTGGTGCCGCTGCCAAGGTCAAGGATGTCTTCCTCCCCCGCCAGGCCGCGCGCGCCCATCATGTCGCTGCCGCTGTCGGACGAGTCGCTCGGGCCGAGCGCCCCGGTGCCGTGCCCGATGCCCAGCCTACGGTCTGGTGGATCCGGAAAGTTATCGGGATCGAGTGTGCTGTTGCCTGTCATTATGGCCTCCGCAACGTGGGTTGAAAGATACTCAGTCAGTTCCGACAGGCTACCGAATTTTCATTCGTCGCGGCGCACGGCCTCCCGCGGGCGCCACTGCATGCGCTCGGTAATGTCCATGCCGACCCCCCGATACCCGGTAAAGCGGCTGGACGAATCGAACATCGGCTCGCCGCTCACCTGCAAATACTGGATCTGGCCATTGGTGCGCGTGCGCGTGTACACAAAGTCGAGGAACGGGGCGCGGCTGGCGATGTTCGCGTCGAGTCGCGCGCGTTCATCCGCGTTCCAGCCGCCGTCGGCCCCTTCACTCGAGCCGATGCCCAGCATCTCGGCCACCGGACCCGAAAAGCGCGTCATATTGCCTTCTGCATCTTGTTCCCAGTACCAGTCGGACGACAATTCGGTAAAGCGCTGAAAGCGTGCTTCGCTTTCCTTCAGTTCGGCGGTGCGCTCGGCAACGGTTTGCTCGAGCTGGCGATTGTAGTTCGCCAGTCGCCGGTACAGCAGGCGCACTTCGAGCATGTTGTGAATGCGCGTTTGCACTTCCACCAGGTCAAACGGCTTGCTGACGAAATCCTTGGCGCCGGCCTTGAGCGCCTGCAACTTGTGCCCGGGCTGGGCCGTGATGACCAGCACCGGCAGATAGCCACCCGGCTCGATATCCTTGATCGCCTCCATCACCTCAAAACCGTCCATGACCGGCATCTGCAAGTCGAGCAGGATCAGGTCGTAGCGATGTTCCTTGTGCAGGGGATAGACATCGGTGGGCGTCTGCGTGGTGGTGATATTGGTATATCCGCCATTGCGCAGCATCTGTTCGAGCAGCATGACATTGGCTTCCTGGTCGTCCACGATCAGGATGCTGGCGTTCAGGATTTCGGAGGCTTCTAACATAAAATCTTTCGATGGAACTTCATTACAGGCTGTGTTCGGCTGCATGCTCGAGTGCGACATCAAGCGCTTCCATGAATTCGCGCACCCGGATTGGTTTGGTCAGATAGCGGAAGAAACCCGCCTCCAAGCCTTTTTCTATATCGCGCGGCATGGCGTTGGCCGACAGCGCCAGCACTGGGATGTTGCGCGTGGCGGGGTCTTCCAGCAGGCTGCGCAACGCTTCGTAGCCGCTGATGCCGGGCAGATTGATGTCCATCAGGATCACGTCGGGCAGGTAGGCGCGCGCCAGCTCCAGGCCCAGCGCCCCTGTGACGGCGGTCAACAGGCGCAGATCGCCGCGGCGGCCGATCAATTCTTCCACCAGCGCCAGATTGGCGGGGTTGTCTTCCACGTACAGCAGCGTCGGCTGAGCGGTGCCGGCCCGTTGCCCGCCGCGCCGTTCCAACGCGTTGTCGCTCATATTGTCGAGCATGAGTTCGGGCGGGTCGGAGGCGGCAAATTCAACCCAGAACTCGGAACCGACGCCCACGCTGCTTTCCACGCCGATGATGCCGCCCATCAGTTCGACCAATTGCTTGGTCACCACCAGGCCGATGCCGGTGCCCTCTTCCAGCTTGTTTTCCTGGCCGAGCCGGTTAAACGGCTGGAACAGGTGCGCTACTTGCTCGGGCGCCAAGCCAATGCCGGTGTCGCGCACGCTGATGCGGATCCGGTCCTTGCCCGATACCACGCACTTGACCACGACCGAGCCGCCCGTCGAGTTGTACTTGATGGCGTTCGACAGCAGGTTGATCATCACCTGCTTGACGCGGGTACGGTCGGCATGCACGTAATACAGCTTGTCGAAGGTGGGAAACTCGAGGCTGATGCCGCGCTTTTCCGCCTGCGGTTCAATCATGCCCTGGCAGTCGGCCAGCACGTCGGGCAGCGACATCGATTCCTGCGACATCGTGACCTTGCCCGATTCAATCATGGCCAGGTCGAGGATTTCGTTAATCAAGCGCAGCAAATACCAGCCGCCCTTGAGGATCTGGTCGATCGAGCGCTGCTGGTGCGGCGGGGGCGGCGGCACTTCCGACGACATCAGCTGCGCAAAACCGAGTACGGCATTAAGAGGCGTGCGCAACTCGTGGCTCATCGAGGACAAAAATTCGGACTTGGCGCGGTTCGCCTTTTCGGCCGCCTTGCGCGCCGTGATCAGTTCGGCGTTCGATTCCTGCAGCGCCAACTCGAACAGTTTATGTTCCGTCACGTCGCGCGCGGCGGCAAACACGCCGCGCAGCTTGCGGTCGCGGTCGTAGAAAGTGGTGGCGTTGTACGACACCACGGTTTGCTTGCCGTCACGCGAGATCGCGGTCAGCTCTTCATTTTTGACCTTGCCTTCGCGCAGCACGCGCGCCACCGTTTCTTCCGCCCGCTCCGGCTCCGTAAAATAATTTTTGAACGGCGCGCCGATCAATTCATCGCGGGTGCAGCCGGTCAGCAATTCCATTTGCGAATTGACGTCGCTGATGATGCCGCGCGGATCGGTCGCGATCAGCGCATCGATATTCGATTCGATCAGCGAACGGGTGTAAAAGTGCTGGTCGCGCAAGCGCTGGTCGAGCAAGGCTTGCTCCGCCTCGGCCTGCTTGCGCGACGTATTGTCGGTGCTGATGAGCAGGTAACCGATGACCTTGCCCACCGCGTCGCGCAGCGCCGTGACCGACACCAGGGCCGGAATGCGCGAGCCATCCTTGCGGATATAGGTGGTCTCGTAAATGTCTTCCATGCCGCGCAGCGCCTTGTAGACGAGCGACTCGAAGCCGGGCGCGATGGTCTCGTTCAGTTCGCGCGAGAGCGCGGCGGCGCGCGCGTTCATTTCCTGGCGGTCAGAAATCTTGGCCGGCGTGAGCTGGTCGACCACTTCGGCCGCCTTGTAGCCGAGCATGCGTTCGGCGCCCACATTGAAAATCTGGATCACGCCCTGCGCATCGGTGGCAATGCTGGAAAAATTGGCGCTGTTGAAAATGGCATCTTGCAAGGCGCCAGCCTTGAGCATCGGTCCCTCGTGCAAGGCGCGCTCGCGCGCGTTGCGGGCACTGATCGCGCCTTGCACCCGCACGAACAGCAGCGCCAGGAAAATGAGCAGCAAGATCACGCTAATCTTGATCAGATTGACGGCGCCCGGGGACTCGACCGCATAGCTCAGCGCAATGCCGCTCACCAAGAGCAGCACCGCCAGCGTGGCGGCAAAGCCGACCAGGATGAGCCGTTCGACCGATGCGGTCTTGAGCATGGTGACCATTAGCCCGCGCTCTCCTGGCGGTGGCGCACGTCCGACAGCAGGCGCACGAATTCCTTTTTTACAACGGCGTAGCATTCGCACACGTCGTCCTCCAAACCTTTACGGTCGAGCACGGTGATGTGGCCGCGCCGGTAACTGATGTAGCCATAGCCTTGCAGGCGTCCGGCCGCTTCGGTCACGCCCTCGCGCCGCACGCCGAGCATGTTGGCAATCAATTCCTGGGTCATGGTCAAGTCATTGCTGGGCAAGCGGTCGAGCGTGAGCAGCAGCCAGCGGCACAGCTGCTGCTCGACCGAATGGTGGCGGTTGCACACGGCGGTCTGGGCCATTTGGGTCAGCAGCGCCTGGGTGTAGCGCAGCAGCAAGCGCATGACGGGGCCGGCGCGGTTGAATTCTTCCATCAGCACCGCGATCGGCAAGCGGTAGCCGAAGCCGCCCGTCTGAACAATGGCGCGGCTGGGTGTCGTGTTGCCGCCCATGAACAACGACACCCCCAGGATGCCTTCATTGCCGACGCCGGCAATTTCGGACGAGCCGCCGTTTTCCAGCAAATAGTGCATCGACACGATCGACGTCGTCGGAAAATAGAAATGCTGCAGCTTGCCGCCGGATTCATACAGGACGTCGCCCAGCTTCATCGGCACCAGTTCCAGGTGCGGCAAAATGCGGTCGGATTGCACGTCGAGCAAGGCCGCGAGCAGGTGATTCTGGTTAGGATCGTTCTTACTGGACATGTGAGGCTACCCCTGCTTCCAGTGGCATCTTGTGAGTATTGTTAAAGTGTAGCAGGCGCATAATTTCATACCAGAATGTATTTCATAAGGGTAGTATTCGTATGTGCGGAACCGAACATACATCCTCAATATAGATGTTTTATATTGAAAAATAGTCAGCGCCGTGCTCCAGCGCCAGCCGCCATTTGAGGGGTCACATGCAAAATCTGTTTCGGCGGGTGCGCCTGTCGGTCTCCGTCTCGGCGGCCTTGACGCTGTGCGTCGGTTTATCGTTGACTGCGCTCCTGTTCGCCTCCGTCAGGCGCGCCGAGACGCAGGTCCGCACGGCCCGCTTCGAACAGGAAGCGTCGCTGCGCATCAGTGCAGTGTCTTCCGGCCTGTCCGACGCGGTGCAACAAGTGATGGTCGTCAACGGTTTGTTCCGGACCTTCGGCAACGTCACCGCTGAACAATTCGCCTCTTTTACTGCGCCCTTACTGGCGCGCTACCCTGAAATTCAAGCGCTCAGCTACCAGCACGTGATCATGGACAGCGAGCGCAAGCGCTATGAAGCGCAAATGCGCCGGCGCTTTCCCAACTTCACTATTTCAGAATTTGTGGGTGGCACGCAACGCCCGGCTGCGCAGCGCGACAATTATAACGTCGTCGAATATATCCAGCCAGTCGAAGGCAACGAACTGGCCCTCGGCTTGGACACCTCACGCACGCCGGAACACGCCGCCGCGCGCCTGCGCTCGCGCACGAGCGGGCAGTCAGCCGCGACCAGCCTGCTCACGCTGGTCCAGGTCAAAGGTTTTCACACGGGTTTCCTGGTGCTCGCCCCGGTCTACCTGCGTGGCGCCCCGATCGACACCGAAGCGCTGCGCCAGCGCGCGGTGGTGGGCGAAACGGCCGCCGTGTTCCGGGTAGACCACCTGATCGCCACCCTGCTCAACCGCGCCGGCCTGCGAGGCACGCCTGGCATGGCGGTCAATATTTACGCCGCCGCATCGGCCCAGCAGTCGCAACTGGCCTTTCGCGATGGCCAGGCGGCGCGGCCCTTGCCCGCCGACAGCCTGATTCCCGCCTGGTTGCTGTACGACCATGCCACGCCGAAAAGCGCCAGCTTCACCGTTGCCGGCACGCCCTGGTTCATGCAAGTGGCGCAAGCCCCGGCGCCGTTCACGGCCACGCCCGGCGGCTCGCTGTACGCGCTGCTGGGCGGCATTTTGTCGAGCCTGCTCGCTGCGGGCGCCGTCTATAGCGTGGTGTCGCGCAAGTCGGTCATCGAACGGGTGACCACGGAACGCACCAGAACGCTGCGCGACGACAACCTGCGCCTGGCCGAAGACCTGGCGCTGCGCATGCGCACCGAAAAGTCGCTGCGCCTGCGCGAAAAGGTGATCGAGGTCTCGTCCAACGCCATCATCATTTGCAGCGCGGTGGCGCCCGACTACGCCATCGAATACGTCAATCCGGCCTTTGAATCGATTACCGGCTTTAGCGCCGCCGACGTGATCGGCAAGAGCTTGCGCACGCTGGCCGGCGCCAGCCAGGATCACCAGAACATCGAGGAAATCAGCGCCGCGCTGCGCGAACAGCGCGAAGGCCACGCGGTGCTGCGCAATTACCGCAAGGACGGCACCGGCTACTGGAACGACCTGTACATCACGCCGGTGCGCACCGACGAGGGCGAGATCATCAACTTCGTGGTGGCCCAGTACGATATTTCGGCGGTGATGCGCTATGAAGCCGAGCTTGAATTCCAGGCCCGGCACGACGCCCTCACCGGCCTGGCCAACCGCAACCTGCTCAACGAACGGCTCGAACGCGCCATTTCCAACGCGCGCCACGGCGGCACCGAACTGTGGGTGGTGTTCGTCGACCTCGACCGCTTCAAGTTTATCAACGATACGCTGGGCCATGAAGCGGGCGACATCTTGCTCAAGACGCTGGCCGAAAGGCTCAAGCTGGCCGTGCGCGAGGCCGACACCGTAGCGCGCATGGGCGGCGACGAATTCGTGCTGGTGCTGCCCGAAGGCACGGGCCGCGACGCCGGCATGCAAGTGATCCAGAACATCATGGATGCAGTGGCCGAGCCGCTCTTGATCCAGTCGCATGAATTTTTTCTCACCTGCAGCATCGGTATTGCCGCCTACCCGAGCGACGGCGGCACCGCTGAAACGCTGACCAAGCACGCCGACATCGCCATGTACCGGGCCAAGGAAATGGGCCGCAACACGTGGCAGTTCTATGCGCCGGCCATGAGCGAGCGCACCCGCGAACGCCTCGAAATCGAAGCCGACCTGCGCCACGCGCTCGAGCGCGGCCAATTTGTGCTGCATTACCAGCCCCAGCTCGACCTCATCAGCGGCAATATCGTCGGCATGGAAGTACTGCTGCGCTGGAACCATCCGCAGCACGGCACGATCGCGCCGTCGCGCTTTATTGCACTGGCCGAGGAAATGGGCTTGATCATGCCGATTGGCGCTTGGGTGCTGCGCGCGGCGTGCGTGCAAACCAGGGCCTGGCAGCTGGCCGGCCTGGGCCAACTGCGCGTGGCGGTCAATCTGTCGCCGCGCCAGTTTACGCAAAAAGGCTTGGTGCAGTCGATTGCCGCCATCCTGGAGGAATGCGGACTGGACGCGCGCCACCTGGAGCTGGAAGTGACGGAAAGCATGGTCATGAGCGACGTCGACCATGCCATCACCATCCTGCGCGACCTCAAGCAGCTTGGCGTGCAAATTGCAATCGACGATTTTGGCACCGGCTACTCGAGCCTGTCGTACCTGCGCCGCTTTCCCATCGACGTACTCAAGATCGACCAGTCGTTCGTGAGCGACATTGCGTTAAAAGAAGATGACGCCGCCATTGTGCGCGCCATCATTTCGCTGGCGCATGGCTTGCGCTTGAAAGTCATTGCCGAGGGCGTGGAGACGAACGAGCAGCTGGAGTTTCTGCGCGAACATGGCTGCGACCAAGTGCAAGGTTTCCTGTTCAGCCTGCCGGTGCCCGCCACCGAGTTCGCCGCGTTGGCCGCAGGCGGCCTGTGCGTTGCCGCGCCGGTATCAAAAAGCGTGGCGCATGCCTAGGTTCAAGGCCGACGAGCCGCCCACGGCGACCAGGTCGCCCGCCATCTCGCTGCCGCCATGGCGCATCTGGGTGTGCGTGTAAGCGGCGTAAAAGTCGGTGCGGCGCGATTGCGCGTAGGTGGCGCCAAAAGCGAATTGGTCGGCATCGCGGTTGGCGAGGTCGCGGTCGTCTTTTCGGCTAAACGAGGTGAGCAAGGTGGTCTGGCGGCTGACCGGCATGGCCAGGCCGACCAGCACATCGCGGCTGTCGGTCGAGGACGTGGACGAGAGCGCCGCCCCGTAGGGATTGTCCGGGTTCCACAATGGTGACGTGCCCCGGCCGCGGCTGGCGCTATAGGCGGTGTAGGCTTTCATCGGCCCCAGGTCGACATGGGCGGCGATGATGGAATTCTTGGCATCCATGCGGTTACCCAAAGGCATCGTCGGGACGGCGCGGGCGACAGTCTTGTTTTGGTGGGCAATCCGAAAGGTGACCGGGCCGCCGCGCAAGCCGACCGAAATACCCCAGGCGCGGTTGTTGCGGTCGCTGCGGTCGATATTGTCGAGCGGACGCGCGGCCGGCGCATCGGCCAGGCCCATGCGCTTGCCAGGGTAGCCAAAAACCCGCGTTTCGGTGTCCGGCGTGCCTGCTTCGGTCAAATCGCTGACATCGATAATGGCAACGGCGCGCTTGCTGCCGTACATGGGGACGCTGGCCCGGAACACCCGGCTGTTCTGGGCCTGGGCCTGGGCCTGGGCCTGGGCCTGGGCCTGGGCCTGGGCCTGGGCCTGGGCCTGAAAGCTGGCAGCGCAGGCGCCCACGGCAAGGACGAGCAAACAAGATGATTTCATTACGGACTCCGGCATAAAGGATTTCGCCGGGATCAGTATCGCTCCCATATGTACACCTGATCTGTCGGTTACCCCACACAGTCATGCATTTATATCAAGGGTGATGCGCCTGCCGCCATGCAGCGGGTCTATTATTTGCTGGACATTAACTTGTTCTGTTCATCCAGCCACACTTTCAATGGTGCGAAATACGCGATCAGCGCCCCGCCGTCAATGTTGTCCTCGCCGCTGATCGCCTGTAGCGCTTCCTGCCACGGTTTGCTGGCGCCCATGGCCAGCATGGCCTGCAGCTTGGCGCCCGCCTTTTTGTTGCCGTACACCGAGCAGCGGCTCAGCGGCCCCACGTAGCCGGCCTCGCGGCACAGCGCGCGGTGGAACTGGAACTGCAGCATGGTGGCCAGGAAATAGCGCGCATACGGCGTATCGGCAGCCACGTGATACTTGGCGCCCGCGTCAAAGCCGCCGGCCGCCAGCGGCGCCGGGCGCGCCACGCCCTGGTATTGCTCGCGCAGCGTCCACCACGCAGTGTCGTAGTCGGCCGGCTTGGTCTTGCCCGAATACACGTCCCAGCGCCATTTATCGACCAGGTAGGCGAACGGCAGGAATGCCACCTTGCCCAGCGCGCGTTCGAGCAGCAAGGGCACGTCGTCGCTGCCGGCCGGCGCGTCAGTACGCAAACCGATTTGTTTCAGGTAATCGGGCGTGATCGACAGCGCCACGGTGTCGCCGATGGCTTCATGGAAGCCGTCGTTGGCGCCGTTCCTGAACAGTTCGGACTGCTTGCGGTAAGCGAGCTGGTAATACGTATGGCCAAGCTCATGGTGGATGGTCTTGAAATCCTCGTCCGTCGGGGTAATGCACATCTTGATGCGCACGTCGCCCTTGCCGTCCATGTCCCAGGCTGACGCGTGGCACACCACTTCGCGGTCCTGCGGCTTGGTCAGCAGCGAGCGCGACCAGAACGTGGGCGGCAGCGCTTCCATGCCCAGCGACGTGTAAAAACGCTCGGCGTAGCGCGTCATCTCGACCGGGCCGGTCTTGTTGGCGACCAGCGCGCGGCCCAGGTCATCGTCGTCCTTGTTGCTGGCCGGTTTCAGGATCGGATACAGATTGTCCCAGCTCTGGCTCCACATATTGCCAAACAAATGGGCCGGCACCGGGCCGTCGGCCGGCACCACCGCCGGGCCATAGGTCTGGCGCAACTTGTGGCGCGTGTAGGTGTGCAGCGCAACATACAGCGGCTTGACCTGTTGCCACAGCCGTTCCATCTCGGCGGCAAAAGCTTCAGGGGGCATATCGTAGCCGGAGCGCCACAAGGCGCCCGTGTCGGCAAAACCCATCTCGCGCGCGCCCTTGTTCGACAGCGCCACGTAGTCGGCGTAGTGCTGCTTGTAGGCTGGCGACACCGCATGCCAGCCGAGCCAGACTTCCTTCAGGCGCGCCGGGTCGCGGTTTTCGGCCAGCACTTTTTCCAGTTCGCCCAGCGCCATGCACGGGAGCGTCGATCCGTCGGCCAGCTTGGGACAGTATTTACCTTTGCCGTAGGCGCCGCTCATGCCGGCGGCCAGGCGCGTGTAGCTGGCGCGCTCGCCGGCGTCCGACAGCATTAGCGACAACTGCAGCAGCTTGAGCTTGCGCGCGGTTGCCTGCGGCAGCTTGAGCGCATTGAAGCGGCGCGCTTTCAAGGCCAGTTCGCCGGCGGCCGACAGGCGCTGCTCGTCGGCCTGGGCCACCGACGCCTCGGTGTCGTCGGTAATGAAGGTGTTGTACACCCAGCCGTTGCGCGCGCTGTCGAGATCGAGCTTGGTGAGCAAGGCTTCGGCCTCGGCCACGAATTTCTCAGCTTCGGCAACGGTTGGCGGCGCCATGCGCTTGGCCGCGATGGCGCCATGCGCCGCGCCGGCGCCGGCCAGGCTGGCGAGCAAGGCCGCCACGGTGGTGATGTGTGTTGTCAGGCGCTTCATGTGGCGTCTCTCCGGCGGGTGGTTTTAGCGTGAAAAATACGGCAAAAAGGTCAGGATGCCGATGACCAGCGCGGCGATGGCGGCAATCAGTACGCCGCCGGCGGCAATGTCCTTGGCGTGTTTGACGGCGTGATTATAATCAGGCGAGACCACGTCGCACACGTATTCGACGGCCGTATTGATGGTTTCGCCAACCCACACCATGCCCATGGCCACGATCAGCCAGCGCCAGTCGCTCGCGCTCACGCCGCAATACAGCGCCAGCGCGATCACGCCGATGGTGGCCACGCCGTGCAGCCAGGCGTTGTGCTGCGTCTTGAGCATGAAGGCGATACCCTGCAGCGCATAGCCGAAGCTTTTCAGGCGCGCCGCCAGCGTCAGGCGCTGGGGCGTCACGGCACTTTTTACGTCGTTCATGGCAGCAAGCCTTTGTTCACGGAAAAACAATCTAAAAAACCATTTTACGTGATCGCCGACTGAATGTGCCGGAAAGCAATTCGCACTGTCAGCCGCCGGACTGCCGCGGGTTGTAGCCGTGCTTCTTGAGCGCGGCCATGACCGCTTCGCAATGGTCGCCCTGCACTTCGATGGCCCCATCCTTGACGGTACCGCCGGCGCCGCAGGCAGTGCGCAATTGTTTGCCCAGCGCTGCCAGCGCGGCGGCATCGAGCGCGAGCCCCAAGACCCGGGTTACCGCCTTGCCGCCCCGCCCCTTGGTCTGGCGCGACACGCGCACCACCCCGTCGCCGGCGATGGCGCCTTTGCTGTTGGCGCCGCAAGCGCATTCGGAGACGCCTTTGGCGCAGATCGGGCATATCCGCCCCACTTCCGTGGAATACACCAGCGTACCGCTTGAACTGTTTTTCATCATGGCCGTAGTTTATTCAAAAAAGTCATTTTTATCGCATCCAATGTGCGCTTTGCTGCGTATGAACGGTAGCGCTCCCGGCAAAGGGGATCTTTACATCGACAACCAAGAGGCCTGAAAAATGCACACTCCCCCTTTACCAAAATTGTTGCTCGCTGCAGCCATTACGCTGACTTTGTCCGCCTGTGGCGGCAGCGACGACTACCAGGCACCCGCCACGCCGGTGCCCCCTGCCCCGCCAGTGCTCGACGTCGGCGACGCCGTGGTCTTGAGCGCGTCGGGCAAGCTGGCCTCGTTCAATCTCGACGCGCCCGCCACGCTGCGCACCAATGTTGCCATCACTGGCCTGCAAGCCGGTGAAGTCTTGCTCGGCATCGATTTCCGCCCCGCTGACGGCAACCTGTACGGCGTGGGCAGCACGGGCCGCATCTACACGCTCAACCCGGCCACCGGCGCGGCCACGGTCAAGTCGACCATGGCAGCCGACGCGGCCGACACCAGCGCGCCCTTCGCCAGCCTGGAGGGCACCGAATTTGGCGTCGACTTCAATCCTGCCGCGGACCGCCTGCGCGTGATCGGCAGCTTGGGCCAAAGCCTGCGCATCAACGTCGACACCGGCGCCACCACCACCGACGGCGCCATCAACGGCGGCGCTGCCGGCACGGCCATCAATGCCGCAGCCTACACCAACGCCTTTGCCGGCACGGCCAACACCACGCTGTTCGTCATTGACGCGCGCAATGGCACGCTGTACACGCAAAACCCGCCGAACAACGGCACCCTCACCACGCCGGTGTCGCTGGGCGTGAGCGCCTCGATTATCGGCGGCTTTGATATCGACGCGCGCAACAACCAGGGCTACGCCGTCATGACGGTGGGCGGCGCGCGCAATTTGTACGCGGTCAATCTGGCTGCCAGCGCCGCCGCGGCCACGCTGGTCAGCGCGCTCGGCGTGACCGAGGACATCAAGGGCTTTGCCCTGCGCACGCTCAAATCGCCCGTGGTCTACGGCCTGACCGACGGCGCGCGCCTGATCGGCTTCAAGCCGCTCACGCCATCGACGCTGGACACCGATGTCGCCATCACCGGTCTGGCAAGCGGCGAAAAACTGCTGGGCATCGACATCCGTCCAAAAGATGGCTTGATGTACGCCATCTCGTCCACCGGGCGCATCCACACCATCGACCCGGTCACGGGCGTGGCCAGCTTCAAGGTGGCGCTGGCCGCCGACGCGGCCGACCTGACGCTGCCGTATGCCATGCTGGCGGGGTCGGACTTTGCCGTCGACTTCAATCCCGTGGCCGACCGCCTGCGCGTGATCAGCAATGCCGGCCAGAGTCTGCGCATCAACGTCGACACGGGCGCTGCCACCACCGACGGCAGCATCAACCGTAGCGGCGCCACGCCCGTGGTGACGGCCGGCGCCTACACCAACAGCTTTGCCGGGACCGGCGCCACCATGCTGATGGTGCTCGACAGCGACAGCGACAGCCTGGCGCTGCAAAACCCGCCCAACGACGGCACGCTGACCAATATCGGCGCGCTCGGCCTGGACCTGGCCGGCGACGGCGGCATGGATATCGCCGGTGGCGCCAACGGCCTGGTGCTGGCATCGCTGCGCACCGCCGGGGCCGGCCCGAGCCGCCTGTACCGCGTGGACCTCGCCAGCGGCGCGGCGCTGCCGGTCAACGGCGCGGCCAATGCCGCGCTGTCGGTCATCGGCGCCGGCACCATGAACGTGCTCGACATCGCCGTCTCGCTCAAGTAAGCCTGCCGGCGCAAAAAAAGCCCCGTTCGCGGGGCTTTTGGCGTTTACTTTTTCTGCTAAACCTGCTTGTGACATTCCCTCATGCCCATCAGGTCCGCCTTGCCTGATCGGCAGGATGATTCACACCGTCATTGGTGGGGACACCCTTGATATCGAAAGGGTTGACGCCTTCCAGGCAACCGACGTTGTAGCCGTACTCGTCCGGGTTGGAGCGGCGTTGGTGGTGGGTATAGATGCCGCACACGGAGCAAAAGTAGTGCTTGGCGGTGTTGGTATTGAATTCATACAGCGTGAGCTGGTCGTGGCCCTGCACGATCTCGATTGCCGACAGGGGCACCGATGCCACGATGGCGCCCTTCCTGCGGCAGATCGAACAGTCGCAGCGGCGTGGATTGACGACGCCGTCGGGCAGGTGCAACCGGAGCACGACTGCCCCGCAATGGCACGACGCGAGGTGCTTCTCATGGATCGTGGTGGGACCGACCTGCTTGATCATGCCATGGCTCCTTAAAATGATTGGTAAATTTCAACATTGTCTGGATGTTGCTGATTTTATATTGTATGGTTTAACCCCGCTGGCGTGCGCGTCCCGTTTAATGAATACCGGCACAACATTCGCCCCACTTACCAAGGAATAATATGATGGACCTGAAAACGCTGGCCCGCACTGCCGGCTGCCTCACGCTGATCGTCGCCATCGGGGCGTGCGCCAAGAAGGAGGAGCCGGGCGCGGCGACTGCGCGGCTGGCAGAGGAAATTTCCGCCACCAGGACAGCACCGGCGCCGGTAGCCAAGCCGTCGGCCAGGGCCGCCGCCGCCGACGCCGGCGCCGGCGCCGACAAAGAGGTGACCACGGCGAGCCAGACCCAGCAAATGGGTTCGAGCGCGGCCACGTACGTCGATGGCGAGCGCAAGTTCATTCGCAAGGCGAGCGCGCAATTTAACGTCAAGGACGTGTACGTCGCCGCGCTGGGGATCGAGGACACCGTCGCCGCGCATGGCGGCTTTGTGGTGCTGAATCACATCACCACGGAAAGCATCAGAAAAGAGAGCCGCCCGATCGGCGACGGCAAGCTGCTTGAACTGAACGAATACAAGGTGCAGGGGCAGTTGGTGGTGCGCGTGCCGAGCGCCAGGACGCAGGAATTTCTGCGCGCGATCGTGGGGCACATCGTATTCCTCGACCAGCGCAGCTTCAGCGCGCACGACGCCCAGTTCGACCTGCTGCGCCGCCAGCTCGACGCGATTCGCAACCAGGAAACGCAGGGAGAACTGGGGCAAGCCATCCAGGATGGCGGCAAGCTGGGGCAGAAGGCGGACGCGATCACCGCGCGCGGTGAAGTCAAGGGCGCGCGCGACGCCGCCCTGCTCGAGAAGAAGGAGTTCGAAGACCAGGTGGCGTTCAGCACCATCGAGCTGTCGATGTACCAGCAGTCCAAGCTTGTGCAGAGCGAGCGCGCGGACATCGATGCGGCATTTCGCAAGGCGGGGCCGGGCTTTTTTAGCCAGCTGGGTGAAAAATTGAAAGGGGGCTGGGAAGGCTTGCTCAGTTTCGTACTGGTGCTGGTGGGGATCTGGCCGGTGCTGCTGATTGGCGCGTTTGCGACAGTCGCGGTGATGCGCGTGCGAAGATCGCGCCGCTTGAAACGGGCCGCCTGAGCCGCGCCCGCCTCGCGCACGAGCCGCAGCAAGCCCGAAGCAAACAGTCAACGCTGGCGCCGCTCTGCCTGCTGCGCCAGGTCTTCCCAGCCATGCGCGCGTAAATGGGGGGCAAGCGGTGGTGCGGCGGCCAGCTGGGCGTCGCTCAGGTCTGCCAGCAGCGCCGAAACTTCTGCGCGCGTGATCAATGGCCACAGCCCGACGGTGGCGTAATCGATCCGCTCGCCAAACACCGCCCACACGCGCCGATGCATTGCCGCAGGGCGCGCAATTGTCCAGTTCTCCTGCTGCCGGATCGTCTTGCCGGAGGCGTTGCGGGTGCTCATGGTCACCGGCGCATTGATGTCAACGCCGCTGGACAAGGCCAGCAATGCACGCTCGAATGCAGGGCCCGGCTCGGCGCCGCCCGGATACCAGTTCGCCAGCGTCATGTAGGGCAGCACACCGTCTTTGCCAGGCGCATGCGGGTCCATTCCATGCGCGAGCAAGACTTCGATCAGTCCGAGATACCCCTTGCTGGCGGCGAAATGCAGCACGCCATCGGCTTTCTTGTACCGGCTCTTGAGTTGCAGCCCGGACGCGACCCCATCGGACACCACCTTTTCCCAGGCAGCAACACTATCGTCGGCAGGCGCCGCGGCCGTCAGGTATTCGTAGATGGCAACCTGTCCGGCATCGGAATATCCGTCCTGCACGGCGCCGCCGTCGATCAGGATTTTCATCAACGGCAAATCGCGATGCGTTGCCGCAATGCCGAGCTCCTTGCTGTAGCCCTCGTAGCGGTCGGCCGCCGCGCCGCGCGCCGCAAGCAGCCGCACCATCGCCATATTCCGGGCTACGACGGCGAAGCCAAAAGCGGGAAACGTGCTCGCGCCGTTATCGAGCAAGTACGTCGCCGTCGCAGCGTCAGAGCGTGCTACCGCGCAGTTCAAGGCCATGCTCAGGGTTTCCGACGTTGGCCGCAAATCCATGCCTGTCAGCTTTTTCAGGAACGCGAGGTCGCCCTTGCAGGCGCTGTAATGGCCTTGCGCCGGCCGCGCTGCGCGTGCGTTGCAGGCGCCACAGGCAGGCGGGGTAACGGCGCATTTCCAGCCTGGCCGCTCTGCAGCGAGCGCAGTGTTTGGAGCGACAAGGCGGCCCACAGCACCAGGATGAGGATCGTTAGCGCCAGCAACAACGTCCAGCCCAGCGCAGAACTGATCAAGCCGCCCGCCCCTGACCTGGCGACGCCATCCCACCAAGCCTGCGACCTTAGCAGCCGGAGGCCGAAGGCGAACAAGAAAAACGGCACCAGGCTCACCGGAATCCAGACCAGGGTCCGCCGAACAACGGTTATCCTCAGCACTTTCCTGTAGCGGCCGGGGTCGGCATGCACGCACAACATGCAGCCCACCAGGAACGCGCTGAAGACCAGTGCCGCGAGCGGAACCACAATCCACAGGGTCCAATCCGGCAGCAACACTGGTACTTTATTGATCACGGCGAGGACAAGCGCCGTCAGCGCGCACTAGGCGGAAAAGCGCCGGAGCGAAGGCAGCGGCAGCTCCGGGAGCCTGATGCCCAGAACGCCCATCGCAAAGCGTGCAAGCAGCGGGCACCAGGCGCGCAACATGATTGCCGCGCACAGCACCATGGCGAAGACCGCGACGACGGCTCTGGCGCCTTGCCACGGCACCATCGCGGTGAGCGCGATGGTCATCAGGGACGCCGGAACCGCCAGCGCGGCCAGCACGGGCCAGCTGAACAATGAGCGCGCGCGTGCCACCCAAAACCGGCGTTGCTGCGCCACGATCACGGTGACATGTAATGCTGTTACCAGCTCTTGCACAAAATTCATTGGGACTGCCTACGATGTTTGCGTCCCGCATTATGTATTGACGGCAAGAATTCCGATAGGGCATCCCATGCCCTTACCTCAAATCAGGCCGCGCGCCGTCAGCTCCTTTTTCGCATACGCATAAAACACGGGCGCCGCAATCACCCCCGTCATCCCGAACAGCGACTCGCCCACCAGCATCGCAATGAGCAGCTCCCACGACCTGGCATTGATCTTGGAGCCGATAATGCGCGCGTTCAAAAAGTACTCCAGCTTGTGCAGCACGACCATGAACGCCAGGCAGGCAAGCGCCGTCTCGAGCGAATGCGACAGCGCCACCACCACCAGCACCGTGTTCGATACCAGGTTGCCCACCACCGGCAACAGCCCGGCCACGAAGGTGAGCGCAATGAGCGACTTGGAAAACGGCAGCGACACGTCCGCCATCGGCAGCACCACCAGGATGAAAACCCCGCTCAGGATGGTGTTGATCCCGGAAATCCACACCTGGGCAAAGACGATGTTGCGAAACGCGTCGGCCAGAATCTGCACCCGCTCCAGCAGCGCGGCGGCAAACGGGCGGTGATATTGCGGCGTGAGCGTGTCATGCAGCGACACCATGACGCCGATGATCATGCCGATCAGGATGCGGGTGAGCGTCTTGCCCGCCGCCGCGCCCATCGCCTGGGCGTCGGATGCGTGCTCGCGCAGCCAGCTGGTGATCATGTTGCGCACCGAATCGGCGTCGACCGGCATGTGCGCGCTCAACCACACCGGCATCTGGCCGCGCGAGGCGTCGATGATGTCGGCCATTTTCTGGAACAGGTGGCTCATGCTGGTGGCGTCGGTCTTGAGCAGCACCGTCAGCCCCCACACCGCCATCGAGATGCCCGTGATCAGGATCAGGCCGATCGCGGCCGCGACGATCATGCGCGCCCGCACGTCGCTGATCTTGCGGCCCAAAAACGGCGCCATCAGCCGGATCAGGCTAAACATCAGCAAGCCGGCGAACAAGGCACCCAGCAAGCCATCGAGCAGTACCATGAGCAAGAACAATACAGCGAAAATATAGGACGCGATGCTGCTGGCATCGAGTGTCTCGACGGCGAGGGTCGGGCGGCTTGCCATAGGGTGTACTCCGGATGTGAAACGGGTTCGTCCAGGCGAACTGTGGACTGGCTGAACCGAAGTGTAACGACTAAGATACAAAGGAAAAACATGCTATTTCTGGAGCGTTACTTCCAGAAAACAGAAGGATACGCTTTTATCGTACGACTTTCCAGTGTTCCCGGGGGACCACGGGAAGGCGTGTAGCGATTTCCCAGCGACCATAAATATGGTACGCTGCGCTGCCTGAAAAACAACCTCATGCAATATCAGTTTGGCAGCGGCTACCCGCCGTGCGCCATCTTAGCCACCGTCACAGACGCGTCACCCACGCGCAAGAAGGAAGCGAATGAGCAAGGACGAACCACTACGCCTGCACGTACCGGAACCCACCGGCCGTCCAGGATGCGCCACCGATTTTTCTTATCTGCGCCTGTCCCCGGCGGGCAGCGTGCGCAGGCCCGAAGTCGATGTGCTGCCAATGGATACGCGCGACATGGCCTATTCGCTGGTGCGCGTACTCGACGAACAAGGCCAGGCCGTCGGCCCCTGGGTGCCCGAAATCGACATTGAAGTGGTGCGCACCGGTTTGCGCGCCATGATGAAGACCCGCATTTTCGACGCCCGCATGCTGCTGGCCCAGCGCCAGAAAAAAATGTCGTTCTATATGCAGAGCCTTGGCGAAGAAGCCATCGGCGCGGCCCAGGCGCTCGCGCTGCGCCTGGACGACATGTGCTTTCCCACCTACCGCCAGCAAAGCATCCTGATGGTGCGCGACTATCCGATGGTCGACATGATCTGCCAGCTGATGTCGAACGAAGGCGACCCGCTCAAGGGCCGCCAGCTGCCGGTCATGTATTCGGTCAAAAAAGCGGGCTTTTTTTCCATCTCCGGCAACCTGGCCACGCAGTACATCCAGGCGGTCGGCTGGGCCATGGCGTCGGCCATCAAGGGCGACACCAAAATCGCCTCGGCCTGGATCGGCGACGGCGCCACCGCCGAAGCGGACTTCGACACCGCCCTCACCTTCGCCCACGTGTACCGGGCGCCGGTGATCCTGAACGTGGTCAACAACCAGTGGGCCATTTCGACCTTCCAGGCAATCGCCGGTGGCGAAGACACCACATTCGCCGCGCGCGGCGTGGGCTGCGGCATCGCTTCGCTGCGGGTGGACGGCAACGACTTTTTGGCCGTGTATTCCGCTTCGTGCTGGGCCGCCCAGCGCGCCCGCCGCAACCTGGGGCCAACTCTGATCGAATGGGTGACCTACCGCGCCGGCCCGCACTCCACCTCGGACGACCCATCCAAGTACCGTCCCAACGACGACCCCGCGCACTTCCCGCTGGGCGACCCGATCGCGCGCCTGAAGCAGTACCTGATCGGCGCCGGCGCCTGGTCGGAACAGGAGCACGAAGAGACCCAGAAAGCGCTTGAAGCCGAAGTATTGGCCGCGCAAAAGGAAGCGGAAAAGTTCGGCAGCATGGCCAGCGGCAGCGTTTTCAGCCCGGCCGAAATGTTCGAAGGGATCTACAAGGACATGCCTGAACACCTGCGCACGCAGCGCCAACAGCTGGGAATCTGACAATGGCAACTGACCAAGGCAAGACAACACCAATGACCATGATCCAGGCGCTGCGCTCGGCCATGGATGTGATGCTCGAACAAAACGACGACGTCGTCGTCTTCGGGCAGGACGTGGGCTACTTCGGCGGCGTATTCCGCTGCACCGAAGGCCTGCAGAAAAAGTACGGCAAGTCGCGCGTGTTCGACACGCCAATTTCCGAAGGCGGCATCGTGGGCGTGGGCATCGGCATGGCCGCCTACGGCCTGCGCCCGTGCATCGAGATCCAGTTCGCCGACTATATCTACCCGGCCTACGACCAGATCGTGTCGGAAGCGGCGCGCCTGCGCTACCGTTCGGCCGGCGACTTTACCGCGCCGCTCACGATCCGCACGCCCTGCGGCGGCGGCATCTACGGCGGCCAGACCCACAGCCAGAGCCCGGAAGCGGTGTTCGGCCACGTGTGCGGCCTGCGCACGGTGATGCCATCGAACCCGTACGACGCCAAGGGCCTGCTCATTTCGGCCATTGAATGCGACGATCCGGTCATCTTCCTGGAACCCAAGCGGCTGTACAACGGCCCGTTCGACGGCCACCACGACAAGCCTGTGGTGCCATGGTCGCAAAACCCGATGGGCGAAGTCCCGGAAGGCTATTACACCGTGCCGCTGGACGTGGCGACCGTATTCCGACCAGGCGAACAGTTGACGGTGCTTGCCTACGGCACCATGGTCTGGGTGTGCGAAGCGGCGGCGAGCGAAAGCGGCATCGACGCCGAAATTATCGACCTGCGCAGCATCTGGCCGCTGGACCTGGAAACCATCGTCAAGTCGGTCAAGAAGACCGGCCGCTGCGTGGTGGTGCACGAGGCGACCCGTACCTGCGGCTTTGGCGCCGAACTGGTCTCGCTGGTGCAGGAACACTGCTTCTACCACCTGGAAGCGCCCATCGAGCGCGTGACCGGCTGGGACACTCCTTATCCGCACGCGCAGGAATGGGCCTATTTCCCAGGCCCGGACCGCGTCGCTGCGGCATTCAAACGTACGGTGGAGGCATAAAAATGGGTGTTCATGTCATCAAGATGCCAGACATCGGTGAAGGTATTGCAGAAGTCGAATTGGTCATGTGGTACGTAAAGGTGGGCGACAACGTGACCGAGGACATGATCCTGGCCGACGTCATGACCGAAAAGGCGACCATTGAAATTCCGTCGCCGGTGCACGGCAAGGTGCTGTCGCTGGGCGGCGTGGCCGGCCAGGTAATGGCGGTCCATTCGGACCTGATTCACATTGAAGTGGAAGGCGCGGGCAACCTCAAGGCTGGCGCGCCAGCAACAGTGCCTGCGGTGGCTACCGCGCCCGTGATGGTCACGCCGAGCATGCCGGCGCCGACCACGGTTGCAGCTTCACCGGCGCCGGTGGCCGTGCCATCGGCTGTCACCCCAGCAGCGCCAGCCAAGGCAACGGTGGCTGCGCGCAGCGGCCCGGCGCGCGACGCCGGCGAAAAGCCGATCGCTTCGCCGGCGGTGCGCCGCCGCGCGTGGGACCTGGGCATCGAACTGCAGTTCGTGGCGGGCAGCGGCCCGGCCGGACGCATCATGCAGGAAGACCTCGATGCCTTTGCCGCGCGTGGCGCAGCATCGGACGGCGAGCGCAGTGCGCGCTACGCAGAACGCAACGACGAGCAAAACGTGCCGCTGATTGGCCTGCGCCGCAAGATCGCCCAGAAAATGGCCGACTCCAAACGCCGCATTCCGCACTTTTCGTACGTGGAAGAGATCGACGTCACCGAACTCGAAGCGCTGCGCGCGCGCCTGAACGAGCAATGGGGCAAGGAGCGCGGCAAGCTGACTGTGCTGCCGCTGTTAATGCGCGCCGTGGTGCTGGCGCTGCGCCAGTTCCCGCAGATGAACGCCCGCTTTGACGACGACGCTGGCGTCGTCACCCAGTTCGGCGCCGTGCACATGGGTGTGGCCACCCAGACCGACGCCGGCCTGATGGTCACCGTCATGCGCCACGCCGAAGCGCGCGACATGTGGTCGAGCGCATCTGAAGTGGCGCGCCTGGCCGCAGCTGCCCGCGACGGCAAGGCCACGCGCGAGGAGCTGTCCGGCTCCACCATCACCATATCGAGCCTGGGGCCGTTGGGCGGCATCGTCACCACGCCGGTCATCAACCACCCGGAAGTGGCCATCATTGGCGTAAACAAGATCGTCGAGCGGCCCATGATCCGCAGTGGCGCCATGGTCGCGCGCAAGATGATGAACCTGTCGTCGTCGTTCGACCATCGCGTCGTCGACGGCATCCACGCCGCCGAATTCATCCAGGCTATCCGCGTGCTCCTGGAATGCCCAGCCATGCTTTTTGTCGAGTAATCCATGAACGCACACACAACTACCCTGCTCGTTATCGGCGGCGGACCTGGCGGCTATGTCGCTGCCATCCGCGCCGGCCAACTGGGCATCGCCACCACGCTGGTCGAGAGCGGCAATCTTGGCGGTACCTGCCTGAACGTCGGCTGCATCCCGTCCAAGGCGCTGATCCACGCGGCAGACGAATTTGAAAAGACCACGCATTTTGCGGACGGCTCGGCGCTGGGCATCTCGGTGCCGTCGGCCAGCATCGATCTGGCGCAGACCACGCGCTGGAAAGACGGCATCGTTACCCGCATGACCGGCGGCGTCGCATCCCTGCTCAAGAAAAGCGGCGTGCAAGTGATCAAGGGCCACGCCCGCATCATCGACGGCAAGACGGTCGAGATCACGGGCGACGGTGAATCGGTGCAGCGCATCGGCTGCCAGCACCTGCTGCTGGCAACCGGTTCGTACACGACCGAGCTGCCTTTCATGCCGTTTGGTGGTCGCGTGATCAGCGCCACCGAAGCGCTTTCGCCGACCGTTGCGCCACAGCGAATGGTGGTCGTTGGCGCCGGCTACATCGGCCTGGAACTCGGCATCGCCTACCGCAAGCTGGGTGCGCACGTGTCCGTGGTTGAAGCGAAGGACAGCGTGCTGCCGGCCTACGACGTCGACCTGACCAAGGCCGTGGCGACCTCGCTCAAGGGCCTGGGCGTTGAGCTGCACCTGGGCTGCTCGGTGCTGGGCATGAATGCCGGCCAAGATGCCGTGCGAGTGCGCGGCGCCAATGGCGACGAGTTTGAACTAGCGGCCGACCAGGTGCTGGTGGCCGTCGGGCGCCGTCCGCGCACGCAAGGCTTTGGCCTGGAAGGCTTGATGCTTGACATGGCGGGCCAGTTCATCAAGGTGGACGACCAGTGCCGCACCTCGATGCGCGACGTGTGGGCCATCGGCGACGTCACGGGCGAGCCAATGCTGGCCCACCGCGCCATGGCGCAAGGCGAGATGGTAGCCGAGATCATCGCCGGCAAGAAGCGGCACTTCATGCCGGCGGCGATTCCCGCGGTGTGCTTTACCGATCCGGAGCTGGTGGTGGTGGGCTTGACGCCGCAGGAAGCCAAGGCGGCGGGCATGGACTGCATCGATGCGCTGTTTCCGTTTTCGGCCAATGGCCGCTCCATGACGCTCGAATCGAAAGATGGTTTCGTGCGCGTGGTGGCGCGGCGCGACAATCACTTGATTGTCGGCTGGCAGGCTGTGGGCAAGAGCGTATCGGAACTGTCGGCCGCGTTTTCGCAGTCGCTGGAAATGGGCGCGCGGCTGGAGGACATCGGCAGCACCATCCATGCGCACCCGACCTTGGGGGAAGCGATCCAGGAAGCGGCGTTGCGCGCGCTGGGGCATGCGCTGCATATTTAAGGTGGCTTGAACCGGCCAAGTTGGCAATTTCCACATCGCCCTCGCGCGGGCGATGTGGAAGTAGGCTCGCAGGGCGCAAAAGCGTCAGCGCATTGCGCCATGCATGCGCCCCGTTGACGCCGGCATGGCGGAATGCGCATTTGTTTTTCCGCCCTACCCCGTTCACGGCGCAAAGTAAGTCTACTTTCGGCTCTGCTTCAAGAGCCACTCGAACAGCCCCGCCTTCCCGTAGGCATGCACCCATGCATCCACGTGACCACCTTCCGGCAACACGGTGTATCTCACGTCGCCTCCAGCAGCCTGCAAGGCGGCAACCATGCGCGCCGATTCCTCTTCCGGCACTGCATCATCCATTTTTCCGTGAAACACCCAGGTCGGTATGGCGCGCATGCTTGCCACCCCGCGCGCAATGCCGCCGCCGCAAATTGGCGCCACCGCCGCAAAATAATCCGGGTAACGGCTGGCCAGGTCCCACGCTCCGTAGCCACCGAGGCTCAGGCCCGTCAGATACACGCGCGTGCGGTCGACGTTGTACTTCCTGAGCACCTGGTCAAGCAAGCCCTTTAACGCAAGCGCGTGCCAGGCTTCGCCTTCGGCCAGTTGGGGAGATAAAACGATAAACGGAAAGTCTTCATCCTTCTCGGCAATTGCCGGCGGCCCCCACGCCTTGACCTTTTCCAGGTCCGTGCCGCGTTCCCCCGAACCGTGCAAGAACAGGATCAGCGGCACGCCCGGCCCTTTGGCCGAGTACCCTTTAGGCAGAAAGCGCAGATAGGGAAGTGTCGACGTCACGGTGGACACCAGTTTGGTGGCGCGGCTTTTCGCCATGGCGGGAAGTGCCATCGCGAGCGCGAGTGCGGCCATTACAGTTCGTCTGTCCATGTTCATTAGGAATGATTGCGATGCAGCATACTACCAGCACCGCCCGCTTTGCCCATGAAAAAACGCCTGGGTCAGGATGCCACCAGTCCAGCTCCACAGGCACGCGCCACTATCAGCGCCCGCCCCGGCTAGCTGCCCAACTAAACGCTGTGGCCAATTTTTTTGCTGGCTATATAACTTCGCATGACGTCAGCGCATTTTTAGCAGTCACGTAAGCGGCGATAAATTCGGACGGCATGCGGCGCGCGCGCCCGCTGCTCATTTCAATGCAGACCAGGTCCCAGTGGCCGCGAAGCACGGTTGCCTGGTCGCTGTTTCTGACCAGCTGGAACCTGCGCTCCATCGTCAGCTTGCCATCGCCACCCATCAGCCAGGTGGCCAGCGTAAGCTGTTCGCCTTCGACGGTGGGCAGCAGATAGTCGTAGAGGCCGCGCCGGATTGCCATGGCGCGGTCCAGGCGTCGATAGTCGGCAATACCCAGGCCCAGTGCTTCGGAGTGCGCCCAGCCGGTTTGCTCGCACCAGCGCACGTACACCGCGTTGTTGGCGTGATTGAGCCCGTCAATATCCTCCGCGCGCGGCGCCAGCGCATGAATGAAGGGATCCGGATAGTCCCAGTTCAAGTTTGCCCCTTTACGAAACGACATTGGCGCCACGCGCAGCATGGTTCGGCTCCGTGATAGCCTGCACAATGGCGCCGGCGATTTTGCCACCGCCAGTGACGGACGGCTCGATCGGATTGGCGTAGTCGTCGGAAGACGTACAGACCAGGCGCAGGTCGATGACCTTCAGGCCGTGTTCGACGGCAACACGCAAGATGACGTCGTTAAACACCGTCAATGCTACCGTGGCGCGCTGCTGGTAGTGCGTGTCGGGAAAATTGCCGTTGTAAATAGTGCAGACGACCAGCGGCAGCGCGAGGGCAAGGCATGCCTGCAGCACCTTGCGGTATGCCAGTTCAAAGTCGCGCGCAATGTTGGCCAGCAAGATCAGTGTCTCTGCCGTGGAAGTGACGGGCGTGTCCAGAAGTGGCAAGCACATCAGTGCATTATTGCCTCCTACACTCAGCAGCAGGTGCGAAGCGTCCGGCGGCAGATGCTGCAGTTTAAAGTGGACCCACGAGTCAAGACAAGAATGTATTTAGTTTAGGCTGCGCTTATTTCACATGCAGCTGCCCGGCGCTGCCCCGCGTTTTCTACCGTCGATGATGTGTCCTCCGTTGGCGCTTCTG
>NZ_JAFCTU010000043.1:0-551 GCF_049896185.1 Massilia sp. TSP1-1-2
AAAAGGAGAAAAATCCAGAACTCAAAAAAGCAGCGTAGAAACCGCTTTTAGGCGACAACTAGCTTGCAAATTACCGCAATCCCAGTCCTTAGCCCGGTTGGCCGTTCCGTTTCACCTGGCCCCCCACTACAGGACAACAACGCATCGATGATTGAACAGAGGAATTCTAATGTTGCCCATTGGAAATATACCAATTTTCTTATTTGCAACATGTTATACTGTCCAGAGCTATAGGCATCGCCAAAAATTAAACCAAAAATTCTTAACTGGCGGTGCTCGTGTCGAACCTCATTTTAAGGAATTGCCTGTGACACCAATACGCGTAGCAGCACTACTTTTCTTTACGGCGTTGCAAGTTGCATGCTCACGTCCATCTACTTCTTTAGATGCTGTTCCAACTAATAAACATGCCAGTGCAACAGAGAAGATATCACAAAAACAAGCACTAAAGATATCAGAAAAACAAGCACTAAATTTGCTGATGTCTGAACTCAAGGCCCGTAAGATTGAAAGTCTCGACTGCCTATTTTTTATGAGCGGAGGTAATCCTC
>NZ_JAFCTU010000043.1:647-25388 GCF_049896185.1 Massilia sp. TSP1-1-2
CCACGGTCTGGGAATTTGAAGCACGCGAAGTACATGACAAACGATGTGGTGGCGATCCAGGGGTAGCCCCCCTTCGAGAAACCTACAAAATCAGTTCGGCAGGTCAAGTATGGGCATATGACGTTGTAAACGATAGCTACAAACCACTTGATGCTGTTCCAACTAATAAACATGCCAGTGCAACAGAGAAGATATCAGAAAAACAGGCACTGAATTTGCTGATGTCTGAACTCAAGGCCCGTAAGATTGAAAGTCTCGACTGCCTATTTTTTATGAGCGGAGGTAATCCTCCTGCAGAATCAAAAGCCACGGTCTGGGAATTTGAAGCACGCGAAGTACATGACAAACGATGTGGTGGCGATCCAGGGGTAGCCCCCCTTCGAGACACCTACAAAATCAGTTCGGCAGGTCAAGTATGGGCATATGACGTTGTAAACGATAGCTACAAACCACTTTGAATCTGTCTGCTGTTTAATTTCTACCTGTAGCGGCTGGCGTTTGAAATCGCCCGTGCGCGCATTCGACGCCGATTTCGGCTCGAATTAACTGCAAATGACGAAGCGCGCATGCTCACACTGTCTGCAAGCCCGCCGCCAGCATGCGCTCGCGGATCTCAGCCGTGCGTTTCGGTTCGAGCTGGTTGCTGAATCCACTGGCTCGGCCATGTTGCCGGTGCTGACACCGAGCAGCCAATGGATGTAGTCGCGCTGGCTGCCGGCGATGCCGTCCAGATTGAAGATGTCGGTGCGGTAGCCGATTTCCTCCATCGTCGGCCGGCGCAGGTCGTTGCGCAGTTTGGGATGGGCCGGCCAGGATCACCGACAGTCGGCCGCCCGCGTCCTCCACCACCTTATGATCTGATCATTATTCCGGAACCCAGCCAGTGCGGCACACGCTAAGTATGTGGTTAAACTAAACGGAAGCCTGCAATGTTCCGGTCAAATTTGGGCAGCACCCATTGGCAAGTGAACGTAATTGCTTCAAGCTGCGCCACGATCCCCTCCATCATCGTTCCCATTTCTTTCACCTCGTGCACCACCTCGGCGCGGTCGATCACGAGCGAGTAGTTACGCGCGAGACTGATGATCGTAATTTCTTCAAGCGCGCCTTCTACGTGATCGAGCGTGTACTCGCTGCCGGCTGGCAGCAGCATTTTCGCGAGTTGCGCCGATGTGTAGCAGGCGTCCTGATTGTGATTAGTTTTCATGCTGATCCTTTTCAATGGTTGAGGCGTCCTGCTCTAAAACGGTATGTCATCGTCCATGTCCGAAAAGCCTCCTCGGGCCGGTTGTGACTGCGGCGCTGGCCGGCCGACGGGTGCCTGGGGAGGCGGTGCCTGGCGTGCCGGCGTCTCGTGGCCGCCCTGCGCATCGTCCCCGCCTGGGCGGCCGCCAAGCATTTGCATCGTCTCGGCGATGATCTCGGTAGCGTATTTTTCCACGCCGTCCTTGTCGGTGTACTTGCGCGTCTGCAGGCGTCCCTCGACATACACCGACGAACCTTTTTTGAGATACTGGCCGACGATTTCCGCCAGGCGGCCGAAGAAGGAAATTCGGTGCCACTCGGTCAGTTCTTTTTGTTCACCCGTATTCTTGTCCTTGGATTTGTACGAGGTGGCCACCGCGATGTTTGCAATGGCGTCACCGCTGGGCATGTAGCGGATTTCGGGATCTCGGCCGAGGTTGCCCACGATGATGACTTTATTGACGGATGCCATGATTTTCTCCATATGGTGAGCCGGGCGAGTCGAATTGACCGCCCTGCGATTGACTACGCGACTTTCGCGGCCCTGCGGCGCTTAGGTGCCGCGGCCGCGGCCTGCTGCGACTGTTGTACCTTCTTAAGTTCCACGGTGGCGCTGCGATCCTGCTGCTGTTCATGCTGCTGTTCATGCTGCTGTTGCTCGGACTGCGACAGCGCCGCCTGATGCTTCTCGATTACGGATTCGACCAGGGACCGTACCTGGCGGTCGATCCCTTCCGCTCCCAGCACACTCTTGTTCGCCAGGTCATTGAAATCCGTGAACTGCTTCATCTGCGCCAGCGCCTCCATTTGCTCGTCGCTCAGGACCTTGCCGGTGCGCTGGTGCTCGCGGTACTGGTCCGGCGTAACGGGCTCCAGACCGGCCGGGTAGCTGTTCTCGCCTGGCGAGAAGATCGGCATCATCAGCATGCCGCCGACCAGCTTGGCCGCTTCCTCAGCCTTGCTGCGGCCGGGATTGGCGCCCTGAGTTGCTTCCAGGTGCCGATCGTCGTCGCCGGCAATCACGACCGGCTTGTCCGGAAATTTTTGGTGCAACGCCTGCGCCACGGCCGCCAGGTTGCCCGAGTCGAACGCCGACACCGTAGCGAATCCGAGTGACTGTTTCAGGCTGGCGGCGGTCGCGTATCCCTCGCCGATGACGATGGCTGGCGCCTTCGCCAGCTCGGCCATGCCGCCGACGACGTGGAAGCAACCTTCCTTCTTACTGTCCTTGGCGAAGCGCTTGGTGCCGTCTTCCTTGATGTACTGCGTCGTCCAGTGCTTGCCGTCCACATCGATCGCCGGCACGTAGGTCTTTTTGCCGTCCTTGTCGGTCAGCGCGCCGGCATGCGGCTCGATGCCCTTGACTTGCATGTACGGCGTTGCCACCGCCACCGGAACCAGTTTGCTCAGCTCCTTGCCGACCCGCTTAGCGGCCTGCTCCTGCTGCTTGGACAGGTCAGCCTCGCGCTGCTGCAGCTTCTGGGCCGCCTCGGCCGCCAGCAGTGCTTTTTGTTCGGGATCGAACGTGTAACCCTTGGCCTTCCAGGTAAGGTCGGTGCCGGTTCGGTTGTTCTTCATGTAGCCAGCCGGATGCCCGTCCATGTGGCCGACATAAAATCCCGACCCGGACTTTTCGCTGAATTTCTCCCCCTCGACGCTGACACGGTGCTTTTCGCCGTCCATTATCGGGTGCTTGCTGCCGGCAGGGACCACGCAGCCAATCGAGCGCAGCGCGTCGGCGAACTCTTCCCTTGGCGTCATCGCCGGTCCCTGCTGGACAGGTACGTTTTCCGGCTTCCACTTGTCCAGCTTCGCCATGTCGGCCTTTTGGCCCGCGTACCAGGACTTTGCCGCCTTGTCCCACTCGGCGCCGGCCGCTTTCGCTTCCGTGCGGTCGCTGTATGGAACAGCCAGGTAGACGCGGCCCTCTACGGCCTTGGAGACTGCGGCCTTGCCTGAGGGCGTAGCAGGTGCTTGCGCCTCGACTGCGACCGTTTTGGCCGGCTGCTGCGCCCATTTCGCGAACGGGGCCGGATCGACATTCTGTGGCACGTACCAGGACTGCTCTTTGCGGTCCCATTTCGCCCCCAGCGCCTTCGCTTCTTCCTTTTCCTTGTACGGAACGGCGATCAGGTTTTTCGGCGCATCCTGGCGCGCTTCTGCCGGTGCCGCTTGCTGGCTACGCTGACGCTCTTCAAACTCGATCCGGCGCTGCAGGTCGGCGTCGTTGGTGGTCGCGGCGAACTCGGCGTTCTTGCGGGCGTCTTTAGCCGCGGAAATATCCTCGTCGGTGCTGTCCGGGTTGCGCCGAACCCGTTCCTCGTTGACGCGGGCCAGCTTGGCCGCCTTTTCGTGCTCGCTGATCGTGGACCTGGCGTCGATCACGGCCAAGCGTTCGGCCAGCTCGTCGGCCTGCAGTTCGGTAGGCCGGTCGGCCAGGTGTTCATGAGAACCGTCGCGAAGTTGGGCATAGACGCCCCAAAATTCGGGTTTTTCACCCCGGTTCGCGGCCGGCAGCACGATCATTTCGCCGTCAATGTCGCGCTTGATGTTGCCCTGCACCTGAACCAGGCCGGTCCAATTATGCGGCAGGGTGAAGCCAAGGTTGTCCTCGGCCTCGCGATCGAGCGTGGCGCCGTCGCCGGCGCGCTCGCGGCCAAACGCCTGACCCGTCACCAGGTCGAGCCTGGCGGCAGCAACGATGGCGTCGGCCTGGCGCACCGTCACCAGCTCTTTCGCGCTCTCGATCTTCTCGCCCAGCGCTGCCAGGTCTTGCGGCAGCTTGTTGCGCTGCCAGAACGGATTGTCGGCCGACAGCGGTTCCATATCGTCAAGAACGGATTCAATGCGCTTGAGCTGGGCCTGGCTGGCGCCGTCCATGGCGCGCGCCAAGCTGTCCTTCTCGATGCGCGCGAGCGTCCAGGCCTCGGCGCGATCCGCGCCAGCCTGCAGCACGACCGGCTGTTTCGGAATGCCCATTTCAGCCTTCATGGCCTGCTGCTTGAGCGGCATCATCAGCTGCTCGGCCTTGTTGGCGAACTCCTGGGCAAGACCTTGCCGCTCGATGTACGCAGGATCGGCCACGGCCGCGTGGTCAACCTCGATGCCGAATACGGGCGACAGCTTCGCCAGCGCCGTTTCCAGGAACTGCGCCGGATCGTGGCCAGTTACATCGCGTACCGTGTTGAACTGGTAGCGCCGCAAGGTATCGGCAAGCTCTTCCTTATCGAATACCTGGAAAGTGCTGTAAGCCGATTCCGGCGCCGCAATCACGTCGGTGATATCTGCGGCCAAGCCTTGGGCCCGGATTCCTTCAACTTCTGCCTCTCCGAGTGTGGTGGCGGCGAGCAGAATGAATGTCCGGTTGCCATCGGCGGCAACCGGGCCGACTTGCCAAAATTCGCCCTCTTCCTTAATGACGCCATGCCAGTCTGCGGGCAGCTCGGTGTGGTCGCCCGCACGGACTACGCCTTCCAGGTCGAGATATGCCACCGGCTGTGGCTCCTGGGCCGACGCTTGCGCGGCGGCCTGTTCCTGCACTTGTTTTTGTTCCAGGCCCATGATGTACTCCTGAATTTTTTCGGCATCAGCCGCTGCGCGGAAAATTTCGAGCGGATCATCCTCGAGGGCCTTGATCCAAGACCCGACATAGGCGGCGTGCTGCTCTGGATCATGGCCGATGCCCAGCTCGTCGCCGAGGATCATGCTTGCGATCTCGGCGCGCAGTTCTTCCTTGGCATAGCCTTCGCTGCCGAACGGATGCACCATGTCGCGGTCCAGGCGCGTGCCGTGTCCGGTCCAGTGCCCCAGCTCGTGCAGAGCCGTCGCGTAGTAATTGTCCGCTGTCGCGAACTGGTCCTTTTTCGGCAAGTGGATGCTGTCGCTGGATTGTCGATAAAAAGCGCGATCATGCTCGCCGTGACGGATCGTCGCGCCCGAAGCCTGCATGATTTGCTCGGCGCGTTCAACGGCATTCCAGGCCTGTGTTGGGCGTGGTTGGTGCGGCGGCAGTCCGTCGATCTGCTCGGCGTTGAACACGGTCGCGAAGAACACCCGGGGACGCTCAAGCTTGACGGTTTCCTTGATCGGCTCGCCCCGGCCGTCGAGGATCGGCTTGCCGGCCGCGTCCGTTTTGTTCTGGTCCTCGCTGAATTTCCAGTACTGGATTGGCGTGCCTTTCTCGCCCTTGCGCACCTGAGCATCGACAGCCGCAGCCTGCTTGTACGTCATCCAGCGCTGGTCCTCGCGGCCCTCGCTCATGAGCTGCAGGGCATTGATGCCCTTGTAACGCTTGCCGGTGGTCGGATTGACCGGCATGTTGGCGCCGGCCTCGCCTGGCTCCCACGGCTTCTGCCATGGCGCGGTGCCTTGCTTTAGCTGCTCGATCAGCTTTTCCGCGACGGTTTCGTGGAACGGCTTCTTTTCGTTTTCCATGTGGTCACCTCTTCGCAATTCATAATCGTGGAACAACACCCCGCTTATTTTTTAACGCGCGTGTAGAACGCGCCACGCAAGACGGGATGGACGCCCATGCCCGAGCGTGGGGGCGCGTACAGCAAGGCCTGCGCCAGTTCGGCGGGTTCCGTAAAATGCAACGTGTCGTGCGAGCTGGCGAGCGCATCGCCCTCGCTCAACGCATCCTCCTGGAACGCGCCGGCCGCCTCGGCCTCGGCCGGATCGAACTCGGCCTGGTAGCCTGGCGTCAGAGCGTCCCGCAGCTTTTCGATGACGGCGCTGGGGCCCGCGCCATTGTCGGCGCCATTGCCGGCGTCGTCGGTCGCGATCAGCTCCTGGATCGCTGTGTCGGTTGCGTCGGTCTCAATGGGAATGATGGTGGCGCTATGCTCGTTCATGATTTACTCCTTGAAAGTTGATTACGCGGCGGCTGCAGACCTGGGTTTGCTGTAGTCGGGTTTGCCCTTTACATCGTTGTACGACTGCTTGCAGGTAGGGTAATTGCTGCAGCTCCACCAAAACGCGCCCTTCTTTTTCGGACTCGGCCGGCGAGACAGGCCTTTGCCGCACGACATACACTTGTGCAGTTCGGAGACCTTCGCGACTTCTTTTGGGACGGGTTTGCCTGCCTTGTCCTCGCATGAGTATTTGCAGCCATCGGCATAGGCGCTGCAGCCCCAAAAAAATTCCAGCTTGTCCTTCTTCTTGATGCGCGCCAGGGGCTTCGCGCATGTCGGGCAGGGATGGATATCTACCTTGATATCAAGCCCATGCTCCTTGACCCCACCAACTTCGCCAGCGATGTATTCCATCAGCTCGGTCACGAACGAGACGGTATCGCGTTCGCCTGCCTTGATGGCCTTTTGCTGTTCGTGCCAAAGCGCAGTCATGTCCGGGAATTTCGCCTGGTCAGGCAAGGCGTCGTAGAATTCCTCGGCCGTTTTGGTTGGCACGATGTTCTTGCCCTGCTCGACCAGGTAAGCCCGGTCGAACAGAGTCTTGATGATGCTGTCCCTGGTGGCCGGCGTGCCGATCCCGCCATGCTCACCTTCCTTGCCCTTGTCCTTGTCCTTGTCCAGCAGCAGCTTGCGCAGACGGTCGTCGCGAATGTATTTCGCCACGCGGGTAAGGTCGGCCAGCAGGGTCGCCATCGTGTACAGCGGCTGTGGCTTGGTCTCCTGCTTGACCGCCTCGGCGTCTGTGCAGGTGCCACCCATACCGTTGCGCAGCGTGCGAATATCAACCTCGACGGCGTTCTCATCGCCTTCCAGGTCTTCATTCCCGGTATCGTTCTTGTACAGCGCAGCCCAGCCAAGGCGGGTTGTTATGTCGGCGCGCACCGCGAAGCGGTGGCCTGCAACTTCGACCAGAACGTCGGTACGGTCGAACTGCTGCTTCGGCCAGAATTGGGCGATGTAGGCGCGTGCGATCAGCAGATAGATTTTCTGCTCGCCCTCGCTCAGGTTCGCCATGTCCGCTACGGTCTCGGTCGGGATGATGCCATGGTGAGCCGAGACCTTGGCCGAGTTGAAGGCACGGCTTTTGATGCTTGGGTCGCCGCGCTGCGCGGCGCCGGCCAGCAGCGGCGCCGTCTTTGCGACGGCCGCCAGGACGCCCGGCGCTTCCGCATGCATCTCGTCGCTCAAATATTCGCAATCGCTGCGGTTGTACGTAATGAGCTTGTGCCTTTCGCGCAGGGATTGGGTAATGTCCTTGGTCTCGTCTGGTTTGTAGCCATACTTGCGTGAGGCGTCCGTCTGCAGCTTTAGCAGGTTGTACGGCAACGGGGGGTGCTTTTCCTCGTGCGTGGTGGCGGCGCTGATGATACGCGCCGGTTTCCCCTTGACGGCATCGGCGATACCCTGCGCGTGCGCCTCGCTGGTTAGCCGGCGTTTCTCGTCCACCGGGTCGCCATCGACAACCTGGTAGCGGGCCGGGAAGTCAACACCTTCCACGGCGAACTTGCCCGTGACGTTGTAGTAGTAGGCTTTTTCATGCGCCTTGAAGGCGCGGGTGCGGCGCACCACAAGCCCCACGATGGGGGTTTGGACGCGCCCCACGCTCATCACGCCCTGATAACCCTTCGCACGCGCGGCCAGCGTGTATGCCCTGGTGAGGTTGTACCCGTAGAGCTGGTCGCCGACACTTCGCGCTTCTGCGGCGGCCGACAGTCCCGCAAATTCCTTGTTGTCCCGCATGCTTGCCAGCGCCTTCTTGACGGCGATGGTGGTGTTGTTGTTGATAAGGACACGTTGCACCGGAAGCCGGCAATTGACGTACTCCAGGATTTCATCGACCAGGAGCTGGCCTTCTTCGTCTGGGTCGCCGGCGTTAACGACGCTAGTGGCCTGTTTGAGTAGGTCGGTGATGACTTTGAGCTGCTTCTGGCTGCTCGCGTCCCCGCTTGGCTTCTTGCGCCAAGGGATATGGGACATGGGCAGGTCGGCCATCGACCAGACTTTGTAGCGTTCGTCGTAGTCTTCGGGGTCCAGCAGTTGCAGCATATGGCCGAAGCACCAAGCCACTTTGTTGTTGCCGCACTCGTAGTAGCCGTCCTTCCGGCTACCGCCGCCGAGGCCTTCGACGATGGCTTTCGCCAGGTCCGGCTTTTCCGCAATGAACAGTCTCATAACTCCTCCTACCAGGTGAAGACCGGCACGATGACGGTCTTAATTTGGGAACGCAGAATGGGGCCGAAGTAGCGGCCGTCGAACGACTTCCCGTTTACGTCCGACATGACCAGAACTTCGTTGTCGCTGATGGTGAAATTGGTGTGCTGGTAGCGCGGCAGCGGGCGCCCGAACTTGTCCATCGCCATCGGCGCGCTGAGCGGCAGCATGGTGCTGTTGACCGTCACGCCGGCATCAGTGATTGCTACGGCGTCGTCTTTAGCGGCTAAAACTTTCTTCATCATGTAGCCGAGCTTTCCGGGGCAAACGCCGGTAGTCAGATATCCCCTGCGCTTCGCCTCGGCGATGACTTCTCCTGGTGGCGGGCACAGTAGAACGTACGCGCCCTTCTCCACCGGCTTGCTGCTGGTCCAATACAGGCCGACCGGAATGCTTTTGGTTGTATTGACCCGGCCGCCAGCGACGTAGAACAGCAAGCCGAGGGCGGTGACGGAAAGGCCCGCAATGGCCGTCACGACAGTGATCTTGCGTAGGATGAGCTTGATTTTCATATCTCGATCACTTTCTCTTCCGTTGCGGCTGCGACGTTGCGCACCTTGTCGCTGTGTTTGGGTTCTTCAACGGCAGCCCGCGCCGTAAAGATTTTGTCCTGGAAGTACAACGGCTGACGGCCGTAGATGGCCGGGAAACCGGCGACATAGATCACCATGTCGCCGGCTTCCACGATCAAGTCACCGTCCTTCTTTGGTCCAGGCATTCGCTGACACTCATCGGTGGTCAGCAGAGGGCGTTGCACCTCCTGGATAGTGCGCGAGACCTGGCCAAGCAAGGCACTGGTCCGTTTGCCACTGGTCGTGATCTGTTCCTTCACCACCGTCGTTACACCGGTCAGTTTCGACAGGTGCTCGGCCGTCTCGAGCCTGTTTGGCGGGTAGGCGTTCTGGACATGGCAGTTCGATGTGATGGTTTCATCCGGGCCATACCCGGACTTCTGGCTTTTAAGCTGGTTGATGTCTTGGCAGATGAGGTAGAACTTGATGCCATAGCCTGCGACAAAGGCAAGCGACTCCTCCATAATTTCCAATTTTCCCAGCGAGGGAAATTCGTCAATCATGCCAAGCAGCCTATGTTTGTACCCTTTCTTGGAACGAACGTAGGTGGTCGCCATCTGCTCGAAGCCCAATTTTGCAAGCATGCGCCGCCACAATGGCATGTCAGCCTTGAGACGCTCGAACTCCATCTTATCGGCCAGCAGCCGCACGATCTGGTTCAACATTATCCTCACCAAGGGACGCAGGCGATTCTTGTCCGTGGGCTGAGTGACGATGTAAAGGCTGACCGGGCTGTCGTGGTTCATCAGGTCTTTGATACGGAAGCTGGACGAGCTGACGTTGCGCGCCACGATGGGATCACGGTACAGGGCAAGGTAGGACTTGGCGGTAGACAGAACCGATCCAGCCTCCTCTTCCGGGCGATCCATCATGTCGCGAGCGGCGGCGCCTACGACCGGATGGTTCTTGCCGTCTACGTGCCCGTAGGTCGCCATTTCCATCCATAGTTCGGCGGTGCTTCGGTCGGGATCGGCCAGCATGTGGTCAACGTACGGTAGCGTTGCCGGAGTGCCGTCGTTTTTCCTCTTGTACATTGCATGCAAAATGACGCCCACAAGGAGCGCCTGGCTGGTCTTCTGCCAGTGCGACTCCAAACCCTTTCCCTCCGGATCAACAATCAAGGTTGCCAGATTTTGCACGTCTCCGACTTCCTTGCCGGTACCGATGCCGATTTCGTCCATTGGGTTAAAAAATACGTCACAGTTCGGATCAGCGGGCTCGAAACGCAGCATCTTGTTTTTCGCGTACTCTTTACGCCACCCGGCCGTCATGGCCCACAACTCGCCTTTCAGATCTGTGACCAGACAGCTGCCAGGCCAGGAAAGCAGCGTCATCGTTACAGGCCCCACGCCTTTGCCTGACCTCGTAGGCGCATACATCAGACAATGCTCAGGACCGTCGTGGCGCAGGTACTGCAGCTTGTCGTCGCTGTCCACCCACGCGCCGACGTACACTCCGCTGCTGCCGGCTGGCTTTACGCCGCGCACGATTTCGTGCCACTTGAGCGGGCGCGGCAACAATCCCGAATCCTGGATGTCCTTTTTGTTCGCCCAGCGAGCCGAACCGTGTAGGAATTCATTAGCCTTCGCCGTGTTCGCCAAGACCATCTTGACAACCGCCAGGCTGATGAGGCTGACGCCGGCCAGGGACACGCCGACGCTGCCCGCGCGCATGAACGCATCCGGATACTGCCCGTACCACTTGGTCGCCCATTGGACGATTCCCCACGGTACGTAAAAGTGATTGATGTGCGCGCCGAGTGCGCCCTGGTAGCGCATGTCGTTCGCGAAGAACTGCGTTGCTGCCTGCAGACCTCCCCCCAGCGACAAGGCCACAAGAGCCGGGATAACTTTCCCAGGTCCTTTCTTCTTGGTACGTACCTGCGGTCCGACTGCATTGTTGAATCGGTCGTTCATCTGCTTCTTCCTTTCGTTTTGATGGCACCTTTGGCAGTCACGCCTATCTGCTCCCCAACCGTAACCCGCTTGAGGCGCCGTGCCGTTGCGTCGTCTATAGGCAAGACGATGACCTCTTCGCCCTGCTTGAGCAGGGCCAGGGCCTGCCCGTCGATTCGGCGCAAGCCGCCGAAAAGTACGGTTACATCATTAGTAAAATTGTATCGTATGTGCTTCGGTATATCGAATAATATGATCCGCTTTTGTTCCCGCTCAGCGACATATTTGTCTGCGGCGGCATCGCCAAGCGATTCTGTTTCCAATCTGAATATGTCGCGGCGAATTCCGGCGTCCGCACGTGCCGCCTTCGGTGCTGGCGACTGCGGTGCTGGCGACTGCGGTGCTGGCTTCGGGATCGGCGCGTCTGCGCCGCCGCGGTCGCCGATACTGATGGCGCCCAGCTCCGACAGGGGGCGAAGACGATCCTTGCTCGCTGGGGGTGGCGTGATGCCTAGCTTGCCTACGTTGGGCTTGCCGACATGGGCCTTTGTGGAGGAGATGGATCGGAAGGCTCCGATAGGCCTTAGCGCTCCTGGTGGAGGGATGCCAAGCTTGCTTACGTTGGGCTTGCCGACGTGCGCTTTTGCGGTAGGGATCGATCCAATGGCGCCGACCGGCCTTAGTCCTCCTGGCCGACGTATATCCCGTCGCACCCGGTTATTTGGTTTGGCTCCTTGCTGCTCCACACCACCAGGTACATGACGCGGCAATAGCATTTCACCTCTTTCGGCGACGTGAACCACACCGAGTTCGGGCAGACCTCGCACAGCGTTCCGGGCTTGGGGCGACGGGCGCTGGCCAGCTTTGCCAGTGTCGGGCTTAATGCTGTCGGCATGTCCGGGTCGTCCTGGTCCTGCGGCATGTCCGGCTCGCGCAACGCTTGCTGCGCTGCGGGCGGCTGCGCTGCGGGCGACCTGTCCATCGCTTCCATAGCGTCCGCTATCTTGTCGTCCTCCGACCTGGCTCTTGTTTGGTCCGCTGTAAGTTCCATTTTTGCTCTCCTTCGTAGTGTGGGTTTTAGTCAGCTGCTGACGGCGCGCTTCCAGGGCGGCGTCGTCAAAGCTGATGGGGAGGTTGGCGGCGGCTGCCGCCCGTGCGATGCCTTCTTTAAAGGCGGCGTCGCCATTCACTGTGATGATGTCGCCGTACCGCTCTGCTGCCATGCGCAGCGCGGCCAGTAGGGCCGCATCGTCGGCGCCACGCGACACGTTGAGCTTGTCGCCGTCGTCGCGCACGGCGCTGGCGCCGACCTTGTAGATGATCGTGCCGCGCTTGGTGATGCTGTCATGCCGGAATGGAGTCGCGCCGGTTTGGCGCGCGCCCTTCCCTGCCACCGTGTTGCCTTTGAGTCCCGTCGATGCTGGGCGGGACCGCAGCGCTTCAAGGGCCTCTTGGTCGCCCGCCATAGCTTCCTTGCGCAACCAGTCGGCCCATACCATACGCTGATATTTCTCGTAGATATCTTGGCGCTCTTTTTTATACTCCTTGTTAATCGCGGCAATGTCATCGCGCAATGTTTTGCTGACTGCCGCATACATGACTTTTTTTCCGATCCCAGGCGCACCGCTGATCTTGATCGCCGCCCGCTTCAAGCGGCCCGCGCGCTTGGCATCCTCAATGAGGCGGTTCTTCTTGACAACAGCCTTCGCCCACTCGGACTCCCTGATTGACATAGCCGATTGCTGCGAATGCTTGTACCTGGCGTGCAGTTCAACAGTGTTGACCTTCGAGCACATCGGTTTCTTTTCATAGCTCTTCTTCGGCGCATTTTTGGCCGCCTGCGACTTCGGGAAGCTGCCCAGGCGCCCTTCCAGGTTCTTCTTTGAAAACTCCCGATGCACCGAACTGGCTTTGACACTGATGCCGTTCTCGGCGCTGATAATCAGCCCGTTGGCATGTTCACGGATTTCAAGGCCGTGGTCGCGCATGATTTCGTGTAGCGCCGACCACGACTGCGCTGCGTGTATCTGTTCCTGGCATTCGCGCTTGATCCACCCTAGCAAGCTTTCAACGTCCGAATGGCGTTCCATGTCGGCGGCCCGGTTCTCGCCGCGCCCCTTGGTAGGCGTGTGGTTGTCTTTTTCAAGACCAAACTCGACTTCCAGCTTTTCACAAAGCTGAGCGAGCGTGTGATAGGCGTTGAACGGCTCATTGATGGTGTAGCGGGTAGGGTGAATCTTGTTGATAGCAATGTGCATATGCACATTGTCGGTATCGTGGTGTACGGCGCTGATTCGCTGATGTTCTACAAAGCCGAGGCCGGCGCAAATACGCTCTTCGATTGCTTTCAGCACGTCCAGCTCAGGCTGCTCACCAGGACGAAAACTCACGATCAGGTGGTAGGTTTTATCAGCGCCGGAGCGTTTATTTTGAATTTGGGTATTGAACACCTCGAGCATTGCAATTTCAGCCCGGTCCGACTGGCAGTTTGTCACCGTAACGGTGCCGACCCGCTCATTCTTGTCTTGCGGGTCCGTCATGTACTCGATCAGCTCCCCGAAGTCGCTCTTCTTGGCCGACTCCATTGGAACGTGCTTAGCAAGCATGCTGCCGTCCGAAAACTTTAGCGGCTAAAGTTTTCACCGCTGCGCCCTCGGTATCAAAACCTCACGCATGACCTCATGCATTTGATCTTGGGTCGCCTCGATTTTGGAGAGTAGGGCGCGTATGGTTGCCTCGCCGAACACGGCGGTCCGGACGTCATTGGTCAGCCAGAGTTTCAGCAGGCCGCCCAGGCGCCCGAGGTCGCCATTGATCTTGACTAGCTCTTCCACGCGGCGATTGTCCAGGATGCTACGAGCTTCGTAACCTTGTCCGATTTTGCGCAAAAAGACCGCCACCGGCAGGTTGGCGGCCTTCGCATTGCGGGCAATTTGCTCTTCCTCATCCGGCAGGACAGGCACCCGAAGGTGCTTGTAATTTCGGGTTAGCTTCGTTGCCTTGTCGACCACGGTGCTGTCCATCATCACGTCAATCCTTCCTCGATCACGTTGTGGTCGGGCGACGCATCGGCCCACTCCTCGCAGACCTCATTCAGTTGCACCACCAGGTCGCTGACGGCGGCTTCATAACTGGCCGACGCGATCTTCTCCAGCGTGTCGGCGTGCAGTACATACCAGACCTCACTGCCGTCAGTGAGCGTCTCACGGTCGGTGACGAATGGTCTGTTGCTCTTCTCTGTCATGTCGTTTCTCCTTGTCGTTGATGTTGGTTTTGGCGGCGGTAGCCGCCCCGCCTCGCAGAGCAGGAGTCCCGTTGAGCGCCGCAGGCGCGAATAAGGGAGAGTGAAGAGAGATATCCCGCTTGCGGGATAGCTATCTTCACCTATCCTGCCCGACTTAAAGAGTCGATTACGCCAAGAAATGGTACCACTCCATTTTCGATTTATCCGCTTTTAGATCAATAAAACACGACTTTTTTGCAACGGATATGACGAAAAAAGACGGACATACCCTATAATCGTGCGTAGCCCGGCAAAAATCGGCTGAAAATTGACACGAAATGGAACTTCCAGCAGATAAAGAGTTGATATGACGAAGTCTTATCCCGAGCAACTTGCCGAGTGGGTAAAGCGGCGAGAATCGACTAAACGCGACAAAAACCTGGTCGCGTTCTTGGCTGTGCGCGACGACATAAAGCTGGCCGTGGATGCTGGTTATGCGGTCAAAACGATATGGGCCAACATGCACGAAGAGAAACGGGTGGCCTTCGGGTACGACACGTTTCTCAACTACGTGAACCGTCACATCCGCGACAAATCGACCAGGCCGGCCGAAGTCTTACCGGTCCGGCTAACCGTCGATCGAGGTCGGCCAGAGTCAAAGGCAGCTCCTCAAAAGCAAGGGCCGAAAGTTAAGGCGCCGGATGCACCAACCGGATTTACATTCAACTCGCAACCTGACGTGAAGGAATTAATATAATGGCAAAAATACATTTCGTATTGCAAGGAAAGGGGGGCGTCGGAAAATCGATGTCGGCCGCGATCCTGGCTCAATACATCGGGGAACGTGGAGGAGAACCGTCCACCAACATCGACACCGATCCCGTGAATTCCACCTTCCAGGGGTACAAGGCGCTCAATGTGAAGCGCCTGCAGATCATGGAGGCCGATGAAATCAATCCGCGCAGTTTCGACACGTTGATCGAAATGATCGCAGCAGCAAAGGGTGATGTCATCGTGGACAACGGGGCCAGCTCGTTCGTGCCGCTGTCCCATTTCCTCATCAGCAACCAGGTGCCGGCATTGCTGGTGGAAATGGGGCATGAACTGGTTATTCATACGGTCGTGACAGGTGGCCAGGCTCTCCTGGACACGATCAGCGGCTTCAATCAGCTCGTGAGCCAGTTCCCGGCCGAGGCGCTGTTTGTGGTGTGGCTCAATCCGTTTTGGGGACCGATCGAACATGAAGGCAAGGGGTTCGAGCAGATGAAGGCCTACACCACCAACAAGGGCCGAGTGTCCGCGATCATCCAGATTCCGGCGCTCAAGAAAGAGACGTACGGCCGCGATCTGGGCGACATGCTGCAGGAACGGTTGACGTTCGACCAGGCCATTGCGCAGGAATCGCTGACCATCATGACTCGCCAGCGCTTGAAAATCATCAAGGGCCAGTTCTACGGTCAGTTGGAAAACGCGACGGTGCTGTAATGAGCGACCAATTGGAAGAACTCATCAAGGAAATCGCGAGCAAGCACGGGATCGCGGTATCACGCGACGATCCGATCCTCGTGCTGCAGACGATCAACAATCGGCTGCTGCACGACAGCTCGAAGGCCCAGCAAGCCCAGCTCGACCAGTACAAGGAGGAATTGGAGCAACTGGCTCTCAGATGGGGGAATGACGCCAAGGAAAAAGCAGAACGCATCCTCAACGCGTCTCTCTCGGCCGCAAAGGATGCCATCGACCAGCTCATGCAGGAAGGGGCGCGCAGTACGGCCGCTGGCGTGGCGACGGAAATCGACTCCGCCCTGGCGAAGTTTGCCGGGCCAGTGCGCGACGCTCATAGGATCGCAAAGCTGAACGTGTTTGCGGCCTGCGTTACGATGGCAGCGTCGGCTGTTGCACTGTGGGCTGTTCTACGCTGACCGTCTCTTACAAGGATCATTATGAAAATTCTGGCTCGGTCACGCGGTGGGAACTGTGCGGTGGCGTGTTCTGTCCGAGTCGGCGCCGGTCGAGGCCAGACGCATCTTCCATATCAAACCCGCTGAAGACGGGAGTGGTGGCGCGTAAAAAAGCCCGACTTAGTGCGGGCTTTTTTGTTGGGGTGCGGAGCTGCTACCGCTCGCTGAGCATTTTCCTCAATTCGTCCTTGGGTATGAATCCCTTCAAAAACAGGTAGCTGCCGACATACGCAATCGCGGCGGCTGCAAGCAGTTCCCAGTGCGAGAATCCGGGTAGCCAGCGGTCGAACACGGATGGAATCTCGAATAAGCGCAGCAGCCAGGGCAGCAGAAAAGCCACGCTGGCGACGCGGAAAGTGAAATGACCGACCAGGCTGATAAGTTTGCCCAGCACGCCTAAAGCCATCCAGATTCTTGCGAGCATGTTTTTACTCCCAATGGATCGTTACTACCTGGTGCCGATTGCGAGCACGAGAGTCTGTGAATTGCCGAGCGTTTTCCCGAGGGCGGCGGATTGCTGCCGCTGTTCCATTTCCTTTATACGCTGCATTACGACAGCGCGGCGCAGCTCTTCCTGCTGTTCGTCCCACTCGCTCGCCAGGCCGGGTTCCAGGTGCCGCAGCCGACGTGCCGCCATTTCCTCGATGCGCGGGCCATGAACGCCCATGCCGTCCTTGATTTCGCGCACGGCTTCGAGCCGGTTCTGTAGGCGCTGCATGGTGCTTTGTTGCTGCTGGACCTGTTGCTGCCATTTCGCCTTGGTGCTGGGCAGGGCAATCAAGCCAGGCTGTTGCGATCGCGATTGCTGCAGGCGTGAGGACTGTTGCTCGATCAGGCTTTCCAGGCGGTCCTCGATGCGCTCCACCTGATCATGCTTGCTCTCGACCTGGGCGGCGAGGGCGGTGGTGTACTGGCTCTCGACTGATGGGGTGTCGAGCAGTGTAGATTGTTCCGCTTGCTCGGCGTGCGCCCGGCCCAGCAAACTGTCGGCCTGCCCTTCGGCTTCGAAAGAGGTGGTGATGGCCTGTTGTGCTGCCCTCGTCTGCTGTTGTAGGTGCTCTCGCTGTTGGCTCATCACATGACTCCAAATTTTAGCCGCTAAAGTTCGTTAGGAAATTCCGCGCCCCATTTTCATTGAAGATGAGGCCACGGTCGCCTTTCCATTATCGTACTTTATGGTGGAATTGGTACCGATTTCAGGGAGTTTATCGAAATCAGCGCGATCATGTTTGACAAAACTCTTGCCCACTTGTTGGTACACATGCTCCTTGTCGGCATGGATGACGAAACCATCGTGCGCTTTGGATTTATCGGCTTGGACCGACAGGTGAATATTGTAAATTCCTGGCTTTACCGCCCCGGCCTTCTCCACCTTGTCGGTATTCCAGTTGCCGCCTTTTTCGCTCTGAACTAACCGCTGCCCGTTCATGACAAGAAGGCGCTGCTTCATACAATACTCCTGTGGATAAATCAAAAATGGATGCCGTAACCACTTCCCCATAGGAGAAGTCGCGCGAAAACAACAGCTATTTTAGCTGATCCATTTTCGATTTATCAGTTTATTAACCCGATTTCAACGTATTGGGGCATATGAAGTGAGACGTGGTGAGTTTTATACAACATTGCCATAAAACGACAGGAGCTATTGATATGAAATCATTCCTTTTAGATATTTGACGCGCCTTTTGCCTGCGCCGATTTGAGCGTTTGCATGAGTTGTGAGTTTTGATCGGCAATCGCATCCATTTTTCCGCGCAGGGCGGCGGCTTCCTCACGCGCCTGAGTTGCGGTTTGCATGGCTTGGTCTCGCTCGGTCTTGGCTTCGCCGACTTGCTGCACCAAGCGTTGCAGCTCGGCCGCAGCCTGGGCGCGCTCCTGCAGCAGTGAATCCTGGGCGGCATCGACCTTGGCGCGGGCTGTTGCCAGATCGGTGCGAAGTGTCTCAATGACGCCGGCTGCCGTGCGGGCCGCGTCCTCGGCTTTGGCATGTGCGACGGCCTGTTCGGACCTGAGCGCGACCGTTGTCGCCTCAGACTTCGCAATGGTGTCATCTGCCCGGGCCTGCTGGGCCAGCATAGCGGCTCTCAGCGCCTCGACTTCGACCTGGTGGGCCTGACGCATGGCGACCAACTCTCCGCGCGCCTGGGATGCGTCCTGGTGCGCGTGATCGAGTTCCGCACGCAACTCGTCGGCGCGATGTTTAATTTCCACGGTGCGTGCCTCGGCAGTAACGCTTGCCGCCTTGCTTGCTGCCAGCGCGACATTGGCCGTTTCCAGCTCGACCTGAAGGTCCTGCACGATAGCCTCAGACTGCTCAAGATTCATCCTGACTGTCGATACGTCCTGTTGTGCCGCGTCGAAATTGAGAGAAAGGGCCTCGTAGGCGTCGCCTATCTGCATATTCAAGGTCTGGGCCTCGATACGTTCGGCCTCCCAGCCGATCTGGGCGGCTCGAAGAGATTCGTTCGCCAACTCCTGGGCCTCGTGCCACAGAGTCGCAAGAGCGAGGGCGCTAGCGTTCTGGACCGTCTCTGGGATTTGTACCGCTACTGGCGCCACGCGAGTTGTCTGAGCCCGGCGCCACTCCTTCATGCCAGCACTCGCATCGTTCATGTTTACCTTGGCACGCCTGCGCACTGAATCGACAGTAGGGAATGCAGCGTGGCCAGCTTCCTCATAGAGAGAATTGGCGGCAGAAGAAATACGCTCCCATGCCTCCTTCGACATTTGACCCTGTGGTTCCTTGGAAATTTCCATCACAGCCTCCGGTAAAGTGAAACCATATAATAACATAGATAATAATAATACGAGTAATAATATTATTATTATTATTTTTATTGATTAATAGTTATTTCGTTGAGACGCGTGCGCCGACCTCAACGTTTTAGCCGCTAAAAAATGTGAACGAAAAAAAGCCCGCGATTGCGGGCGTGGGATTATCCTTGGAAGATTCCCTAGCCTTCGAGTAGCGCAATAAGTACTACATCGCTCAGGCTGGCTTCGAACTCGGCACCATCATCGTCGTACTTCATCCAGGCATATCCCTCTGCCGGTGGACGACGGGTCAGAATTAGTCGGGCAGGGCGGCCATTATGCTCGACTTGAATAATGGCCTTTTTCAACCTTTCTGGATCGGTTTCCCGTTCCTTCTTCACTTCCTTTCCTTGCTCTTCATTGCCGGCTTCGCTGTCGGTCTGGCCGCTCACCAGGTCAACCGTGTCAGGATCCCGGTCGCCCTGCTCGTTGGCCCGCTTGTCATCCAGAAATTCGCGCAGCAGTTTGACCTCGCCCCGCGTCACCTCCTGGGTCTCATCTTCAAGCCAAGCGCCAACTTCCTTGGGGTTCTTCTTGAAGGCTGTCACCAGCTCACTCACGACCGTCACGTCATTTGCACGGCCGGAGTTGAACACCTTGGCGATCGGCTCGGGCAGATCCAGCAGCGCCGCGTGCTGGGTGATGAAGGAGGGCGACTTGCCGATCAAGTCGGCGATCTGCTTCTTCTTGAAATTCTTCTTCAACTTCCGGCCGATGTAGGCAGCGATTTCGCGGGGAGTCATGTCCTCGCGCTGCACGTTCTCGATAACCTGGTCATCCTCATTGTGATTATTGTCGAGGAAGCCGCCGACCTTCGACAATCCCTTGACCTTCGCGGCCAAATAGCGGCGCTCACCGTGGTTGATCATAAAGTCGCCCGGAATCGTAGGGTGGTCGCGCAGCGAGATGGGCGACTTCGGACCAGCGGGGCCGAACGACGAGGCCAGCTCGGCAATACTCTCGGGCGAGAAGCCAGGATTTTCCCTGGACCGGGGTTGGTCAGGGTCAGGGTGAATTCGGTCCATGTCAAACAGCATGATTTCGCCAGTTGGCACTGGCGCCGGCTGACTCACTCCTTCGTGGATAGCTTCGCCGTCGGCAGCGGAGTCGTCCAGCAGGCCCGACAAGCGGCCCTTCTTCTTCACGACGGTCGGTTCGGTGGTTTGAGGTACATTCATTATTTGTTCTCCATTTTGTCGATTGCGTACGCGGCCAAGGCACGGATTTCCTGCGCGGCCTTGCGAGCGGAAGTTTTCTTAATCTGCCATACCGGCATCTGGTCGGCAAGAGCGTCAGCGATGCTGCTACGCAGCCCTATCGTCAAAGGAATCATCAGCTTCGGATAGGCTTCCTGCAGCTCGGCCAGGTTCTGGACATGACTAGGATTGCGCATATCGACCATGCTTGGGACCATGCCGAGAAATTTCAGCTTGGTGTTGATCTTGCGAACGTTCGCGATCACGGTGAGCATCTTCTTAATCCCCATGATGCTGTAGTACTCGGGTTTGATCGGTGAAATCACGCTGTCGGCCGCGTAGAGCGACGCCGCCAGGGTGGTGCCGAGTGATGGCGCGTTATCGATCAGGATGATGTTGAACCCGGCCTTGCCCAGCGCCTCGATGTTCGATTTGAAGCACTCGGCCGCCTCATCAAAGCTCAACTCTTCCATGTCAGCCAGGTCCTTGTCTGCCGCGATCAGACGCAGCAACGGCCCCTCAGGCAGATCGGCGAAATGCGCGCTCAACTTGTCAGCGCCGGCACTGAACATGGAACTGGCCACGTAGCCGCTAGCAAAGTGTTTGAGCGAGTGGGACGCGTTGCCTTGAGTGTCCAGATCGACGACGGCGACACGATTGCCGCGCTCGAAGAAGTCGAACCCGAAATGCACGACGCTGGCCGTTTTACCGTCCCCGCCCTTTTGCTGCGCGACTGCCATCGTATGAGTCATGCCTTGAAATTCCTTTTTTTGGCTGCTTCCTGTGCCCATTTTTTGACCGTGTACGCCTGGTACTCTGGCAGGATCACCGTTACCCGTTCGTACCCATGGGGAAGATTCGAGTTCTCGAATGCTGTCCATACCCGCTGCACCGCCTGAGATACCGCGCCCTTCGTCAACCCGAGTGCCTTGACGAATCCCGCTTGCGGCTGGCCGTCCACCAGTACGGCCCGTGCTATCTCGATGGTTTGCTGCCCGACCTCCAAGTCCTTGATGGCCCCTTGAAACTGCGCCTCGGTTAACCTCTTTTTCATCAGTCTCACCCATTGTCATTTTCTCCGCGCCTTGTTTTAGAATGCCGGTGTCAGCCGGGGACAAGTACAAGTTTAGCTAAACTTAGCGGCGTGGTCAAGCAGTTTTGATAGCTAAATCGATATATTTTAGCTATACTTTTTTGACCGCAAAAGGAAGGTTCAAAGTCCCTTCGGTTTGTAAAGCGACACGAAATAGGTCAGTGCTACGAAGATGCCGAAGTGCAGCAAGAACCTAAATCCGGCAAAACTTCCTGGCGTATTCCAGTGGTACATCATCCGAACCATCTGATAGACGCAATCGAGCGCTACGATCCACTTCAAAATGGGCCACACCAACAAGGTAGCGATCCAAATCCCTTTGAGCAGGGCAGGGTCGTTTTCTGGCTTGGTAACCACTTTGGGTCCCTCAGTCGGCTGTTCCGGCGCGGCTTCCTTTGCACCTGAAGACTTCACAATGTTCGGCATAGCTTGACCCCTTATCGCATTCCAGTTCAAATACTGGTTGCAGGTGTCCGCGCCTGGGCTTAAGTATGTCAGTGCTTCGGCCAAGCACCCCGGATCACTCCGGGGTGCTTCCCACCCATCCAGTACACAGTTGTTCCTGCTCTATTCCTTAATTTAACCAATGATTTCTTTCATCGGAAACTCCGGTAATCGACCTGTGCGAAATGCCTGGCCTCATATACATATTAGGACATAATGCCCTATCTAACAATCAGAATTTAGCTAAACATTGATATAAATTTAGCTGCTAAAGTTTCCCCTTGGAGTAAAACCGCTCCTGCTTCTAGCCGTTATTGCTCTTCCAGATTGTGCCCAATCCCGCGAAGTTGCATAGCAACGCCCAGGCGGCGTATGGAATGCAAGAATCGCCGCCGATCCAACGACGTACGGTGCGATCTCCTTTGGCGCCGAGGCCCAGCGCTCTGGCGGCCTGACCACCCGTGAGTCTGGCCAGGCGCAGCACTTCCCGGACTTCTTCACCAGTCGGCTGTTCCCACGATACAGCTGGTTGCAGACAGCCCGACCTGATAATCGCCTCAGTCATTCCCGATCCTCTTCTCTGTTGATGAATTTTCGAACGTACCGTCGACCGGCCTGACCGTGCAACGCAGCCGATCATTCTCGTACTAACAAGGATCAACGATAGCTGTTTCCTCGTCAATAACTTTGCCAGGATGGGGTTTAAGGGTGTAGTGGAACCAAAAACCGGATTAAACCGCGGGCCCCATGTTCAGGTATTGAAAATAGGTCTCGCGACTGACGTCAAACTGCCAGGTGTGAATTTCCGGCGCTAAGGAGCCATTTCGTTGTCGGCGTTAAGGCGCCACCAGATTGTCGCCGTAATGGCGCCACAAGATTTTCGGCATAAAGGCGCCACTTCATCGTCGGCGTAATGGCGCCAGAAGATTGTCGGCGTTAAGGCGCCACTCGGCCACCCGTTCAGGGGCTCGAACTTTCATTGATCGGCTAGACTCCCGGCATTTCGCCTGGAGAAGCCGTGACAAAACGGAGGTTCGAGATGTATCAATACCGTCACATCCTGACGCGCATGCGTCAGGGAGATTCAGACCGGGAGATAGCCCGGTCCAAGACCATGGGGCGCAAGAAGATCGCGCAGGTTCGCGAGCTGGCGATCACGCGCGGCTGGCTTGCACCCGACACGGCACTGCCCGACGACGCTGTCCTGGCATCGGCGCTGGTGCGCAAGGAAGCGCTGCCGAGCACCTGCATATCCACGCTGGAGCCGTGGCGCGCGCAGATCGCCAACTGGTACGCAGCCGGTATCCAGGGCACGACCATCCACGCCACGCTGGTGCGCAATCACGGCTACACGGGCAGCTACTCGGCCGTGTACCGGTTCCTGCACCAGCTGGTCGTCGACGAGGTGGCCGACGTGCCGCTGCGGCTCGAGTTCAAGCCGGCAGAGGCGGTGCAGGTCGACTTCGGCGCGGGTCCTCCCATCACCGACGTTCACACAGGGGAAATCTTCAAGACCTGGTTCTTCGTGATGACGCTGGCGTGGTCACGCCACCAATACGCGGAGTTCGTGCGCGACCAGACGGTGGCCACCTGGCTCGGCTGCCACCGCCGCGCCTTCGAGTGGTTCGGTGGCGTAGTCGAGCGCGTCACGATTGACAACGCCAAGTGCGCCATCACGCGCGCTTGCGTGTACGACCCGGAGGTGCAGCGCTCGTATGGCGAATGCGCCGAAGGATACGGGTTCAAGATCGATCCGTGTCCTCCCCGGGATCCGCAAAAGAAGGGCATCGTGGAGTCGGGCGTCAAATACATCAAGGGCAGCTTCCTGCCGCTGCGCGAGTTCAGAGACCTGGCCGACGCCAACCGGCAACTGCATGAATGGGTCATGGGCCCGGCCGGCAACCGCGTCCATGGCACGACCCGCGAACTGCCCCTCAAGCGTTTCGCCGACGTCGAGAAGAGCCTGCTCAAGCCCTTGCCCGACGTGCCACCCCAACTGGCCACATGGCTCAAGGTCAAGGTCCACCGCGACACCCATGTGCAGTTCGATTACAACTACTACTCCGTGCCATTTCGGCTGGTCGGCAAGGCACTCTGGCTCAAGGCGAGCGACACCATGGTGACGCTATACCTGGAGCATGAACCGGTCGCCACCCATGTGCGATTGAAGCACCGGGGCGAGCGCAAGACCTTGCCCGACCACATGCCGCCGGAGGCACAGGCTTGGCTTCTAAAGGACACCAAATGGTGCATGGCCGAGGCCGAACGAGTGGGGCCGGCATGCGCAGCCATGGTCCATGCGATGTTCGGCGACAAGGTACTGATCCGCATGCGCTCCGTCCAAGGCGTGCTCGGGCTGCAGAAGAAATACGGCGCCGTCAGGTTGGAGGCGGCCTGTTCGCGCGCCAACCACTACGGCACGCCCGGCCTCAACGTCGTCAAACGCATCCTCGAGAAAGGACTCGATCAGCAAGACCTGCTGGCGGCGTTCGACGCGCTGGCCAGCACCTACACCGAAGGCGGCCGTTTCTACCGCGCCACCAACACCATCCTTCAATGAGAACGAATATGCATCCAATTCCAGAACTGACTTCCCTGCTCAAGCAATTGCGCCTGTCCGGCATCCTCGACTCGCTGAAGGCGCGCAACCGCGAAGCCATCGACCGCAAGCTGGCCTTCACCGAATTCCTGAGCCTGCTCATTCATGACGAGGTCGCCCGTCGCGACCAGAAGAAACTTGCGTTGCGCATGCGGCGCGCCAACTTCCGCAACCAGAAAACGCTCGACGGTTTCGACTTCGACCGCCTGCCAGGATTGAACCGCGCCGCAGTCCATGACCTGGCCACCTGCCGTTTCATCGAAGAAAAGGTTGCGGTGCTCATCGCCGGGCCCTGCGGCACAGGCAAGAGCCACCTTGCGCAGTCCCTGGGGCATGCCGCAGCGCGCCAGGGCCATGACGTGCTGTTCATTACCCAAACCCAGCTGATGGCCAGCCTGCGCACCGCGCAGGCGATGGGCACGTACGATCGCCGCATGCAGTACCTCAGCAAGGTAGCACTGCTCATCATCGATGACTTTGGACTGAAACCGCTCCGGCCACCCGAGGACGAGGACTTCCACGACCTGATTGCTGAACGCTATGAGAGAACGGCCACGATCCTGACATCGAACCTG
>NZ_JAFCTU010000043.1:25486-44984 GCF_049896185.1 Massilia sp. TSP1-1-2
GTACTTCGACGAATGGGGTGCGGCCTTCGCGGCGAACAAGATGATCGGCGCGGCCACGCTGGACCGCTTGCGTCATGGCGCATACAAGCTGGTGCTCGATGGGGAAAGCTACCGTGCCCTGCCCGCCTGCTTCGGAAAAATCCAAGCCGCCAGTAGAGAAGGAGCGGAAGACGACATCGAAATGAATGGAGACTAAACAGAATAAATCGTTTATATAGTTAATGAGCGGCAAGGGGAATTTCGTAGCGGGCCAAGCCCGGTTCGAAGTTCCCCTCTTTACTTTGGGCGGCGCCTGCCTGCTGCCAAAAGCCAGACTTCGGTCACCCTGGGGCGCTGCCCCAGACCCCGCACCGGCCGTGGGCAGCCACTGGGGAACAAACCTCCCAGCGGCCTTCGCGTTCCTCAGGATGGATCCCTCCGCGTACTGGTGGCCAACCTCGCACAAATTGACAGCCAGAAAAGCGCCATTTACGTCCAAAACCGATGTTGCCAAAACGCTCAAAATCGAGCATTATTGCAACCCAGTTTGAGCTCCTGAAATCGGTGGTCAAAGTGGCGCCATTACGCCGGAAATGGGTGGCGCCTTAATGCCGGAAATTGACACCAAAGAACGTGATGCCCCCTTCGACCGTAAAGTTGGGGTGGAAGACATACCCAACGTAGCCGTTCAGCGGTACCGGGCTGTTGTTGCTGTCGATCGACGCAGAGCCGTTTCTTAGTAATAAGCTTCCGTTGCTGATCGCGCAGGCCACGGCTAAGCCGAATGGCGCGCGACACCGGCGGCCCGGGGGCTGCAGGCCAAGACGTCGGCGCCACGGTGGCAGACTTCGACCTGAAGCGCCAGGCCGCTTCCAGCGCTGACCGCTCCAATCTTCGGCCGTAGCGGCGGGGAGTGACAGCACGGATGCCAATGCTTCAGCTGGGAAGTTGAATCGCCTGAGCGTGGTGCGCGACCTCGCTGTACAACACGTTGACGTGCAAGCGCTCAAGGTGGCACGCTGCATCATCATGCCAAACGGTGACGATGCAGCAGTTTGAATGGCTGCTCGACCGCTTCTAAATTGCGAACGCGATGATATCGCAATCGGACTCGAACCGTCGGGTGGCTAGATGTACGACTCGCTTTGCGGGTCGATAGTTGTGGACTTGATGCAGAAGAGTACTATGAAGGCATTGAATGCATTACGGCGAGGTGACGCTATGGCAATGCTGACAGTACGCAATCTTCCGGATGAAGTACATCGGGCGTTGTGACAAGCTTGCCGTCACAGCAAAGGGCGCGGGGCTTGGCTTTCCAACACCGGACGGCTGCATCGCCGCGATCGCCGACCCGTTCGGCCACCAGCTGCGGGTTCTGGCCCGGGATGTCGCGCGTGAAGAGCCGCTTGGAAGCCGGCTTGACATGCTTTTCGTAAGCGAACACATCGCAATCAAAACGGTTCAGGTCGTAGAACGAGTCCAGCACCGTGCCGATCTTGCCGACGTCGGCATCCGGCGCCGCCATGACCAGCTGCAGCCCGAGCGAGCGCAGGAACAGTCCCGTCACATAGGTATTCTGGGCGTCGAACCCGTGAACGGCCTCGTCGATCAACATGATCGCCGCGCCGTCATGTTCGCAGCCCGCCTTCATGCCGTACGCGTTCGCCAGTGAGGCTCCTGAGATCACGTAGAACGGCAGCAGGTGCTCGCCGTTTGAACCGACTCCCAGCCGCTTGCTGAACGAATCGACCCTGCTGCCGTCGACGTAGATGTCCAGGTCGAAATTGAGCAGCAGCCGGTAGTCTTCCAGCGGGTTGGGTTCCTTCGAGTTTCCGCTTTCGCACGCGTTCAACAGCACGAGCAATTGCTCCTGCGTGCGGTCGCTCGTGCTTTCCAGGGGTAAGGCCGTCCCGTCGAGTAGCGCGCTCCCATCGATCAAGTGGTACAGGTCCTTGTAGACGGCGCACGGCTCGGCGCGAAACTTATATTTTTCGCCGCCCGTAAATTGCGGACAGAGCGCTAAAATCTTGTTCAGCTACGAGATGTCGTGCACCACACGCTTGATCGCCTCGCGGATCTTGAACGCGACATCGGAGCGGAACGCCTTGTTGGCGGCGATGCGCGCTTCCTCGGCATGCGACTCGTATTGGACCAGCGTCGAGTTCAGCAGCTTTTCGCGGTGCTGGCGCGCCCACTGCCATGCCTTGCGCCAGTCGCTGCGCTCCTCGATCAGATTGATGGTGCGCGCATTGATGAATTCCAGGAAGTCTGCCCTGAGCGGCGCTTCGGCTTTCCCGATGCCGCGGTTGGCGGCCTCGCCCTTTTGCGCCAGGAGCTCGCCGGCGTCCGCCAGGGTAGCACTGCCCGCGGACTGCGTCGCCTAGGTATAGAGCGCGACCCCGAGCTCCTCGGAAAAGTCCCGATGGGCGCGCGCCGCGGCCAGCCGCTGCTCGCTGGCGGCCATCTGCCCGCGCGCGCGCGCGAGGCTGGTAACGGTCGCCGCCAGTTCGGCCGCGACCGAGCCTACGGTGGTGGACAGTTGCGCGTGCAGTTTCTCCGCTTCCGCCGCCTGCTGCTTCACCTTGCGCATTTTCTCGGCGAGGCCCTTCAAATGCTGCGGCAGGTCGGCCTCGGCCACGTCGCCGATGGCGTCCAGTTCGGCGCTGGCGGCGGCCAGCGCGGTCAGGGCGGCGTCGAACAGGTCGCCGGTCGCCTCACTCTTGACGCGCCGCACGGCCTCATCGGCAAGCCTGGACCGCCGCAGCTGCTGCTTGGCAGACTCCTCGGCGCGCATCAGCAGGACCATCTCTTCGCGCAGGAACACAATGTCGCCGCAGGCGGGCCTGGCGCCCAGTGCCCAGTCGCCCTTGTCGGCCAGCGCGATGCGCTTGGTCCCGCCGTTCAGGCTCAGCATCGCGTCGCGTGAGAGCGAGCGATCGTATTTCTCCAGCTCTTGTTCGGTATCGACCTGGCGCAGGCGACCCAGGCAGCGCCGCAAAAACGCCAACGCTACCGGGTGCTCGCCGTCGATCAGCGACGCCACCGAGTGCGCCTCGGGCTTGCGCCCGATCATGTCGCGCAGATGTTCGGGCTGCACTACCGTCACGTTGTACAGGTGTCTGCCGGAGGTGCGCATGATACGCACCGCATCGCGCTCGCGGCCGGGGTCCACGACCAGCGCGGACCGGTTGCCGCTCAAAAACGCTTCGATGGCGGGCTGCCACTGTTCGTCCTTCACGCGCACCAGGCTGGCAACGGTGCTTCATCTGGTAGCACGGGCGGGAGCGGCCATTGCGTTGCTGCTCGGTCCAGGCCGGCACCGGTCCCGGGCCGTCGCTTAGCAAGCGGTAGGCGATGTTTTTATCCAGGGGCGCGTCGATCGTGACCCGGCGCAGTTGTACCGGTTCTGAATAATCGACCTGGGCCGCCTCCATCACATGGCCGGCGACTACGCGATGCTGGCCCACGATCGTGTATTCGATCTCGAGCGTGTCGCCCACGCGCACATCGCTGGTAACGATCTGGGCGGTGACACTGCCGTCATAGATGCCTTGCTCCAGGCTGCGTTCGCGCTGCAGGAAGCGGATGTCGGCCGTGGCGATTGTGTCGATCACCGATCAGATGGGCGACCAGACGCTGCGCGCTAAACCTGGCGATGTCCCGGTGCTTGGCGAGCAATTCGGACAAGGTCAGCCCATCGGCGGATACGATGCTGTTAAACCGCGCCAACACGGCTCCACGTGGCGGGACGTGATCTGGAAGCGAACGCGAGCGTCGAACACGGGGCGCTCGGCGGGTCTTTCCGATGCGTGGGCGCCGCTTGATGCTCGGTTGACAGGGAGTATTTCCCCTACTTTTGTTGATTGCGCCGTCGGATCAGAAGCAGGCTGAAAAGCGCGAGCATTACCAGCGCGAACGAAGCCGGCTCAGGTACCTGGGTTGGGGCATCGTCGGGCAGTTCAATACTTGGTGGCAGTGGAAAGGGGGACAAGGGCGGAGTGTGGTCCCAGACAATTGGCGGCACAGGGTGCTCGTTCTGGTGTATCGGTCGTTCCGGCGGCCGGGGGATCAACCCCTCGGTACCGGTGGTCGGAACGAAGTTTTCCGCATTAGTCGTTGGACCATTGAATGGCGCCGTATGTGAGCCGGCAATATTTGTTGGCGTAGGTGTGCGGTTGACGGGCGCGACACGGGGTGGGGCGATCACGACGTCGAATTCTTCCGGTACCGGCTCCCTGTCAGATACCTTTGATTGGGGCGTATCGGCTATGCGGTTTCCGCAGCGCGTGCGGACAAACGATTTGCCGTCGGTCAGCAGCGTCTCGCCCGTCTTCAACCGCAGCTTTTTTTTGGTCCAGTAAATCTCGTCGCCGATCCGGTATGACACATGCACTAAGCGAGGATCTTTCACATGCACGATATAAGCATGGGCTGCGTCGAAATTAGCATAATGGACTTTTGCGAAGCGGTCGTGCGCAAGTGCCGAGGTCAGCTCCAAAGAGTGACGCACGCCGCCAGGAATGACTGAATTGCGATAGAACAGAGCTGGCGGGTCTGAAATTATGCGGGCTTTTGCATTCAACAAATGCGCAGGCTTCACATCGGACCCGGGAGCAGGTACGGGGGCTGCCGTTTGCGACGTGGTTTGGCTTAATGCGACCAATGCAACAAGTAGCAGAACGACGAGCGCAAAAGCGCTCTTGGGGTAAGCCGACAGCCAGCGAACGCCTTCATTTTTCATGGCGGATGGTGTGCAAGTTCGTCAAAGCGAGCGTTTGGAAAGCGCGTGGCACCTTCACGTTTAGCCGTGGCGGCTATCGATTAAATGCAGGCAGGCAAGCACCGCAATTGAGTCTATGCAGAAATAAAATTTCGGGATTGATTTAGATCAAATGACCGTGTCCCGGCAAGTGGTCTGTCGACATGGGAGGCGAGTACAACGAAGGGGCGAAACCCGTCTATTTTCCCGAAGCAGCTCATCCGCAACTAGCCGATTAGGAACTTACTTCTGCGGACCGCCGCGGCCCTGCTGGACGCGATGTTCATGTCCGTGGGCAATACGCTTATCAATTTGGTCGGTCAGACGCCAGTCCCGTGCGGTTCCATGGCCATGAGGCGTCGAGCTCAGCAACGCCTTGACGATGTCCAAGCCGCCAAACAGTGCGGCCATGCAAATGCCGCATGCCATCAATGCACTGCATGAACGGTCATTTCCGTGCGTCCGGCCAACGATGATGAGCTGTGCCTTTCCCTGCGCATCGGCTGTCACCAGGGCGGGCAGTGCCCCGGTGACGGGATGGGGCCCGTGAGGTTCCAGCCCGGCTAGTCCAATTGCATGTTCCATGTCAGACAGCCGTCGTCGGGGGGCTACGCGAACTGAAGCACCTTGTGCAAGGGCTTGCGCGGTTTCTGTGGCCAGTTGCCATCGCTAACATAGCCCGCTGTCACCAGCATCACCGGTATCTCGCACGGGGCCAGACCACACTCGCGCGACACGCCCAAGGCATCGAAACCGCCCATGGAGCCGGTAGACATGCCCATTCCTTGCGCGGCAAGCATGAGCGTCATCGCAGCGAGCGAAGCGGAGCGGATAGCTTCGTCGCGTTGCAGCTGGGGGTTGTCTGCATGCGCACGCCTGGCCTGGGATAGCCAGGCATCGAACACCGTCTGGTCCATGACGCCGGCGTCGACCGACGGCTGCAGCGCGTCGGCCAAGCCTTCGTGCGCAGAGAGCGTACCGCAAATGATGAACGTGACCGGCGCATCGGCAACCTGTTGCTGGCCAAATGATAGCGCCTGCAAGCGCCTTGGCCGCAGTCGTGCGCACCGCGTTGAACTTCCAGTTCTGAAAGTTTTAGGCGGTAGGCGCCAAGGTGGCCAAACGGATCAGCTCGGATGCTTCCTGGGCCGTTACCGGACGACTGGTGTCATAGTGGTTGACCGAAGTGCGCGCCTCGATGAGCTTCGTGATTGACGTCCTGGCAACGCTGAAGCGTTCCGGCTCGCCCTACAGAATGGCCCCCACGGCGCTGTTCTCCAGCCTGATGATTACTTCGGGCACGATGACGCACCGCCTGAAAGGGCTGGAAGCGCGCGGCCTGGTGCGGCGCGTGCCAAATGACGACGATGGGCGCAGCATTCTGGTGCAGCTGACAGCGAACGGGCAGGAGCTGATCGAGGGCGCGGTAACGGCGCACGTGGCCAATCAACATCGGATTCTGGCCTCGACCTGTGCGGCTGACCTGGCGGCCATCGACGCCACCCTGTCCCGTTTGCTGAACGTGCTGGAGCCGCGCGCGCAGCGCTAAGCTACCTGCAGCAGTCATGCGCGCCCGACGCTGCAGCGGGCGGGGGCATGGAAAAATTGGTACGCCAGCGCCGCGAGTGCCCTGCACCAGAATAAAAATAGACGGAAATGCACCGCGGTGACGCTGCGCCTTGCGCACGCATTGCCTATTTCTTCGGCGCCTTGCGCGCTGCCGCTGCCTGGGGACGTGCCAGGTTCAACTGGGCGAGGCGTTTCGCCCGCAAGTAAGTCACGCTCATGGGCTCCGGCGCCGCTGGCAGCTGCCCTGCCACAAGAAGCTGGTCGATGTGAGCGGCATAGCGAGGGTCGCAGGTCTCCTTCACCAAGGCCAGGTTGAGCGCGGCGAAGACCGGCACCCAGGTGTCGCCACCCGGACCGCGTCGGCGTACCGACAATGCGGGGCTGAACTGGTAGACGCCCGTTCTCAAGCGCTTGAACAGGCGCCGGTTGTAGGCATAGACGCGGTCGACCTCGTTGCGCGCCAGGACGCCCGAAATATAGGTGCGCTTCGTGCGTTCAGCCGCTACCACCTCGACCGGCAGGCGCTCGAAGGCGTCTTGCAACATGGCGCCATCCATACCGCCACGATCGGTCATTTCGGCCGTGCCGAAACACTGCCTGAACAACACCCACATGACCTGGAAGAACAGGTATTCGGACTGGTGGCGATCAATCCGGATCAGGCGCTCGCCGGCCATCACATCAATACAGGCTGGCGCCACCAGGCGGAACACCGCGCTGAACGACGTGGCGGCATAGGCGCGATCACGCAGGGCGGTGGCAATCGCCCAGTGCAAGGCGTTGCGGCCCAGGTGGTCAACGGCGGCGCTGTCGGCGCCCCGTGCCAACAAGGCTTCCAGCAGGGGCACATTGCCGGCGGCGGCCGCCGCCATCAGCGGGGTCTGGTTCATCACGGTGCGGTGTTCGACGCCAAACTTGTCGCACTGCCCCAAAATATCTTTGAAATTGCGCGCGAAATAGGGCAGATAGGCGCGCCTTCCTTGCGTTGCGGCGAGCCGCTGGAAGTTGCCGGCTTGCTCAAAGCCGACTTCCGCGGCCAGCATATCGGCCAGCACCGGCTCGTCATAGCAGGTCGCATAGTCGTACAACTGGCTTTTCGATTTGTTGCCGGGAGCTTGCTCAAGAAATACCTTGGAAAGCGTGTCGCGCAGCCGCGCTTCGTCGAACACGTTCCAGGGTGGTGCGCAGGTTTTCAGGATCAGGCGTTCGATCGCGTCGGCCTGTTCCTGCTTGCCCTGCAAGGCTAGCTTGCGCGCCTCCTTTTGCCAGTCCTGCACGCTTGAAGCGTGCGTGTCGCTGCTCGTCGCCATCCCGCCCGGCGCCAGCTTCAGCAGGCCAAGCAGCGCGTGACCGGTGTCCGATTCGATCAGGTAGACATTGTGGACCGCCCGCGTCAATGCCACGTACAGCGCATTCACATAGAACTTGTAGATCTCCAGTGATTTGTCCGCTTTGTCCTTTGCGCGGCTGTAATGCAGATCGTCGGCGGCGAGGTCGGCCGGCGCGACGCCGTCGGCAATCTCACTGAACTGGGCGCGCTGATCCGAAACAAAGCGGTACAGCACAATATTGTCGTATTCCAGCCCCTTCGCTTCGTGAATCGAAAACAGGAGCGGGGTGTCAAAGTGCTTGCGCGCCTCGGCTTTGTCTTCGTCGCGCAGGACCAGCACCGCGAATTGGGTCGAACGGCGCGTCTGTGCGTTCATTTGCCGCCGCGCATTGGCATCGTCGGCCAGCAAGGTGACCGTGCCCGCATCCTGGTTCATCGGCGTGACCAGAAAGTTGCTTTCTCGATCGATGGAGCCGAAGCGCTTGTGCTTGATCTTGAGGAGGGTGTTGGCCACCTCGGTCACTTGCGCGCTGTTCCTGAAATTGTTGCGCAGGATGTGCAGTTGCTGGCGTTCCGCCAGCGCCGGGTCGCGCCAGAACAAGGACTTGATCTTGCTCCATGAGAAAAAATTCGGATGGACAATCTGGTTCGAATCGCCGCACAAGAGGAACTGGGCCGGGTTCTTCAGCGTGCGCAGCGCGAGCGCCAGTTGGACCACGGTCAGGTCCTGCACCTCGTCGACGACGATGAAATCGTAGCGCGCCGCCGCGTGCTGCATCCATTGGTAAGCGATCAGGTTCAGGTCGTACAGACCCGCTTCGCGCAGCCAGAGGCAATACTTGTCGAACAGCTCGTACAAGGACGCGCGTTGGTCCGCCGCAAAAATGGACTGGCGCGCGCCCAGTCCCAGATATTGATCGCGCGTCAAAGCGCCGCTGGCGTCGGCGGCGAGCACGCCACGGATTTCCTCATAGGCCTGGTGCGCATCGACCTGCTTGAATTGCTGGCGCATGCGGCCAAACCATGCCGAGAAGTCGCGCCAGCTCGCTTCGCGGCCTGCGGGAACCTTGATCGACTCGACAAACTCGCGAAACGACAGGAAGGTCGCTTCCTGGCCTGCGCGTTCAAATCCATCGGCGTAATACAGGTCGCGCGCCGACTGCGCCAGGTAGGCCGAATGGGTGACATACAGCACTTCGCCCGGCATTTGCTTGAGTTTCTCGAGCGTCAGCGCGGTCTTGCCGCTACCGGCGCTGCCCACGATGATCATCGGTGCAGCGTGCAGATACACCGCGTGCTGGGCGTCGTCGAAGGAAATGGCCTTGTCCAGCCAGTGCACGCGCAGCCGCTCGGGGTGCAGGAAGCGCACCGGCGCGGCGTCGGCTTGTGCCTCGGCCACAGTGGCGGGAACGATCTGCGCCTCGTCGACACTGGCGCCGCGCAGGAAGCGCGATTTGTGATAGGCGTGCTGGTGTATGACTTCCAGCATCAGGGCATAGGCTTGCCCCTGAAACTGGACGATAGAAAACAGCAGGCGGTCCGTATAGTCGAGCTTGGCGCGATAGAACTTGCCATGCGTCAGATTGGTGAGCTTCTTGACGTCAATTGCCTGGAAATCGTCGCGCTCGATTGCCTGCCGGATTTGCTGATACTTGGCCTTGTCACCGGGCGGGATGAATTCGGCGTATTCCAGGATTTTCATGGGTTTGGTCAATCGGCGGGAGCGGTTCGTTTGGCAGCAGGCGTCGTCTGCGGGCCGCCATTTTATCCGATGCGGGAAAACAGGGGACCGACCGTCCGCGCGACAATTCAAGTCGCAAATATTGTGCGCATGCTGGACCTGTGCCAGCTCAACGGGCTGGTCAACGTCGCCATGCACACGCGGGACTGAGGGATGCGCTTCTCCTCATTGACCAGCAAGGCGCGCCGGCCTTACCTCATCGCTTCGCTGCTGGCCCATGCCGGCCTGCTGGCGGCGGTGTTTTATGTGGGTCCGTACAGCATCCAGGCCGCTACGATCGAGCGGCACGTCAAAAATGCCGAACGCAGCGACATCAAGCGGCGCGTCGACGAGATCGACAGGATCAAGTCCCTGCTCGAGAAAAGCCGCCAGCCGGCCCCTGCGCCCTCGGACGGCACCGGCGCCGGCGCCGGGTCGGCGGCAAAGGCGGTCGCGCCCTCGACGGTGCCGCAACTGCTCGAGCAGGCGCGCCGCATGAGCGAAGAAATCGAGCAGATGGAGCGCGGCGACAAGGTCAAGGAGCTCGCGCGCCTGCTCAATATCCCGGAACAGCAGGCCAGGGCCAAGCTGGCGCCGTCCGCCGTGCCGGCGCCGCTCGCTTCACCCGCCAAACCGGCCAGCGCCCAGCAGGCGCTGGCCGAACTGCGGCGCCATCAGCAGCTGGCGCGCGACGCGCTGGTGCGGCGCGAGCAGCAGTTGTCCAGGGAGCGGGACGGCACCCGGGTTCGGCCAGAGAACGGCGCCCCCGGCCAGGGCGGCGCCGGCGTGCCCGGCGCGCTGGCCGGACTCGGTGATGGCGGCACGGGCAAGGTGGGCAAGGGCGGCGCCGGCAAGAACGGCCTGCAGGGCGAGGACGTGCCGAACGCGGCCCATATCGAGATCAGCGGCTATATTGCGCAGACCGGCATGGCGCAGGCCAAAGTGCCGCGCGGCGGTTCCTGGGATCTCTCGACGCCGAAGAACAAGGTCGAGCGCGGCTATGGGGCCGCGCTCTCGGCGCCTGGCGTCAAGGCTGAAGGCCTGCGCAAGATCGGCGCGCACGCGATCGGGAAAGGTGCGCCCTACGCGGACCGGATCTTCCTGAACCGCTGGCATATCATCGGTCCCTTCCCGGGGCAAGGTCCCGACGATTCGATCGATGTCGTCTACCCGCCCGAGATCGTGGTCGACCTGGACGCCGAGTATGCCGGCATTGGCGCGAGCACGCTGCGCTGGGAGTACCTGACCAACCCGGAATACCCGTCGGTAGCGCCCGTGCGCGCCCAGGACGCGGTCTACTACGCGTACACCGAGCTCGTGATGGACGAGGAGCGCGACCTGGTGCTTGCCCTTGGCAGCGACGATGATACCAAGCTGTGGTTCAACGAGCGCCTGGTCTGGCTGAGCGGCGATGGTTATAAGCCTTGGTACAGCAGTCCCGGCTATGTCGGACTGGGCAAGGAGATCGACGCGTGGAATCTGACGGAAGGCACGCGCAGGGTGCATTTCAGAAAAGGACGCAACACGCTGCTCTTGAAACTGTACAACGGTGCATCGCTGTCATTTTTCTCGGTGGTGGTGTTGGCCGATGTGCAGCAGTAGCAATAACAGGGTCGGCTGGGCAGGCGGCCACGGCGGCAGGACAAGGAGGGGGCGAACGACTTGCGCAAGGCACCTGTGAAGTTGCCTATGTACGGGCCAACCCCGGCAAGGCCGTCTTCAGGCACGACCTGGAACGGCACAGGCCTTCCGACGACGTGGACGCGAACATCTTTGTGACCATTGGCGCCAGCCTGACCTTGGCCCTCCTGGCGGCGCTACTACTTGCCAGGTCTGGCCGGCGCCGGCGATAACCGGCCGGGATGTCAGCACTGTTGCACAAACGATAGCGGCAAGGCGGCACCCTGGGCCGCGGCGTCGGTCAGCAGGGCCACGAACTCGGCGGCCGGGACCGGACGGCCGAACAGGTAGCCTTGAAAATGCAGGCACCCGAGCTGTACCAGCAGAACGCGCTGGGAGTCGGTCTCGACGCCCTCGGCGATGACGTCGAGCCCCAGGCTGTGCGCAATTGAAATAATGGTCAGCACAATGGCCTCATCGCTCGCGCCATGGACCAGCTCGCGCACAAAAGACTGATCGATCTTCAATTGGTCCAGCGGCAAGCGTTTCAGGTATTGCAGGGACGAATAACCGGTCCCGAAGTCGTCCAGCGAAAAACGCACCCCCAGTTGCTTGAGTGCTTGCATGCTGGCGATGGTTTGTTCGATGTTATCGAGCAGCAAACTCTCGGTCAGTTCCAGCTTCAGCCGATCCGGCGCGACGCCGTGCTCGGCGAGGCTGTTGCATACTTGGGTGCCGAAGTCGGCCTGATGGAACTGGCGCGCGCTTACATTAATGGCCAACACCAGATCGCGCGTGAGCACGTCGTGCTGCCATGCACGCAATTGGCGGCAAGCCTCCTCCAGCACCCAATGCCCCAGCGGCAAAATCAGGCCCGTTTCTTCGGCCAGCGGAATGAATTCGGCTGGCGAGACGCAACTGCCGTCGTCCTGGCGCCAGCGCAGCAATGCTTCGGCGCCACGCGCGCGGCCATCCTGGTCGACCTGGACCTGGTAGTGGAGTTCGAACCGTTGCTGTTCAATCGCCAGGCGCATGCGCTCTTCCAAGCGGGCGCGCGCGGTAATGGTGTCCTGCATGCCCTGGTCAAAAAAGCGCATGCCATTGCGTCCGGCCTGCTTGGCCTGGTACATGGCGATGTCCGCCTGCATCAGCAATTCTTCCGGCTGAACCGGAAAGCCATCGTGGAACAGGGTCGCGCCGATGCTCGGCGTACTGCGGCAAAGGCGCGCGCCCAGCATGTACGGCGCGTTGAGCGTGTCGAGGATCTTGGTGGTCAGCGTTTCGGTCTGCCTGGCCGCGTCCACCGCTTGCCGGCTCAAGCCGTCCACCAGCACCACGAATTCATCGCCGCCCAGACGCGCCACCGTGTCGCCCTGGCGCAGGCAGCCTTCGAGCCGGTGCGCGACCTGTTGCAGCAGCAAGTCGCCCATGTTGTGGCCGAGCGTGTCGTTCAGGGTCTTGAAGTTGTCCAGGTCGATAAACATCAAGACGCTGTAGCGGCCACTGCCAACGCCTGCGGCCAGTACCTGCCGCAGGCGTTCGAGCAACAGACGCCGGTTCGGCAAGCGGGTGAGCGGATCGTAAAAGGCGAGATACTTGATTTCATCGCTCGCTGCCTTGCTGACCGTAATGTCGGTGAGCGAGGCGACGTAATGGGTGATTTCGCCGTGATGGCCTTTTACGGCCGCAATGCTCAGCCGCTGGGGATAGACCTCGCCATTCTTGCGCCGGTTCCAAATTTCCCCATCCCAGTTGCCGTGCGCATCGATGGTGCTCCACATGGCTTCGTAGAACTGCGCGTCATGGCGTCCGGAACTGAGCAAACTGGGACGCTGGCCAATCGCTTCCCCGGCGCTGTAACCGGTGATGGTGGTGAAAGCCTGGTTGACCTGCAAGATCGTGCCGCTGGCGTCGGTGATGAACATGCCCTCGGAGGACTCAAAGGCGATGGCGGCGATGCGCAGGTCCGCCTCCGCCAGGCGGCGCGCCGTGATATCGGTATGGGTGATGACGGCGCCATCCCAGCCGCCCTCAAGCGGGGTGACCAGCATGCTGAACCAGCGCAGCTCGGTCGGCGAATGGCAGGCATAGTCTTGCGCGAAGAGGGGCGCCTGGCCGGACAGGACGGCGGCGATGCCCTCGGCCGCGGCGCGCGCCTGCTCGTACGAAGGAGCGCACGCGACAGGAAACACGGCGCGGTAATCATGGTCGTTACCGGCCGCAGATTCGGCTTGCGCTTGGGCATCGGCGCTGTCGAAGTGACGCCATGAGGCGTTGACGGCGGCAATTGCCCCGTCTGCCGCCAGCACGGCGATTTGCTGCGGCAACGCGTCCAGAATCGCGCAGGCAAAGCTGTGACACCCGCCGTGGCATGGCGGCGGCACGGGCTTGGCCGTCGCGCAACCGCTCAGGCCGCTGGCGATGGCGTCGGGGTCGGCGCGATATGTGCACGGCGTCGGCAGCGTCGTGCGTCCCGGATGCTCGCACATCTGTCTGATCTGGTTCACTTTTTTGCCACTTCGTCGTTTCAAGAATGCGTCCAAGCTTACTGATCGGCGCGCCAAAATGGCTTGATGCAGATCAAAATTGCCGTATTGAAACAAATCAGCTGTCCGCGCCGCAACGGATGGAGCTTGTCTTTACGTAACAAAAGCAAGCGGGCTTACTCCAGCGCGCGGTCCCGGCCCGTGTCGACTTTCCATTCGACCAGCCACCACGCCAACCCCAAGGCGGGAAAAGCCATGCCTGCCAGCAGCGCCGCGTGCCAGCCGCGGGTCGCATAGACATACCCGCCCAGCGCCGAGCCGGCGGCGCCTCCCAAAAAGAAACAGGCCAGATACAGGCCGTTCAGACGACTGCGCACGTCGGCAGCCATGCCGAAAATGGCGCGCTGGCCGATCACCAGATTGGCGGCAACGGCCATGTCGAGAATGATCGAGGCCGCCACCAGGATGCCCAGCGCCACCTCGCGCGAGCCGCTCGCCAGCAGCGGCAACGCCAAGCCCGCCACGCCCAGGGCCAGGGCGGCGCCGGTTGCCGCCAGCGTGTGGCCGGCGTCGGCCAGCCGGCCCGCGACGGGCGAGGCGACGGCGCCAGCCATGCCCACCAGCGCGAAAATGGCGATGCCCGTCTGCGACAAATGGAACACGGGTCCGGCCAGCATCAGCGGCGCGACGGTCCAGAACAAGCTGAAGGCCCCGAACAGTCCGGCTTGGTAGGCGGCGCGGCGACGCAGCAGCGGCGTGCCGGCGAACAAGGTCCACAGCGATCCGATCAGGCGCGCATACGGCAGCGGCGCCTCCGGCACCCGGCGCGGCAGGCGGGCGCGCAGCACCAGGGCCAGCAGCGCGACCAGGGCGGCGGCGCCTGCGAACACCACGTGCCAGTTGCTGGCATCGGCCACCAGGCTGGCCACCGGGCGGGCCAGCATGATTCCCAGCAGCAGGCCGCTGACTACCTTGCCCACCACGTGCCCGCGGCGGGGCGCGGGCGAGAGGTGGGCGGCGTAGGGCACCAGCACCTGCGCGGCGACCGACCCGATGCCAATGGCCAGCGCGGCGGCCAGAAATACCCAGCCGCTACTGCTCATGGCCGCCGTCGCCAGCGCGGCTGCGCAAAAGGCCAGCGCACCGACCACCAGTTGACGATTTTCGATCACGTCCCCCAGCGGGACGATGAACAGCAGACCAATCACGTAGCCGAGCTGGGTGAGGGTGACGATCAGGCCCGACGCCTGGGCCGACAAGCCGGTTGCCTGGCTGATTGGCCCGACCAGGGTTTGCGCATAGTACAGATTGGCGACAATCACGCCGGCGGCAAAAGCGAGCAGCAAGACCATGCCGGAGGTGATTTCGGGTTGTTCGGCGCTAGAGGTCATGTGGTGTCCGGTGGAGAAGGGGGCTGTGCCCGTAGCAATGCATTGTAGACAAAAGGGAGCGAGCTCTCGTTTGATGGGAACGAATAGCCGTCGAGCCCGTCTAATCGGATGTCCTGTCAATTTGGCCCGTGACGTTCACGCTGCGGCAAGCCAACCAGCGGCGAGGCACAGGGCTCTTTACAAATATTTACATGGGAGCCTTGCGGACGGGACCGCAGCGGGGCCGTGCCTTGGCGACAGTAGGCCAGAGGTCTGCCTTAGGCTGATTGAACAGTTCTCGTTCGAATTTACTTAAAAAAGTGTCCATACCCGTGAACGTGCCTGTCTTCTGGAAAAATGCCGCCACGGTGCTCACCGGAACGGTGGCAGCCCAAGCGTTGCCATTGCTGGTCGCGCCCGTCATTACACGCTTGTGCTCGCCGGCGGACCTGGGCGCATTCAGTGTCTGGATGGGCATCGTCGCCATCGGGGCCACGGTTGCCACCTTGCGGCTCGACGCCGCGATGATCCTCGACCATGGCAGCGGCGAGCAGCAAACCTGTTTCAGCGTAGTGGCCTATAGCGCCACCTTGCTGGCCCTTGGCATGACCATCTGCGCACTTCTTGCCCGTCTGTGCGACATGCCGCAGGCGCAGCACATGAGCTGGTTAGGTTTGCTGACGATCGGCGTAGCCACCTGGCTGACGGCGTATAACCAGACCGTGATCGCCTATGCAACGTCGAATCAGGCATTTGGCAAGGCCGCGTTGGCGAAAGTGTGCGGTGCCGCAACGGCGGCATTGGGCCAGGTCGTGCTGCTGCTGGTCGGCATTACCGCAAGCGCGCTGCTGGCAGGGCACTTGATCGGACTGGCCTGCGGTGTCGCCGCCGCAGTTTTTTTGCTGTCGCCGCCGCGTCCCCGCTTGGCCATGCTGCCCACGGTTTCGCAACGCAACTACCTGCGCAAGCATGCCTCGTTCTGGCGCTACTCCTTGCCGGCCGGACTGCTCAACATGGTCGCGGCCAAGTGCCCCTTGTTTTTGATCGGCCTGAAGTTCGGCCTTCCCGCCGCTGGCCTGTATGCCTTGACCGAACGGATGCTTAACGCGCCAATATCCATGCTCGCCGCTTCGGTGCTGGAAGTGTTCAAGCGCGAGTCGGTGCATCAATTCCAGACATTGGGCAATTGCGAAAAAGCGTTCATGGATACGTTCAAGGCGCTGGTCCTGCTCGGCTGCGGCCCGATGTGCCTGACAATTGCATTCGCCCCCAGCTTGTGTGCCTGGATATTCGGCGAGCCGTGGCGCGAGGCGGGCGACTTCGCGCGCATTCTGGCGCCGCTGTATTTCACGCGAACGGTCGCCAGCCCTCTGAGCTACGTATTTTTCGTGGCAGGAAAGCAAAAAGCGGAGCTGATGTGGCAGGTCGCCTTGTTCATCACGACCATCGCGGTCTTCCTCGCGCCCATCCCGCTCAAGCAAATGTTGTGGAATTACGCGATGTGCTACGCGTCGCTCTACCTCGTTTATCTCTTTCTTGCCTTTCGGTTTTCCAGCAATGCGACGGTCAATGCATGAGCTACTCGGCGCTGGCGCGCGCGCAACGTCAAGCGCGATTCACCAGTGGGTCTGGTTGAGTTGCCCTGCCGCATAGTAAACGTGTAAAAACTCCTTGCTAGCGCATCAGGGGAACCACATGGGCCGACTCTTCGGGAAATTCTTCTTTGCCATCCTCCTGGCCCAGTGCCTGGCCACCATCGGGATTGGCGCGACCTTCTGGCTCTGGGGCCATGCGCGCGAGGCCGGCGCCGGTCCCTACGCGGGGCCGCCCGGCGTCGATACCCGGAGCAAGGCGACGGCCGTCGGCAGGAAGGGCACCGGCTTCCGTATATTACGCTGGTGGTGGCGACCCTGGCCAGTCTGCTGTTGGCCGCTGTGCTGGCGTGGCATACGGCGCGGCCCATCCGCGCGCTGCGCGCCGCCTTCGCGGCCGCAGCGGGGGGCGACTTGAATGCGCGCTTTGGCGCGAACCAGCGCGCTCGGGGCGATGAATTGTTCGAGCTCGGGCGCGAATTTGACCGCATGAGCCTGCAATTGCGCGTGTTGATGGACAAACGGCAGCGCCTGCTGCATGACGTTTCCCACGAACTGCGCGCACCGCTCGCCAGGCTGCACGCGGCGCTCGGCCTGGCGCAGCAGCAGCCGGAAAAACAAGCGCAGTGGCTGCAACGTATCGAACGCGAAGGCGAGCGCATGGAAAAACTGGTCGGTGAGCTGCTCACCCTGTCGCGCCTGGACACCGCGACCAAAATGCCGGTGGCCAAAGAAGTGCTCGTTCTTGAACTGATCGCGGCGATCGTGACCGATGCCCTGTTTGAAGCGGTCAGCAAGGGATGCAAGGTCTGCATCACCGGCTGCCCCAGCGCCAAGGTGCGGGGGGCGCCCGACTTGCTCTGCCGGGCCATCGACAACGTGGTCCGCAACGCGATCAAGCACAGCTCGCCTGGCGGCACGGTAGGAATCGATTTGCGCGTCGAAGGCGACAAGCTTGTTATAAGCGTGCTGGACGATGGTCCTGGCGTACCGGCCGTACACCTGTCGGCAATATTCCTGCCGCTTTTTCGGTCCGATCCCGGGGCAAGCGATATGGATGGCCATGGACTCGGGCTGGCGATCGCGCTGCGGGTGGTGGAGGCACATGGCGGCGCCATCAAGGCCGGCAACCGCGAATGCGGTGGTCTGTGCGTGACCGTGGCGCTGCGGGTCGCGTGAGATGGAGACCGAGGTTTGTCGGTGGCTCTTGGCAATTTATGTTAATGTAGAGCAATACTTCGTATCCGTCCTTTCCGAGATTCCCGATGTTGACCAATGCCGTTTATCCGCCCCATGCCGTGCCGCCGGGCGAAGCCTCTGTTGCGCTTGGGCGTATGGCGATGGAGTTGTCCGCGTACAAATCGGCGCTCGAAGCGAGCGCTAATGCGATGGTCATTACGCGCGCGGTCGCGCCGCACTTTATTATCGAGTACGTCAATCCCGCTTTCGAGCGCATCACCGGCTACACTGCAGCCGAGGTGGTCGGGCGCAACTGTAATTTTTTGCAGGGCGACGACCGGAACCAGGCTGGCATTGATGAGATTCGCCTTGCGCTGCGCGAACAGCGGGCCGGCAATGCCGTGTTGCGCAACTACCGCAAGGACGGCACGCTGTTCTGGAATCACTTGTTCGTCGCTCCGGTGCGTAGCGCCGACGGCGTACTGTCCCACTTCGTCGCCTCCCAGTACGACATTACCGAAGCCCGGCAGCGCGAGGCGCAGTTGCTGCACCTGGCCCATCATGATGAATTGACCGGGCTTCCGAATCGCGCCTTGCTGCGCGACCGTTTGCTGCACGCAATTGCCGCAGCGCGCCGTAATGGGAGCCGGATCTGGATCGCTTTCGTTAGCCTGGACCGCTTCAAGGCGATCAACGACAGTTTTGGTCACGGCGGCGGCGACAAGTTCCTCAAGGTCATCGCGGCGCGTCTGCACGGCGACATTCGCGGCGGCGATACCGCGGCGCGCTGGGGCAGCGACGAGTTTGCGATCCTGATGCCCGAACAGAATGAGGACCAGCTTGCCAACGCCGCGCTTGAACGGATCATGGCGGTCGTGAACACGGCCATTCGGTACGAGGGGCAGGAAGTTGTCCTGACTTGCAGCATTGGTGTGGCGGGATACCCCGACGACGGCCTCGACGTTGATTCCCTGCTTGAACGTGCCGATATCGCCGCGTTTCACGCTAAAAATGAAGGGGGCAACCGCTTCCATTTTCACACGCCGGGAATGAACCAGAAAGCCCTTGCGCGCCTGCGTGCCGAAGCCGATTTGCGCCTGGCTCTCCAGCGCGATGAATTCGTGCTGCATTATCAGCCCCAGCTTGACCTGGCAACTGGGCGCATCATCGGCATGGAGGCGCTGGTGCGCTGGCAGCACCCGGAACGCGGTTTGCTCGGTCCGCTCGAGTTCATCGGCCTTGCCGAGGAGACCGGCTTGATTGTCCCGATCGGCAACTGGGTGTTGCGCACGGCCTGTGTCCAGAATCGCCAGTGGCAGCATGAGGGCTTGCGCCACATACGGGTGGCCGTCAATCTGTCGGCCCGCCAGTTCGTGCTCGGCGACCTGGCCGAATTGGTTGCCGCCATCCTGTCCGAGATCGGCCTGTCACCTGGCGACCTCGAGCTTGAGCTGACCGAGAGCCTGGTCATGAACGACGTTGAGCGCGGCATTGGCGTGCTCGGCGCGCTCAAGCAACTCGGCGTGCGTATTGCCGTCGACGATTTTGGCACCGGCTACTCCAGCCTGGCCTATCTGAGGCGCCTGCCCATTGATGTCTTGAAGATCGACCGCAGTTTTGTATCCGATATCGGTTCAGGCGACGGTGACGCCATCGTTGCCGCAATCATTGCATTGGCCCATACGCTGAAATTGAAGGTTGTTGCCGAAGGGGTGGAGACGGTTGAACAGCTGGACTATTTGCGCGTCAACCAATGTGATGAGATGCAAGGGTATTACTTTAGCAAAGCGGTGTGTGCTGATGCGTTTGCCGAACTGTCCCCCTGTGTCAGACTACTTGTCGGGTGTGTTTTTTGAAAAAATTATGTCCTGATCTTGGTTGTTGTGGTGGAATT
>NZ_JAFCTU010000044.1:0-41511 GCF_049896185.1 Massilia sp. TSP1-1-2
TCATCAATCTCGATGGCGGTGGTCGTCAGGAAGATCATCACCGGCCCCGTCACCCGGTACTCCTGCGTGATCAGGTTCCCGCTGTTGGCGTCCTTGCCGGTCGAGGCGATGGTCAGCTCGCCTTCGCTTTGCAAGAGCTTCAGCGCATAGCTGGCGCGGCTGGCGCCTTCTTCCTCGACGATGGCCAGGATCTTGTGCTGCAGGTTGGTCTCGCCCATGTAGAACAGGCTCTGCCCGGTCATGGCGCTGTACTTGATGCGCTCCTCCTGCGGCATCATCGCCAGCACCGCGTCCATCAGGCTCGACTTGCCGGCCGCCGACGAGGACTGCACCACGATCGCCAGCGGCCGGTCCAGCTTGCGGCTGACCGCCGCCAGGTAACCCACCAGTTTATTGGTCCGCTCGCCTACCAGGCCGCAGGCGTCGAAGTCGGACACGACCCGCTCCAGCAGGCCCGGCGCACGCAGCATCGCCAGGGCCGCTTCGCGCTCGGCGTCGCTCATCACCGGCACGGCGGGAGCAGTGGTAGTCGCGGCCTTGATGCGCTCGTCCTGCAACGCTTCGAGTTTGAGCAGGATGCGGCCCAGGTCATGCTTGATCACTTCATCGCGCACGCCCAGCTCCTTGGCCGCCTGCTGCAGGTAATGGCCGCGGCCCTTGGCGCTGTACAGGTCCAGCGTGTCGACGTGGAAGCGCTCGCCGACGGCCACCAGCAGATTGATTTTCAGGGTCTCCGGCGCCAGGTTTTTCGGCAGGCCGCGCACGCGGTAGCGCCGCTCCGCGAACGTGAACACGACTTCGTCGGCCTTGACGTCGGCGGCGATGGTTGACGACGCTGGCGCAGCCGCCGGCGAAGCGGCTAAGGCAGGAACAGGTGCGATCGCCAACGCCGGCGCCGGCGCGGGCGTCTCGCATTCCACCGCTTCGGGGTGCTGGCCTGGCGCCTGCGGCGCCGCGCCTTTCCCCATCCACGCCGCCTTGCGCAGCAGGATGCCCAGGCTCTTCGATGCCGGCGTAACCTTCAGCGCGTAGTCTGCCGCGTCCATCCCTTTCGGGAACTCGATGCGGCAGCAGTCGATGCCGGCGGCGATCAGCTGTTCGGCCAGAGCGCCGGCGGCCTTGTCGCCGGCTTCGTCGCGGTCGTAGGCAATCAGCACGCGCTTGACGCCGTTACGCGCAAACGCGGCCAGGTGATCGGGCGTGAAGCCGGCCACGCCGTAGCTGGCCGTCACATTGTGGAAACCGGCCTGCCAGAACGCGAGCGCGTCGATCAGCGCCTCGCACAGGATGATCTCGTCGCTGCCGCCCAGCGCCTGCGCGTTCCACACGCCCTTGTGCGGCCCGGGCAGGTACAGGTGCCGCGGTGTGTCGCCGCGCAGGTCGTCGCGCAGCTTGCGGCCGTACACCTCCGTCACGTTGCCGTCGCCGTCGATCACCGGCACCACGATGGAACCGTTGAAGTGCTCGTGGCCCGATTCGCGCAGGATGCCGATCTCGCGCAGCCGGCCCTTGAGGCCCGCAGCGTCTTGCGCGCGCTTCGCCGGCAGACGGTAGCCCAGCGTGCGGTTGGCGTAGCCGAGCCTGAAGCGCGCGATCAATTCAGGATCCGTCAAGCCGCGCTTGGCCAAGTAGGCCAGCGCCTCGGGCGATTCGAGCAAGGTCTGGTGGTAGAAGTCGACGACCTGATTCAGCAGCTCGCCTGCGCCGGCGGTGGGCTCGACCGGCGCTGCCAGCTTGCGTGTGTGCGAGCCCTTGACCGGCTCGCCAACCCCGGCGGCTAAATCGGGAGCAGCGCGCAGCAGTTCGACCGCGTGGCGGAACGAAACGCCGTTGGCCCGCATCACCCAGTCGATCGGGCCGCCGCCGGCCTGGCACGCGCCCAGGCAATGCCACAGGTTCTTGTCGGGCGTGATCACCAGCGATGGCGTCTTGTCGGCGTGGAAGGGGCAGCGGCCCAGCAGATTGTTGCCTTGGCCCTTCAGCTCGATGCCGCGCGCTTCGGCCAGCTGCTGCACCGATACCTCATTCTTTAGCCGCTCGATCTCGGCGACGGGGATACGGGGCATAAATCCCTCTTTCTCTAAAAAGCTGTCAAGACCCTTATACTGTACTTTTATTATATCGTATAATGTACTTGCCGAACACCTTTTAAGATACCAGGGGGTACAGTATGGGCACCGTCATCCTTTTGCTACCACCCATGTTCTCTTCCCGTTTGATCCAGTTCCGCAAAGCGCAGAGCTTCACCCAGCAAGGCCTGGCCGATGCCGCGCAAATTCACGTGAACCAAATCAAGCGGTATGAGGCGGGGACCGCGCAGCCGACACTGGAGGCGCTGGTGCGGCTGGCCAAGGCGCTGCACCTGAGCCTGGACGCGCTCGTGTTCGACGAAACCGAGCGCGGTCCGTCGGATGATCTGGCCCTGCAGTTCGAGGCGGTCAGCCACATGCCGGACGAAGAGCGCCGCATCATCAAGGCGCTGCTCGACGGGATGATCATCAAGTACCAGACCAAGCAGATGATGGGCAACCTGAGCAGCTAGGCCGGCGCCGCCGATCGGCGGCTAAATGAAGAAAGCCACTCGCATCCGGGGCGCCGGAGGGAGTGGCTTTTTTTGTTTTTAGAAGAAGAACTTACCGATCAGCTCGTGTCCGAATGGCGGCACTGACCCTCTGCCCTGCTTGCCGTTCACTTTCGCTAGTGATCAACCCGTCCTCTACGCTGCTTTTCAAAGGACATATTTAAAGCGACTTCCAAGTTCTCAACGCACCCGTAGGATTTGGCAATACCAAAAATCATTTCACAAAAAGCCGCTGGTGTGTGCTTCCAACTATCATCCAGCACACTCATGGCACGCGAAAGAACGCGGTGATTTATCTCGTTAAGCCCTCTCAAAGCAACGGGGCTTTCCACAGTTTCTTGTCCGGCCACGTACGTTTCGCGTGCTGAAATTGTAAGATCGAAAGCCAAGTTAATTAGAAAATCGAAAGCGTGCTCACTCTCTAAAAATTCTTGGAAATGCGTCATAACGTGATTCATCCATTCATTCCTCTACAAACACCAAAAAGTTAGGAAAAACTCTCAGCCGCTAGACGCTTAATTTAGCGGCTATTTATTCCCTGACACTGGATCTGGTGGCGGCGGTGGCCGTGGCGGTGGCGGGGGGGCAGCGGCCGTGACTGGTGCCTGCTGCGGAAGTTTCTGAATTGCTTCACTCAGCTCAACAACCATTCCAACGACAAACAACAATCCGAATGCACTGCCCCCGGTTCCACCGCGGGCGTGCGGGGTCCGAGGCAATTGGTTTACATTTACACCACGTTCTTGAAGCACCAGCACTCTAGTATTTCCATCAAAAATCTTCCCGTCGGCGGCAACCCTCAGCGGTTCCTTCGCTCCCGGCTTTAATGAAGAAACGATCTTCTCCGTGGATTCTTTTTTTAACGAGGAGTAGCTCCCACTTGAGTTTTTTAGGACACTTTCGCTATGCATGTAACTGAGAGCCGGTCTTGTCTCAGCGGCTGCTGCTGCCGCCTGCAACTTCAACATCGACTCGCGTTCACCTATCGGTGTCGGCTCACGACCATCAGGATCGACATATTTGTACGGGCTGTTGTTGGCGTACGCGTATCGATTGAAGCTGCTACCATTTTCCGCATCCGTGGTCACCGGATCAATGCTCAAAAATCTGCCCGCTACCGGATCATAGTACCGCTGCTGCATGTACACAAGGCCGGTCTCGGAATCATTGACATGGCCGGTAAAGCCGATCGTCGGCACTGCACCCGCCGCCGTATAACCATACGGCTCGTACCTCGTTCTACTGATGATCCCGCCGTTTTGATCAGTGCGCGCGACGGGACTACCCAAGCCATCCGTATGAATGTATTCAACACGCCCAGGAAGCTGTGGCCGCTGAATCGTGATCACAACGTTCGGCGTGTTCTCGCCAAACCACTGTACCATCTCGTGTACCATCCGCCACTGGAAATTGGCCAATCCAGAAGAGGCCGTTGCAGGGACCGTCGCTGTAAAGTTGAATGTGCCAACCCCGCCAGGCAGTACGGTACTTGCCAGTTCAATTCTCGCGGTTCCCCACGTAGTGTTATCCAATAGATTGGCACTACCCAAGCGATAGGGGTTCGCGCCACCGCTCGTCCACGTTGTGGTCCCGACATTTCTCATCGTCACCGAATAGCTGTACGACTGCCCCTGCGTCAAAACCGAGGGTGGTGGTACCTGCGAAACGAACTGGGCGTTGTCGACCAATGCGGGCGGCGCTTGCACCGTGATGGCAACCCCCGGCGTTGTATCGCCGAACCATTGCAAATTTTCGCGCACCATCCGCCATTGAAACGTCTTGGTTCCAAGTACCTCTGCGGGTGGGACCGTTGCCGACACGTTAAACNNNNTCAACGGTAATTTGCAAGCTAGTTGTCGCCTAAAAGCGGTTTCTACGCTGCTTTTTTGAGTTCTGGATTTTTCTCCTTTTTGGTGAGGGTCTCCGTGGCACTTTTTTCCGGATTGAGGTGCACGGTTGTAACTGGCGCCCAGCTTCGCGTGTCGCCGCTCCAGCGCTCCGGACGCTCGGCCTTGGCGGCCTCATAGACCTCTGCGCGCTTGCGCAGCAGCTCGCCGTCCAGGCCCGCGTGACGCTGTGCCGGCGTGACGAATTGGATGGCACTGTGACGGTGCTCCTCGTTGTACCAACGTACGAACGTGCCGACCCACTGCCTCGCGGCCATGAGGCTTTCAAATGAACCCTTCGGGTAGGCTGGGCGGTACTTGAGCGTTTTGAAGAGGCTTTCGCTGAAGGGGTTGTCATTGCTGCACGCGGGCCGGCTGAACGATGGGACCACGCCGAGCTTTTGCAGCGTTGCGAGCATCGTGGCGCCCTTCATCGGACTGCCGTTGTCGGAGTGCAGCACCACCTGCTTTGGCGCGATGTTTTCGCGCATACAAATATCGCGCATCACCTCGCTGGCCAGCTCGCTGCTTTCCGATTCGTAGACCTGCCAGCCGACGATCTTGCGGCTGTAGATATCCATGAACAGGTACAGATAGAAGTAGATCCCCATGACCGGCGTCGGCAGATAGGTGATGTCCCAACTAAACAGCTGGCCCGGTGCCGTTGCCACCAGCGCACGCGGCTTGTGGCGCGGTTTGGCCGGCTTTTCGGCCCCACGGTGCTTGAGCTGGTTTGCCGCTTTCAGCAAGCGATAGAAGGTCGACTCCGAGGCGACGTACTCGCCCTGGTCGACCAGCCGTGGCACGATCTGGCTTGGAGGGAGGTGGCCGAATTCGGGTGAATTGGCGATCTCGAGCACGCGCTCGCGTTCCAAATCGCTCAGGCGGTTCTTGGGGGTCTGCACCCGAGCCGGTCGTCGGTCACAAGCGCCTTCAGCCTTGTCGTTCTGCCAGCGCTGCAAGGTACGCTCGCTCAGCATAATCACTTCGCAAGCCCGCCACTGGCGCGCGCCGGCAACGACCGCCTCGGCCACCAAAGCCATCACTTGGTCGCGCTGCGGGAGGTCGGTCATCATTCCTCGTCCTCCCACAGCGCGCGGAACTTTTTTTGCAGGATCAGCAACGCGGCCGCCTCCGCCAACGCGCCATTCTTGCGCACAATCTCGCGCTCGAGCTTTGCAACCTTGTCCTTCAAAGTGCGCATTTCGCGCACTCCCGTTGCCGGCTCTTTTACCTCCACGCAGAAAGCAGCTTCCCAGCTGGTCAGGTGATGGGGGAATATGCCGTGCTCGCGGCACCACGCCTGCAAAGCCTCGTCGGACAAGCCATGGGTTGCCCGCAATGCTGCAAACTGCTCCGCGGCAGTCCAGTCCTGAGGGCGCTTCTCGCGCGCCGCCGGCGCGTCCTTATTGGTCACAACTTTATTCTTCATCCAATATTTTAACGTGTGGTGATTCACATTCAGGTCTTCCGCGACCGACTTGACCGACCGGTGGCCTCGTGAATACACTTTGACCAGGGCTTGCTCGATAAATGCTTCGGGATATTTTGATGACATTGGTGCCTCTATAGATTGAAAATTAGAGGCGATAACTAGTTCCGTCGCCGACCCGTGGGCCAAGCATAGGAGTTCGTCCTGCTAGAACAAAAATCAAAAACCTGACCTCTTGAGGGAACGGGTTCCGCTGCGCTCCACCCGTAACACCCGTCCCCCGCTCCCGGAAACGATGTTAGAAATAAAGCACAAGAACGAACCCTAAATTCCACCACAACAACCAAGATCAGGACATAATTTGTTCAAAAAACACACCCGACAAGTAGTCTGACACAGGGGGGGAATGAGGACCGAGGGCGGCGGCACCTGCGAAACGAACTGAGCGTTGTCCACCAATGCAGGCGCTTGTACCGTAATGGCTACGCCCGGCGTTGTATCGCCGAACCATTGCACATTTTCGCGCACCATCCGCCATTGAAATGTCTTGCTTCCAAGTGCCTCTGCGGGCGGGACCGTTGCCGACACGTTAAACGTGCCTACTGCGCCAGGCGGCACCGGGCCAGCCAGTTCAATCACCGCGCTACCCCATGCCAATCCATTTACGGCTGCAAGGCGGTGTGGTGTAGTTCCACCACTGATCCACGTCGTGGTCCCAATGTTCTTCATCGTTATCGAATAACTATACGACTGTCCAGGAATGAGGACCGAGGGCGGCGGCACCTGCGAGACGAACTGAGCGTTGTCCACCAATGCAGGCGCTTGTACCGTAATGGCTACGCCCGGCGTTGTATCGCCGAACCATTGCACATTTTCGCGCACCATCCGCCATTGAAACGTCTTGGTTCCAAGTACCTCTGCGGGTGGGACCGTTGCCGACACGTTAAACGTGCCTACTGCGCCAGGCGCCACCGGGCCAGCCAGTTCAATCACCGCGCTGCCCCATGCTAATCCATTTACGGCTGCAAGGCGGTGTGGTGTAGTTCCACCACTGGTCCACGTGGTGGTCCCAATGTTTTTCATCGTTATCGAATAGCTGTACGACTGTCCAGGAATGAGGACCGATGGCGGCGGCACCTGCGAAACGAACTGAGCGTTATCCACCAATGCAGGCGCTTGTACCGTAACGGCTAAGCCCGGCGTCGTATCGCCGAACCATTGCACATTTTCGTGCACCATTCGCCATTGAAACGTCTTGGTTCCAAGTGCCTCTGTGGGCGGGACCGTTGCCGACACGTTAAACGTGCCTACTGCGCCTGGCTGCACCGGGCCGGCCAGTTCTATCCGCGCGCCACCCCACGCAAACTCATTTACCGTTGCCAACCGATACGGCGCATTTCCACCACTGGTCCACGTGGTGGTCCCGGTGTTCTTCATCGTGATCGAATAACTGTACGACTGTCCAGGTATGAGGACAGAGGGCGGCGCGACCTGCGACACGAATTGCGCGTTGTCTACCAATTCCGGGGGCGGTGCTTGTACTGTGATTGCTACGTTCGGGGTTGCCTCGCCAAACCATTGCACACCTTCGCGCAACATTTTCCACTGAAATGGATTTGGCCCGAGGGGCGCGGTAACCGGGACCGTCACGGTCAAATTAAAAGTGCCTAAAGCGCCCGGAGGCACGGACGACGCAAGTTCGATTCGGCCCACGCCCCATATATATTCGTATGAATTCCCCAATCTATATGGGTTCGTCCCGGCGCTAGACCACGTCGTGGTCCCGGTGTTCTTCATCGTGACCGAATAGGTATAGGTCTGGCCCCGGATCAGAACTGCCGGCGGTGGAACCTGGGAGATGAACTGCGCGTTGTCCACTGGAACAGGGGGGGGCAACGGTGCAGCCTGCGTGGTCAACGTCGCCTTGACGGAAACAACTCCCTCCGAGTTGTCTGCAACCCACGTGCAGTCCGATGGATATCCAACCCATGCCGCGCTCGCCGTCCCATTTATGGTGCCGGACAATCCGAGGGTCTGACTGTCGGCATAGCCGGTGCCAGATGCGGTGCAATAGAAATCCACCGCCTCTGCATTCCTGCTTACCCATGTGACCGAGTAAGGCTGACCGGCGACCAGCGTAGTCGATGGTGAATACGTGACTTGCAGCGATGGAATTGTTGGTAAGCCGATCGTCGGCTTTGGCGGTACAACAGCCTTCTTCGGCACCCCTGCCTTGATTGCCTGCCCGTGCGCAGAATTTAATCCGACGCCGATCATCAACATGGCAAGCGGCAGGGCACGCCTGACGGAGAAAGTGGCAAATTTGGAAGCAAGCGTCGACATGAACGTGGCCAGTTTGAAGTTGACGGGCGCGGTAATCATGGCTTTACCTCCGCGATCTGATGGCTGTGCAAATAAATGTATTTGGTGCCTGCGCCGCCGGTAGGTGCCGTGTACAACAACTGGCCCGATTGGCTGTACACCGATACCTGGTTGACCCCGTTAGTGCCGACCACGCTCATCCTTCGACCCAGACCGTCATAAAGATAAGTCGCCCGCCCGGCCGCACTTTTCATCCTGTTGCCCAAGTCGAAAGTGAAAGCCTGCGCGCCGCGCTGATTAATGTTCCCTTGGCTGTCGTAGCCAAAGTTGAACGCAAACCCTGCCGTGCCGATAACGCCAGTCAAACGATTCGCTGCATCGAATTGATGCACCATCGTACGGGCAATGCCGGGGCCGCCGGTCAGGTTACTTTTCGTCAGGTTATCGAGTGCATCATAGTCATACAAGGCGTCGCCCCAGACGGCCGGCGCGTTGACCCGCTTCAGTCGGTCCAGACCGTCGTATGTCATCGTACGATTGGTGACGCCCTGCTGTGCGTCGAGGATCGACTGCACGTTGCCGTTCGAGTCAAATGCATAGACATCATTCAGTACGCCTGCATCGCTGGATCGTTCAGGCAGGCCGCGCATGTTCTGGGTAAGGCTGTGCACAATTCCATTGCCGTAGGTAAAACCCTTGATGGCGCCATTAGGGTAGTACGTCACGCCGGTGGCATAAGCACCGACCTTGGTTGGCTCGCCAAGTGCGTTAGGGCTGTAAGCGACAGCGGAATTGTCGGGATACTTCAGCTGTGTGAGTGAAGCGTTGGCATCGTAGGAACGCGTGTGCGTATAGGTGTTGGTAGCGTACGCTAACGTTTCAGTTTCGCTCAACCGGAGATTGTTGTAGGTGTACGTCCAGTTGGCCCCGCCCGAATTGTTTGTCTTGATGAGGCCATCCGGCCAATAGCTACGGGTAATCTCAGGACTCATGTCGCCGTAGCTAGTCTTCAACAGTCGGTTCAACGCGTCGTAACCATATGAGATTCTCTTCATAGGGGGAACAAACTCCCGTTCACAACTTACGGAAGGTAGTGCAAGACCGGTGGCGCGCCACGCGACATTATTAGCAAGATCGTAGTCTTGTATGGTGGAGCCTGTTTCGGGCTCCATAGTTTTGCACAAACGATGCTTCGCGTCGTAGATGTAGCGCCGCGTCACAGACTTTCCACCGCCGCTACGCGTGACGGCCTGTGGCTTACCAAAGACGTCCCGCGTTATCTCGACGGTCACGCCCTCAGGCGCCGAAATACTCGCCACTGCGCCTTCGCTTGGCACGTCAAAGGTCTGGAAAGTCGATGCCGTCGAAAGATTTCGGTTATTTGATGATGTGGTCGTAAAGTTGGCGCCATAGGTATTTGTCGAACTCAGGGCACCCAGTTCACTATCGGTTCGCACAGCCAACGTACGTCCCAGCGCGTCGTATTCGGTGCGAATGCCACCACCGAGCGCAGAAAAATTTCGGACAGGGAAAGCGTTGAAAACGGGATTGCCATTGATGTCAAAAACAGTCTTTGAAAAACGCGACGTTGCAGCTTCATCATTGCGATCATATTTATAGCTTTGTACCCTGCGCATCAATGCGTCGAACAAAACGACCTCCACGCCGTTACCGGTTGAAACGGTCTGCCGCCAGTGGCCTGCGGCCAAATCGTTTTCTGCACTTTGAACCAGGGCGTACGCGATCAGCGTTTTATTCCACGTAACGGCTCCACCCGTCGCCGGCGCGATTTCCGTCAGCCGGTTCATCACGTCGTATTGGTAGCCGGTCATGAGCAGGTTCTGGTCCGTACCCGAACGGATATTGCCCAATGAATCGACGACTCGGCTGATGTTGGTTCCGTCGGCAAAAGTGATGAGCTGTGGAATGCCCCGAACGTAGCTACCAAACGATGTCAGCTGGTTTTTCTCGTCCTTGCTACTAAGGATCGTCCCGTCTGTCTTATAGGCAAAAGTTTGCTGAAGTTTTCCAAACTTGGAAGTAGTTTCGAGATTGCTGGTTGTCGGGTTGTACGTGTTGTAGACCATGTCAACCCCAGTGCCGTATTCCGAAACCTTTTCAACCAGTCCTAACAGCCACTTGTTGTGATTATCAGAAAAGGTGGTGATCTCGCGGCGCGTCGCCCCGGGCGTGCTTTTCCGGGTAACGTCCTTCGCGCGGGCAAAATAATCGAACTCATTAACTTCATAGATGAAATCGACGCCTTGTTGGCGAATGACGCGGCGCTTCAAGGGTGCCGGTCGGCCCAACTGGTCGGCGTCGCCGATTGACGTAGTCTGATATCCCAATATGGTAGGGTAAGGATTGTTGCCGGGCGGCTGGTATGTCAAGTAAGTGCTACGCAACAACGTGTCGCCGTCATAGACATCTGTCTGCTGTAACTGGCCCTCCGTCTCGTCAATTCTGTTGCCGAAGTAATGAACCGTTTTGTCGCCTGAAGGATCGGTAACCGTCACAACCTTGTTGGATGCACACGGGCTGTTGCACGGCGCCCAGCTTGCGTTCGCCGGCCCATAGTCGTAGCTCCACGCGCTCGGTTCGAGTCCGGGCCCGGTGATCTCTTTCTTGGTCAAGGACATCGTGGTGAAATAGCGCGGGCGCATGTTCACCTCGACTACGGTAGCCCCGCTTGGGCTGGAAAGGCGGCAGTCGCGAACAACATTGGAACGTCCATGCAGCGTGGGGGTTAAGGTGAATATTCCTGTGGCGCCCGACGGATGGGTCATGGTGCCGATCAAGCCACCACCTCCGCCACTCGTCTCGTCGCATCCAGGCGGAGCGGAAAAATGGACTTGGTGGAATAAGGATCTGGCCTCGTACAGATTTAACACCGACGCATCCGGCAGCGTCACCTTTTCCAATTCGATTTCGCTGGCGAAAGTGCCCGTTTTGATGTAGTTGTAGGTCCAGGTCCGTGTGCCGCTAGACGTCACTTCGCTTACGGTCTGGATTTGGCGCGACGGCCCGGTAGCACCCGGAACGTAGGTCAACGTGAGCGATCGTCCATCGCTCGCGGTAATGCTCATTAGATTTTCCGGCACAACAGTATCGTAGACATAGTCGACGTAGTTGCCGAACCGGTCGGTGATCCTGGTGGGCAGAATCCAGACGTCGTTGCGGGCAAGTACTCCCACGACGTTTTGATCAACTGTGGGGACATGGATTTGCTCGGTTTCAGCGGCATCGCTTGCACCGATAATTTGAAGCGATGCCGCTACGCTGGGAGAATCCAAGCTTTTGATCAGATTGGGAACCTGGTACTCGACCATCCAGTCAAACTGGTATTTCGTGCCGTCTGGTGAAATCGCCAGGAACCCCTCCCCTGTTCGCTTCTTGATTGTTGAAGCGTTCTTCAGTGAAGGAAGGCAGGAAAAGGACCAAAAGTCGCGGGTAACGACGGGATAAAGGGTCGGCGCGGCCGGCCAACTTGGCGAGCGGTTGTTGGCGCCGTCCCTGAGCAGCATCTGCTGCTCACCGGAGCCAGGAACATAGAGAAAATTGCCGGCCCAAAACTCATCGCCGTCCCAAAAGGACGCATTACTCGTGCCCGACGTGCCTTCCGGGCTTCCGAACGTGGTGCAACGATTGCTCGCCGCACCCTCGCTTGTCCAGCCTTTCCGCGCCGAAAAAACACCATGCACGTGCGGAATATCCAGGTCCCACTGGCCAAAGGGGCGGTCTGTCGCCGCTGGTGCACTGGACCCGGTGCCGACGCGGCGCCCCACAGCAACCGGCAAGGCATTATTACCCTTCAAACTCACATCAACTTGGCGAAACTCCACCGAACCCGTATAGAGATTGACCGTTTCGCCAAAAAGATCGGCGCCGATCCTGGCGATCGCATCCGGCGCCTGAATCTGCTTGATCTGTTCACTGTACGGTACCTCGGCGGCGGCTGTAAAACACGCAAGCATCAACGTGAGGAAGAGCATTCTGGACGGCAATGTTGCGCTTGGCGTAACGTATTTGGAATTGCCGCAAAAAGGCTGACTGCAAGTTGGCATGGGAGCTTTCATAGGAAACAGTGACATAAAACTACGAGTTGCCAGAATACTACCTAGAATGATCGCTGCATGCCATCAAAAACTTATATTTTTATTAATTGTCAGCGGACGCCTTCTCAGCCTCAAAAATATGTTAGCAATTTCACTATTTTTTTCAACACTAACCAAAACCACGCGCCGTGTCGCTACTTGTAAGCTATTTCAGTGACGCCTGCCTGGGGAGATGCGACGGGTGGTGAACGGCCTGTCCAGACTGCCTTCCAATAGCACCCTCAACACTGCTGCGCGTGCTCACAAAAGGTGAAGTGGCCGGGCGCACTTGGGCAAAGACGCGCCTCGCTGATCATTCCGAAGCTGGGGTTTTGAAGAAAAGGGGTCACGCGGTTTAAGGGATAGCGGCCGCAGCTGCAGTGCGCACTGATCACCAATTCTTGATCTTCTTTTCCCCGGCTACCGCGCTCATCAAGCCACGCCAAATGTCGGGACAAGGCCCGCGCGTGTATATTTCCGCCGCGAAAGAAATATTATTATTTACAACTCAGGGCAATCATCATTCGCAAATCAAATAACGCTCATGCGCCTTAACACTTAAGATATTTATCACATGAATGGGTCGTATCAGAACTTGAAATTGGCGTTATATGTGCCCGATGTTCATAATGTGTACATACCAAAACACATCAAGGAACGATTCAAATGAACATCAACAAAAACATGGAAGCAGTCTTCGTCGCAGCCCTCATCCTGGCTGGCTTCACCACTTTCGCCACTGCCAACGTCGTTGTTACCGCTCCTGTCGCCAAAGCTGCCATCGAAGCAAAAATGGTCACGGTTGTCGTCAGCACCAAGCGCCTCACCGCAGAAGAAAAAGCACGCCTCGGTTCATAATCAGGCCAGTGCCTGGTCGACCAGTTCGATCCAGTGCGTCACGGGTATATCCGTACCCGATTGCAGGTGACTGAGGCAGCCCACGTTCGCCGACACGATCACCTCCGCGCCGGTAGCAAGTAAATTCGCCAGCTTCCTGTCCCTCAGTTCAGTGGCCAGTGCCGGCTGCAGCACCGAATACGTGCCCGCCGAACCGCAACACAAATGACTGTCGGCGCATAGCGTCACCTCGACGCCGGCAGCGCGCAACACCCCTTCTACCTTGCCCCGAATCTGCTGCCCATGCTGCAAGGTGCACGGCGGATGCCACGCCACCTTCTTCCCTCCACGCCCTTTTATTCTGGCCCCAAGTTCAGTCTCGAATTGCGGCATGATCTCGGACAGGTCGCGCGTCATCTCTGCAATGCGGCGCGCCTTGGCCGCATACTGCGCGTCGTGCGCCAGCAAGTGTCCATACTCCTTGACCGTAACGCCACAGCCTGACGCGGTCATCACGATCGCCTCCACCTGATCAACCAGCGGCCACCACGCGTCGATATTGCGGCGCATGTCGTCAAGCGCAGCTTCCTGGTCGTTCAGGTGATAGCGCAGCGCGCCGCAGCAGCCGGCCTTGGGCGCGGTGATCAGCTGCACGCCAAAGGCGTCCAGCACGCGCGCGGTCGCCGCGTTGATATTGGGCGCCATCGCAGGCTGCACGCAGCCATCCAACACCAGCATCTTGCGCGCATGCGCGCGCAGCGGCCAGCGGCCCGCCGGTGCGCTTTTGCGCAGCTTGTCCTGCAGCGCTGGCGACAAAAGCGGTCGCACCAGCTGCCCCGCCTTGTACAGCGGCTTGAAGATCCATGGGCGCGGCAGTGCTTCCTTGAGCAGCGTGCGCGTGACGCGTTCGCCCAGCGTGCGCGGCACGCGCTCTTCGATCACCTTGCGGCCAATGTCGGCCAGGCGCCCATACTTGACGCCTGACGGGCACGTGCTCTCGCAGCTGCGGCAGGTCAGGCAACGGTCCAGGTGCAGCTGCGTTTTCTTGGTGACGGGCGCGCCTTCGAGCACCTGCTTGATCAGGTAAATGCGCCCGCGCGGACCGTCCAGCTCATCGCCCAGTATCTGGTAGGTGGGACAGGTGGCCGTACAAAAACCGCAGTGCACGCAGGCGCGCAGGATCGCTTCGGCTTCGTCGCCTTCGCGGGTGCCCTTGATGAAATCGGCGAGATTGGTTTGCATGGGTCAGTACATCCGTCCGGGATTAAAAACGTGCGCGGGATCGAACGACGCTTTGAGCCGTTCGTGGATCTTGGCGATGGCAGGCGCCAGCGGCTGGAACACGCCCACGCTCTTGTCGCCGCCACGAAACAGCGTGGCATGCCCGCCGGCCGCACTGACGGCGCGCCGGATGTTGTGCGCCGTCGCGGCGTCGGACGCGCTTTTCAGCCAGCGCTGCGCCCCGCCCCACTCGATCAGCTGTTCGCCGCGCAAGAGGATGGCGCTCGCCGCTGACGGGACCGACAAACGCCACAGGCTGTCCGCCCCGCTGAAAAATCCATGCTGCTGCTCGCGCAGTGCGCGCCAGAGCGCCGCGCCGTCATGCACGCTTGCCCCGCCCAGCGACCGCTCGGCCGCCTCCACCGCCGCCTGCGCGCCGGACAGGCGCAGCGTCAGCACGCCGTCGCTCCAGCAACTGGCCGAAATCGGCAGCGGCTGCCCGCCCCATTCGTTCAGGCGCTTGAGCGCATCGATCTCGCTCATCTCAAACCGCAGCGTCGATTCACGCAACGGGCGCGGCAGTACCTTGACCGACATCTGCAGCATCAGCCCCAGCGTACCGAGCGAGCCCGCCAGCAGGCGCGAGACATCGTACCCAGCCACGTTCTTCATGACCTGCCCGCCGAAGGTCAGCACCTGTCCCTGGCCGTCCATCAGCACTGCGCCGAGCAAAAAGTCGCGCACGGCGCCGCTGCTGGCCCGGCGCGGGCCCGACAGGCCGCTGGCAACGGCGCCGCCGAACGTGGCGCCGTCGCCAAAGTACGGCGGCTCGAAGGCGAGCATCTGGCCGCGTTCGGCCAGCGCGGCCTCGACTTCGGCCAGCGGCGTGCCGCAGCGCGCCGTGATCACCAGTTCAGTAGGTTCGTAGTCGACGATGCCGGCGTGTCCGCGCGTGTCGAGGATGTCGCCTTCGAACGCCTGCCCGTACCAGTCCTTGGTGCCGCCGCCACGGATGCGCAGGGTGCGCCGCGCGCCGGCGGCGCCCAGTACCTGTTCACGGAAGTTGTCGAGTGCAGTCATGTCAGAATCGCGGCAGGTGGGCAAAGGGGAGCACGCCGCCGGACACGCGCATCTTGCCAAATTCGGCGCAGCGGTTCAGCGTGGGAATCGCCTTGTCAGGGTTGAGCAGGAAGGCCGCATCGAAGGCGCGCTTGACGGCAAAAAACATGTCCAGCTCGGCGCGCGAAAACTGCACGCACATGGAATTGATCTTTTCGATGCCCACCCCGTGCTCGCCGGTGATGGTGCCGCCCACTTCGACGCACAGCGCCAAAATCTCGGCGCCAAAGGCTTCGGCCCGTTCAAATTCGCCCGGCACATTCGCGTCAAACAAAATCAGCGGGTGCAGGTTGCCGTCGCCGGCGTGGAACACGTTGGCGCAGCGCAGGCCGTGCGCCGCCTCCATGCGCTCGATGCCGGTCAACACCTGCGCCAGTTTCTTACGCGGGATGGTGCCGTCCATGCAGTAGTAGTCGGGCGAGATGCGCCCCGCCGCCGGGAAGGCATTCTTGCGGCCGGACCAGAAGCGCAGGCGTTCGGCCTCGGTGGTGGAGATGGCAATGGCACTGGCGCCGGCCAGCGCCAGCACGGCCGACATGCGTTCGATTTCTTCATCGACTTCCAGCTCGGTGCCGTCCGCTTCGCACAGCAAGATGGCGGCGGCGTCCGTGTCGTAGCCGGCCTTGACGAAAGGTTCGACCATGCGCGACGAGGTGCGGTCCATCATTTCCAGCCCGGCCGGAATAATGCCCGCCGCGATGACGCTGGCCACCGCATTGCCGCCGGTGACCACGCTGTCGAACGAGGCCATGATCACGCGCGCCGCGCGCGGCTTGGGGATCAGCTTGACGGTCACTTCGGTGACGATGCCGAGCATGCCCTCCGAGCCGATGAACACGGCCAGCAGGTCCAGTCCCGGCGCGTCCAGCGCTTCGCCGCCAAGTTCGATGATCTCGCCGTCAATGGTCGCCACGCGCACGCGCATGACGTTGTGGATCGTCAGCCCGTATTTGAGGCAGTGCACGCCGCCCGAGTTTTCAGCCACGTTGCCGCCGATGGTGCAGGCGATCTGCGACGACGGATCGGGCGCGTAGTAAAGACCGTAGGGCGCGGCGGCGTCCGAGATGGCCAGGTTGCGCACGCCCGGCTGCACCACCGCCAGGCGCGCGTACGGCTCCATGCGCACGATGCGGTTCAGGCGCGCGGTGGAAATGACGACGCCGTCGGCGAGCGGCATGGCCCCGCCCGACAAGCCGGTGCCGGCGCCGCGCGGCACGATGGGCACGTTCATGGCGCGGCAGGTGTTGAGGATCGCCAGCACCTGCGCCTCGTCTTGCGGCAGCGTGACGATCATCGGCAACTGGCGATACGCAGCTAAGCCGTCGCATTCGTAGGGACGGGTATCTTCGGCGTCCGACAGCACGCAGCCTTCGGGCAGCAGCGCGCGCAGCGCTGCGGCCACTTGCTGCTGGCGCGCGTTATCGATAGGGACGGCGATGGGGAGGGAGGCTGGCATGCTGCGATTGTAAGCACTATCGGTCGTTTTGTCGTATGCTCGCCCTATTCTTTTTTGCAATGGGACGATGACATCATGGGTAACCGACTTTCAAAGATCGCCACGCGCACCGGCGACAAGGGCACCACCGGCCTGGGCGACGGCAGCCGCACCGACAAGGACAGCGTACGCATCCACACGCTGGGCGAGGTTGACGAGCTCAATTCCTTTGTTGGCCTGCTGCTGTGCGAAGACATGCCGGCCGAGCTGCGCGAAGAGCTGATCACGATCCAGCACGACTTGTTCGACCTGGGCGGGGAGCTGTGCATCCCCGGCTACCAGATGATCACGGACGACCATGTGGGACGCCTGGACGACTTGCTGGAAAAATATAACGCGACCTTGCCGGCGCTGTCGGAATTCATCTTGCCGGCCGGCTCGCGCGCGGCGTCGATCGCCCATGTGTGCCGCACGGTATGCCGGCGCGCCGAACGCAGCATCGTGACGCTGGGTAAAACCGAAACCATCAACGAGCATCCGCGCCAGTATGTGAACCGTTTGTCGGACTTGATGTTCGTGCTTTCGCGTGTGCTCAACCGGTTCGCGGGCGGCAGCGATGTACTATGGCAGCACGAACGTCAACGAGGTTGAGAAATGAAGAAGTTATTGATTCTGGTAGGAACTATTTTGGCGGCGAATATGGCTGCAGCGGCAACGCCTGAGATTACCAAGGCGGAAGTGGCGCATTTGCTGGGCGCGGTGGAGCAGTCGCAGTGCAGGTTCAACCGCAACGGCAGCTGGTATGACGCCAAGAGCGCGAAAAAGCATTTGGCGAGCAAATACGAGTATTTGGACAAGAAGGATATGCTGCCGACTGCCGAGTCGTTCATCAAGCTGGGGGCATCAACCAGCAGCAGCAGCGGGAAGGCTTACATGATGGCGTGCGAGGGGCAACAGCCGGTGACGAGCGCGGTGTGGCTGATTGAAGAATTGAACCGCTATCGCAAGACAGCCGCTCTTAAGTAACACCTTGAAATCGTAATACATCAAATCGTAGGTCGGAAAAGCGGGAGCGCATTCCGACAGTGCATGCGTTACGATGACGCTAGCAATGTCGGAATGCACTTCGCTTTTCCGACCTACGCAAAGCGCGCACTACCCAAACCGCGCGCAATTCTCAGGTGTTGTTGACCACCAGCCGCGGCTCCATCGCCCCAAAGCGCTGGCGAATCGACGCTGCAATCCCCTTGGCATCCAGACCCACACCAGCGAGCAGCGCATGCGGATCGCCATGGTCGATGAACTTGTCGGGCAAGCCGAGCATCAGCAGCGGCTTGACGATCCCCGCCTCGGCCAGCGCCTCGGCCACCGCAGCGCCCGCGCCGCCCATGATGCAGCCCTCTTCCACCGTCACCAGGTACTCGTGTTCCGCGGCCAGCTGCCTGACCAGTTCCACGTCCAGCGGCTTGACGAAGCGCATGTTGGCAACCGTGGCATTCAACTCGGCGCCCGCCGCCACGCTGTGCGACACCATCGAGCCAAACGCCAGGATCGCCACGCCCTTGCCGCGCTGCTTGATCTCGCCCTTGCCGATCAAGATTGACGTGAGCGCCTTTTCGATTACCGCACCGATACCGGCGCCGCGCGGATAACGCACCGCCGCCGGGCCTTCGTAGTGGTACGCGGTGGTGAGCATCTGGCGGCATTCGTTTTCGTCGGACGCGGCCATCACGACCATGTTCGGGATGCAGCGCAAAAATGCGATATCGTAGTTGCCCGCATGCGTGGCGCCGTCGGCGCCCACCAGGCCCGCGCGGTCCAGCGCAAACGTGACGTCCAGGTTTTGCAGCGCCACGTCGTGAATCAGCTGGTCGTAGGCGCGCTGCAGGAAGGTCGAATAGATCGCCACCACCGGTTTCAGGCCTTCGGTCGCCAGGCCGCCCGCGAACGTGACGGAGTGCTGCTCGGCGATGCCGACGTCAAAATACCGGTCCGGGAATTTTTCCTCGAACTTGACCATGCCCGAACCCTCGCGCATCGCCGGCGTGATGCCGACCAGGCGCTTGTCGGCGGCGGCCATGTCGCACAGCCAGCTGCCGAACACTTCGGTGTAAGTGGTCTTGCCGGCCGCGCCGGGCTTGATGCCTTCGTTCGGATTGAACTTGCCGGTGCCGTGGTACAGAATCGGCTCGGCTTCGGCCAGCTTGTAGCCCTGGCCCTTCTTGGTCACCACGTGCAGGAACTGCGGCCCCTTGAGTTTTTTGATGTTCTCCAGCGTGGGGATCAGCGATTCAAGATCATGGCCGTCGATCGGGCCGATGTAATTGAAACCGAATTCCTCGAACATCGTGGCCGGGACCACCATGCCCTTGGCATGCTCTTCGAGCCGCTTGGCCAGTTCGCGCACCGGGCCTGGCAACACCGACTTGGCCACCGTTTTGGAGGCGGCGTAAAACTGCCCCGACATCAGGCGCGCCAGATAGCGGTTGAGCGCGCCTACCGGCGGCGAAATCGACATGTCGTTGTCGTTCAGGACTACCAGAAGGTTGATGTCTTCCTGCACGCCCGCGTTGTTGAGCGCTTCAAAAGCCATGCCGGCCGTCATGGAGCCGTCGCCGATGACGGCAATCGCGTGCCGGTGCTCGCCCTTGATCTTGGCCGCCTGCGCCATGCCCAGCGCGGCCGAGATGGAGGTCGACGAGTGGGCCGTGCCGAAGGTGTCGTATTCGCTTTCTACGCGGCGCGGAAAGCCCGAAATGCCGTCGAACTGGCGCAGCGTGTGAAACTGCTCGCGGCGCCCGGTAAGGATCTTGTGCGAGTAGGTCTGGTGGCCCACGTCCCAGACGATGCGGTCGTACGGCGTGTTGAACACGTAGTGCAGCGCGATGGTCAGTTCGACCGTGCCCAGGTTGGACGACAAATGGCCGCCCGTCTTGGAGACCGAGTCGAGCAGAAAGTTGCGCAGCTCGTGCGCGAGCGGCGTCAGTTGGGAACGCGCGAGCTTGCGCAGCTCCGCCGGTTCGTTGATGTGTTCTAGTAAATTCATGGTTACGCCTTCCGCTGCACGATCAGGTCCGCCAGTTCGCGGAGCCGGCCTGCTTTGTCGCCAAACGGTGCGAGCGCCTCATGCGCGTCGCATCGCAGTTTTTCGGCCAGGACGCGCGAAGCATCCAGGCCCAGAATCGATACGTAGGTCGGCTTGTTGGCCGCCGCATCCTTGCCCGCGGTCTTGCCCAGCGTGGCTGAATCGGCCGTCGCGTCGAGCACGTCGTCAACCACCTGGAAGGCCAGGCCGATCGCGTTCGAATAGGCGTCGAGCGCGGCCAGTTCGCCGTCTTGCAGGTCGGCGCCGGCCAGCGCGCCGAGTACCACCGAGGCGCGCAGCAAGGCGCCGGTTTTCAACTGGTGCATCTGTTCGAGCTGTTCGCGCGTGAGCGCAAGGCCGACGCTGTCCAGGTCAATCGCCTGGCCACCGCACATGCCGCCCGATCCGGCTGCGTGCGCCAGCAAGCGCAGCATGGCGACCTGGCGCGCCGGCGGCACTGCGCCGCCTTCGGACAGCACCAGAAATGCCTGCGCCTGCAGCGCGTCGCCCACCAGCAGCGCGGTCGCTTCATCATACGCCACGTGCACGGTGGGCTTGCCGCGCCGTAGCGCGTCGTCGTCCATGCAGGGCATGTCGTCGTGAACCAGCGAATAGGCGTGGATCATTTCGACGGCTGCCGCCGCGCGTTCGAGCGCGCGCGCGTCGGCGCCGAACAGCGCGCCGGCGGCGAACACCAGCAGCGGGCGCACCCGTTTGCCGCCACCGAGCACGGTGTAGCGCATCGCTTCGTGCAGTTTGAACGGAACCGTCTCGGCATGCGGCAAAAACGCGCCGAGCGACGCTTCGACGCGCGCCTGCACCGCCGCCATCCAGTCGGCAAAGCTGCTCGCTGGCGTCATTGCATGCCCTCGCCCTCGACCGCGAACGGCTTGAGCATGTCGCCCTCGAGGACCTTGACTTGCGATTCCACTTTTTCGAGCTGCTGGGCGCAATATTTAACCAGTTCGGAGCCGCGCGCGTACGCCGCGACGGACGCTTCGAGCGGCAACTGGCCCGACTCCATCTGGGTGACAAGCTGGGCCAGCTCGGCCATCGCCTGTTCGAACGATTCCGGGGGCACTACTTGCTCGACTGTTGATTTCTTTGACATAGACACTTTGATATGTGAACGCGTACGCAACTTTTTGGCGTGAGGCGCAGTCTAACCGGATAAATTAGAACAATCCATCCCATAGGTAATGACACCATTTTATAGCAAGCAGGCAGCGAAGATGAAACCGATGCCTTTCGTGCAAGAACTGCATATTCAATCCACGCATTCGCGTGCGGGACCGCGACTGCCGAGTCCGTTCACGGTATAATCGCCGGTTATGTCCGAAATACCGTATTGCGTTCTCCAAAATACTGGTCTTTGGATTCTTTCTCTTCTTTGGCTCGAAGCTCTTTTAAAGGGGGGTTGGGATGTCCGATTTGGCTACCCACGCCAAGCTCGCGCGCTCGTGTGCGCAGCTTCCGGTAGATGTCTATTTTGACGAGGCGCTGTTACGGCGCGAAATGGAACAATTGTTCCGGGACGGCCCGCGCTATATCGGCCATGAGCTGATGGTGCCCGAAACAGGCGACTTTGCCACGCTCGCCGCCGAGCACGAAGGGCGCATGCTGGTGCGTAACGCCAACGGCATCGAAGTGTTGTCCAACGTCTGCCGCCACCGCCAGGCGCTGATGTTCAATGGGCGCGGCAATGCCAACAACATCGTCTGCCCGCTTCACCGCTGGACGTACGACCTCAAAGGCGAACTGATAGGCGCTCCGCATTTTCCGGAGACGCCTTGCCTGAACCTGTCCAAGACGCCCCTGCAAAACTGGCACGGACTGCTGTTCGAGCAAAACGGCTACAACGTCATGGACAAGCTCGCGCAGCTGTCGGTGGCCACCGATTTCGATTTTTCGGGCTACATGTTCGACCATGTCGAAGTGCAGACCTGCGACTACAACTGGAAGACCTTCATCGAGGTCTACCTCGAGGACTACCACGTCGAGCCGTTCCACGCGGGCCTGGGCGGCTTTGTCAGCTGCGCCGACCTGAAATGGGAATTCGGCCCCGACTACAGCGTGCAGACGGTGGGCGTGAACCGCGCGCTGACCAAGGCCGGCTCGCCCGTCTACCAGCGCTGGCAGGAACAAGTGCTCAAGTTCGGCAACGGCGTGCCGCCCGAAAAAGGCGCGATCTGGTTCACGCTCTACCCGAACATCATGGTTGAGTGGTATCCGCATGTGCTGATCGTCTCGACGCTGCATCCGGACGGACCGCAGCGCACCAAGAACGTGGTGGAGTTCTACTATCCCGAGGAAATCGTGCTGTTCGAGCGCGAGTTCATCGAAGCGGAACGCGCAGCGTATTTTGAGACATGCAAAGAGGATGACGAGATCGCCCAGCGCATGGATGCGGGCCGCCGCATCCTGATGGCGCGCGGGGTGAGCGAAGTGGGTCCCTACCAGTCGCCAATGGAAGACGGCATGCAGCACTTTCACGAGTGGTATCGCAGCAACCTCACGCTTTAGGATTTCATGCCGTCTCTGTGGATGCTGTTCGCAAGCTTTGCCTTCTCCATCATGGGGGCGGCCGTCAAGCTTGCGTCCACGCTGTATTCAACCTCCGAAATCGTGATGTACCGGGGCCTGGTTGGCACCTTGATGCTGCTGGTCCTGGTGCGCGCGCAGCGCGGCAGTCTGCGCACCGCGTTCGCCGGCGCCCACCTGTGGCGCGCCCTGGTCGGTGTGGTGTCGCTGTGGCTGTGGTTTTACGCGATCGGCAAACTGCCGCTGGCCACCGCCGTCACGCTCAATTACATGGCCCCCATCTGGATGTCGCTGTTCCTGCTGTGCGCAGGCTGGTGGCAATCCAAAAACCACGTCGAATGGCCCTTGATTGCCGCTATCGGCATGAGCTTTGTCGGCGTCACGCTGGTGCTGCAGCCGGCCGTGGCGGCCGACCAGTGGCTCGGTGGCGTGGTGGGCATCATGTCGAGCGTGCTCTCGGCGCTGGCCTACATGCAGGTGCGCAAACTGGGGCAGATGGGCGAGCCGGAATACCGGGTGGTGTTTTATTTTTCGCTGATGACCGTGTGCGCCGGCGCCTTCGGCACCATCCTGGAAGGGCGCCCGGCCGGCATGCCCATGCTCACGCCGCACACGCCGTACGGGGTGGCGCTGCTGCTGGCCATTGGCGTGAGCGCCGCCATGGCGCAGATGGCCATGACGCGCGCCTACCGCGTGGGCAAGGTACTGGTCGTGGCCAATTTGCAGTACACCGGGATTATCTTTTCCAGCCTGTGGGGCATGCTGTTGTGGGGCGACCGCTTCAGCTGGTATGTGTGGCTGGGGATGGGGGTCATTCTCGCGTCCGGGATTGCAGCGACGTTCTACAACACCAAAAAAACCCCGCGCGGGGCCGCCGTGACGGACACCGATCCGATCGCCAGCGAAGTGTGACGGCAAGGAAGGTAACGGGAAACCAGTGGCTAATAAGGTAACATTACAATACACGCCAACAGCGCCACCCGAGGATCCCATGCACACCACCCTGATTTCGCCTGCCGACCTGGCCGCCCACCTTGACGACCCGAACTGGGTCATCCTCGACTGCCGCCATGACCTGATGAACCCGGCCGCCGGCCCGGACGGCTACGCCATCGGCCATATCAGCAACGCGCTGTTCGCCGCGCTGGACACGCAACTATCCGGCCCCAAGCAAGGCGCCGACGGCGTGTTTCGCGGCCGCCATCCGCTGCCCGAGCGCGCCGCGCTGATCGACACGCTGCGCACCTGGGGCATCAACCCGGACAGCCAGGTCGTCGCCTACGACGCCCACGGCGGCATGTTCGCGGCCCGCCTGTGGTTCCTGCTGCGCTGGGTCGGCCACGCGGGCGTGGCCGTGCTCGACGGCGGCCTGGCCGCCTGGCAGGCGCAGGGCTTGCCGATGTCCGACCAGGTGCCCGTGCGCGCGCCCGGCAGCATCGCCGCGCAGGCGCCGCTTGGCGCCACGGTATCGGCCGCAGATGTCCTGCACAACCTGGCAAGCGGCGCCAACACCATCGTCGACGCGCGCGCGCCCGACCGCTTTCGCGGCGAAAACGAAACCATGGATCCGGTGGGTGGCCACATACCGGGCGCCAAAAACCGCTTCTTCAAGGATAACCTTCAAGCCGACGGCCGCTTCAAGAAAGCGGCGCAGCTCAAGGCCGACTTTGCAAACCTGATCGACGAGCCGGCCCGCGCCGTGATGCAATGCGGCTCGGGCGTGACGGCCTGCCACAATCTGCTGGCGCTGGAAGTGGCCGGCATGCCCGGTGCGGCGCTGTATCCCGGCTCGTGGAGCGAGTGGTGCGCCGATCCAGCGCGCCCGATCGCCACCGGAGCCTAAAACGTCCTGCTATTCGTCCATGCCGATCAGCGCTTCGATATCGGCAATGGCCGTGCGCAGCATTAGTTCGGGCGTGGCTTCGGCCAGGACAATACCGGCAACCATGGCGTCAGGAACCGACTTCTTGAGCACGCCATCGCGCGTGATGAAGTATTCGCCCTGATCATAGGCGATGCTGTAGAGCAGCTGTTGTCCGGCGTTGCGGCGGTGCTGGCTTGAAGGCATCTCGACATCCCTTATGTGTGTGTGCAATCTGGATGGTACTACCGCGCTGGCCGGGCGTGCGTTCGCTACGGCGCGTGCAGCTGCGCTAGAGCGCAAGTGCTACCCTGCACCCAACAGACCAGGAGTGCCATGTCGGACGGAACTAAAAAAACAGTGTATGTCGCCCTGATCGGCAATCTCTTGATCGCAGCGATCAAATTCGTGGCCGCCGCCTTCACGGGCAGTTCGGCCATGTTGTCGGAGGGCTTTCATTCCGTCGTCGATAGCGGCAATGAAATTTTACTGCTGTACGGCGTGCACCGGTCGAGCTTGCCGGCCGACGCGCGCTACCCCTTCGGGCGCGGCAAGGAAGTGTATTTCTGGAGCCTGGTCGTGGCAATCCTGATTTTCGCTTTCGGCGCCGGCATCTCCATCTATGAAGGCGTGCGCCATCTCAGGCACCCCAATCCCATTGAAAACGTGCTGGTCAATTACGGCGTGCTGGCGGCGGCGCTGGTGTTTGAAAGCATTTCGTGGTGGGTCGCGCTCAAGGAATTTCGGCGCATCAAAGGGTCGCTGGGCTACCTTGAGGCGATTCGCAAGAGCAAGGACCCAACGGTCTTCACGGTGCTGGTGGAAGACAGCGCGGCGCTGCTTGGACTGGTGTTTGCGCTGGGCGGCATCGCCCTGGGGCAAGTGACCGGCAACCCGGCCTTCGACGGCGCCGCTTCGGTGCTGATCGGTCTATTGCTGGGCCTGGTCGCATTTTTCCTGGCCGTCGAAAGCAAGGGCTTGCTGATCGGCGAGAGCGCCGGCAGCGACGTGGTCGACGGCATCCGCGCGCTGATTGGCAACAACGCCAATGTCGACCGGGTGAGCGAGGTGCTCACCATGCACATGGGACCGGAATATATTCTCGTTAATATCAGTCTGCACGTCAGCGCCGCGGTTGACCGGGCCCGGGTGCACGACGTGTTTGCGCAGATCGACCGGGATATCAAGCAGCATTATCCCAAGGTCAAGCGCGTCTTCATCGAATCGAAAACGGAGCTGACAAGGTCTTGACGGGGCTAGCGGCCGGAGGTCAGAAATAACACCAGCAGCACGCCGGCACCGATCAGCAACACCTGGGGCACCGATTCGCGCAGCGTGGCGCGGCGCTGCATCTGCGGCATCAGGTCGCTCACGGCAATGTAGATGAAGCCGGACGAGGCGAACACCAGCACGTAGGGAATCAGGTGGCTGGCCTTGTCGAGCGTAAAGTAGCCCAGCAGACCGCCGACAACGGCCATCAGGCTGCACAGCAAGTTGAAGAAATACGCCCGCGCGCGTGAAAACCCGGCGTTGAGCAGCACAATGAAGTCGCCGATTTCCTGCGGGATTTCATGCGCGATGATCGCCAGGCCAGTGACGATGCCCAGTTCGGGATTGGCAATAAAGGCGGCGGCAATCAGGATGCCGTCGGTAAAATTGTGCAAGCCGTCGCCGATCAGGATCATCCAGCCAGCCTTGCCCGCCTCCATCTTGTCATGCCCGTGCGCGTGGTGGTGGCCGTCGCCCTCGTGGTGGTGCGAATGGCGCAAAATGGCGAGTTTTTCCAGCAGAAAAAACGCCAGCAGGCCGCCCAGCAGCGTGGCGAACAGATGACGCTTGTCGGCCGTCGATTCAAACGCTTCGGGCAGCGCATGCAGCAGCGAGGTCGACAGCATGATGCCCACCGACAAGCTGACCATGCGCTCGACCATCCGGGACAGAAGCGCGAACGAAAACACCGCTGCGGCGGTGATGCTGAAGACCCCCGCAATCGTCGTTGCGAGCAGGATGGAGATGAGAATCGGGTCGATTTTGAAGCCTCTGGGCAGTGCTTGCGATAAGCGCAAGACCCGCATTGTACCGCCCCGCCGCATAAAAACGGGGTCAGACCACATTTCTGCGGCCTGACCCTATTGATGACTCCGGTTTAAGCGTTACCGCAAAGGCTTACGGCACCAGGGCGAAATTGACGTTGGACGCATTCGCCACGGCAATATCGACCGCGGTGGCGAACGGCAGCGTTGCGTAGCCGAGCGCCGAGGCCGACACCGTGTATTTGGCTATGCCCGGCAGCACTGTTGTCGCAGGCGCGAACACCAGTGGCAAGGTGGTCGAATAGACGGCGTATTGCGGTGCGTTCAAAGGCAAGCCGTTGATGGCGTAGGCGCCCGTCACCAGGTCGGAACCGGCGTACTTGATCGTCACGGTAGGACCGGCGGCAAACAATTGCTTGGCCGATACGTAGGTGGCCAATTCAGCTGCCGGCGTCAGCTTGGTGGTGCCGCCGATGCTGCCGGTGGCGCTGCTGGCAAGCGTGATCGGCGTCGTACTGGTGCTCACTGGAACACTGGCCGTCGCGCTGACGGGCACGGCGCCAATCACGGTCGCTGCACTGCCCGCGCCCGTGATGACGACGTCGTAGCTGCCCGCCGGAAGGCGCGACAGCAGGAAAGCACCGCTGATCGGATCCGGGACGGTCGACGCGACGACCACGCCCGCTTGCTGGGCGCTGATCATGACGTTGCTGGTCAGTTGGGCTGGTGCAATGACGCCCGAGATACCGTTCAATACCGCAGGCAGCATTTTGATCACGGGCTTCAACGCATATTTGCCGTTGCCACGGGTTACGATCGACTTGCAGGCATCAAAGTCGATGACGACATCGGCCACCTGGCCTGCGGCCACATCAAAGCTGCCATTTAACTTCAGGCCGCTTTGAACGGCGCTCGGCGTGATCAGGTTTTGCAGCGTGCCGCCGGTAGGCTTGACGCTGTTGGCCATATTGTCGGCAGTATTGGCGTCGAGCACCAGGCGAATCTGGCTGTAGTGGCCGGCCGTCAGGGGTGCGGTGCCCAGCGGTTCGATCAAGCCATTGGTCAGCTTGAGCAGGTTGACTTTGACGGGCGCGGCGAGCGTAATGTCGGTCCAGCCGCCGTCGGTTTCCGACGCTGTCTCGCTCTGGTTCACGCGCACTTTGTTGACGGTAATGTTGACTTCATCGTAGCCGCAGGCGGGCGCGTCGGTGAGCGAAGCGCGGACCGAGCCCATGGCCGAAGATGCCGGCGTCGGTGTGGAGGAGCCGCCGCCGCCGCAGGCGACCAGGACCGCCGCTGCGCAAATGGTGGAGGTGGCCAAGCTTAAACGCGTCAAAGTAGTATTCATTTTTTGCCTCATATATGGACGGTGGACACCGTCCGCAGCCCTAACTCCAGACATGCCCTACTATACATTCCAATAGGAAACAATAAGGTGCGCTGCCGCACGAAAGTACATTTGCTTACAACTCTTACAGCTTGCGTTGCTAGCATTATCAGTGGGCCTGGTCCCAGTTGCTGCCGATCCCCACTTCGGCCAGCAGAGGCACTTTCAGCGCCGCCACGCCCGCCATCAGTTCCGGCAGCTTGATCTTGACCACGTCCAGTTCCGCCTGCGGCACTTCGAGCACCAGTTCGTCGTGCACCTGCATGATCATGCGCGTGGCCATGCCGGTTTCTTCCAGCCAGCCCTGTACCGCAATCATCGCCAGCTTGATCAAGTCGGCCGCCGTGCCCTGCATCGGCGCATTGATCGCGGCCCGTTCGGCGCCCTGGCGGCGCGGGCCGTTCGGCGAATTGATCTCGGGTAGCCACAGGCGCCGGCCGAACACGGTTTCGACATAGCCGCGCGCCTTGGCCTGCATGCGCGTGTCTTCCATGTACTGGCGCACGCCCGAAAAGCGCGCGAAGTATTTGTCGATATAACTTTGCGCGGCCGCGCGGTCCACGCCCAGGTTGCTGGCCAGGCCAAAGGCGCTCATGCCGTAGATCAGGCCAAAGTTGATGACCTTAGCGTAGCGGCGCTGCTCGGACTGCACGTCGGCTGGCGCCACGCCGAAGACCTCGGACGCGGTGGCGCGGTGAATGTCCTCGCCTTCCGAGAACGCGCGCAGCATCGCTTCGTCGCCCGAGATGTGGGCCATGATGCGCAATTCGATTTGCGAATAGTCGGCCGAAACAATCACGTTGCCAGGGCCCGCGATAAAGGCTTCGCGGATGCGCCGCCCTTCGGCGGTGCGGATCGGGATATTTTGCAAATTGGGCTCGTTGGACGACAGGCGCCCCGTCACGGCCACCGCTTGCGCATAATTGGTGTGCACGCGGCCCGTGTCGCGGTTGACCATGCGCGGCAGCTTGTCGGTATAGGTCGACTTGAGCTTGGACATGCTGCGGTATTCGAGCAAAATTTTAGGCAGCGGATAGTCTTCGGCCAGCTTTTGCAGCACTTCCTCGTCGGTCGATGGCGCCCCGGTCGGCGTTTTTTTAATCACCGGCAGTTGCAGCTTGCCGAAAAAAATTTCCCCGATCTGCTTGGGGGAACCCAGGTTGAACGGGCCGCCGGCCAGTTCGTACGCTTTTTGTTCGAGCTCCATGATGCGCGCGCCAAGTTCGCCCGACTGCAGGTCGAGCAACGCGCCGTCGATCAGCACGCCATTGCGCTCGATCTTTTGCAGTACCACGGAAGTGGGCAACTCGATCTGGCGGTAAATGAATTCGAGCTTGGCGTCGCCCAGCACATGGCCTTTCATGGCATGGTGCAGGCGCAGCGTGATGTCTGAATCCTCACCCGCGTATTCGGTGGCGCGCTCAAGCTCCACCTGGTCAAAGCAGATCTGGCCGGCGCCCTTGCCGCACACTTCGGTGAACGAAATGGTGGTGTAGCCCAGGTGGCGCTTGGCCATATTGTCCATGTCATGCGGCTTGTGCGACTCGAACACGTAGGACTGCAGCAGCGTGTCGTGCACGATGCCGCGCAGCGTAATGCCATGGTTGGCGAAAATATGGCTGTCGTACTTCAGGTTCTGGCCCACCTTCGGCTTGGCCGGGTCTTCCAGCCACGCCTTCATTTTGGCCAGCACCAGATCGCGCGCGAGCTGCTCGGGCACGCCCGCGTAGCGGTGCGCGACCGGGATGTAAGCGCCCTTGCCCGGCTCTACGCTCAGCGAAATGCCGACCATTTGCGCCGTCATCGGTTCGAGCGACGTGGTTTCGGTGTCGACCGAGGTCAGTTCGGCGCTGTCGATCAGCGCCAGCCACGCGTCAAGCTGCTCTTCGGTGGTAATGGTGACGTACTCGCCGCGGATGACCGGCAAGTCGTCGGCGCTGCTGAACAAGTCGCCTTCAGGCGAATTGAACAGCGCTGCCGGGCCGCTGGCGGTGTCAATATTAACGTTCAACTCTTTCAGCAGCGTCTTGAAGCCATAGCGCGCAAAAAAGTCGCGCAAGCCTTCCTGATTTTCAGGCTGGGCCACCAGCGTGTCGGCAATCGACACCATGTGGCCGGCCAGGTCGCAGTCAAGCTTGACGGTGATGAGTTCACGCCCCTTGGGCAGCCATGCCAGCGCCTGGCGCAGGTTCTCGCCAACCGCGCCGGTGATGGTGTGCGCGTTTTGCATGACGTTTTCGAGGCTGTCGTGCGCGGCCAGCCACTTGAGGGCGGTCTTGGGGCCGCACTTGGCGACGCCCGGAATATTGTCGACTGTGTCGCCGATCAGCGCCAGGTAGTCGATGATGCGGTTGGGCGGCACGCCGAACTTGGCCAGTACGCCCGCTTCGTCGAGCTTTTCGTTGGTCATGGTGTTGATCAGGGTGACCTTGTCGTTGACCAGCTGCGCCAGGTCCTTGTCGCCGGTCGAGACCATGGTGTTCAAGCCCATGTTCGTGGCCTGCACCGACAGCGTGCCGATCACGTCATCGGCCTCGACGCCTTCGACCATCAGGATCGGCCAGCCCATGTGGCGCACCACTTCGTGGATCGGCTCGATCTGCAGGCGCAGGTCGTCGGGCATGGGCGCGCGGGTGGCTTTGTAGTCGGCGTACATATCGTCGCGGAACGTCTTGCCCTTGGCGTCGAACACGCAGGCGATGTAGGCCGCCGGGTAGTCCTGGCGCAGGCGGCGCAACATGTTGACCATGCCGTGCATGGCGCCGGTGGGATGGCCATCCGGGCTGCGCAAGTCTGGCAGGGCGTGGAACGCGCGGTACAGGTAACTGGAACCGTCGACTAACAACAGGGTATTTTGCATGGTGCCGAATGTGAGGTCAAAGCGTGAGGTTGAAGCCGCGTGAAAAACAGCGCGGCAAAGCGTGAGACATTATCGCAGAATCCGCCCTGGCCCCGCATCGCGCCCGCTTCGCTGGCCGCGCCTGGCGGACCGGGGGCGCTTGCCAGACTTTCCACAGGGTTGGCGTGGCTTTGTTACAATGGTCTAAACGACTAAGAAGGCAACCTATCATGCTGCGCGCATCCCCCCTGCGGAAAATTTTGTCCCTGTGCCTGTCCCTGTGCCTGAGTGCGCATGCTGGCGCCGTGTTTGCCCAAGCCAAGCCGAGCGAGGCGCCGCCGAAACCGGGCGATGCGCCGCCAAAGCTGGAGACCATCGAACCGGTCCAGACGCCGCGCCCGTCGGTTAACGTCACGCCCAAATCGGCCAAGGGCGGCACCAAAATCACCGAAAAGAAGGATGGCGGTCGGGTGACCGAAGTCAAAGTCCAGGCCGGCCCGAGTACGTACACGATGAAGCCGAACGTGCCTGCCGGCAACGCCCAGCACGGTGACGTGCAAAGCGGCAATTCTGTTCGCGGACCGCAATGGACGGTGCTGGAGTTTGGCAAAGGCAAAAAGAAGCCAGTTGCCGAAGCTGCCGCCGAGACCGCCGACGCGCCGCCGCCCAAGACCGTCCCCGCCAAGTAAGCCCGGCCTCGCCGCTTATCCATACCGACTTTACTTTTATAACGCTTTCACATGGCAGTTTTTACCGCGGTCAGCCTGGATGACGTCGCCCCCTGGCTCCAGCAGTTCCCTTTAGGAAAAGCAAGCGCCATCAAGGGCATTGCCTCAGGCATCGAAAACAGCAATTTTTTCATCACGACGGATGCCGGCGAGTATGTGCTGACCATTTTCGAGGTGCTGCGTTTCGATCAACTCCCGTTCTACCTGAACTTGATGCGCCACCTGGCTGAGCGCGGCGTGCTGGTGCCCGCCCCCGTTGCCAACGCACGGGGCGAGCTGGTGGTGGCGCTGCACGGCAAGCCGGCAGCCATCGTCAGCAAACTCGACGGCAGCTCGCAAATGGCGCCCGAGCCGGTGCATTGCGCCGCGGTCGGCGCCATGCTGGCGCGCATGCACCTGGCGGCCGTCGACTTTCCGCTGCAACAGCCTAATTTGCGTGGCATTGATTGGTGGAACGAAACGACGCCCAAAGTCTTGCCCATGCTCGACGAAGGCAGCGCGGCACTGTTGCGGGCCGAAATGCATTTCCAGCAAGCCTTTGCCGCGAGCGCGCACTACCACCGCATTCCCCGCGGGCCCGTGCACGCCGACCTGTTCCGCAATAACGTGATGTTTGTTGGCGAGCAGCTGACCGGGTTTTTCGACTTCTATTTCGCCGGCTGCGACACCTGGCTGTTCGACATGGCCGTGACGGTCAACGACTGGTGCATCGACCTGGCCACCGGCGAGCTCGACACCGCTCGGGTGCGCGCCATGCTCGACGCCTACCACGCGGTGCGTCCGTTCACGCATGACGAGCATGAATCCTGGCAAGCCATGCTGCGCGCCGCCGCGCTGCGCTTCTGGCTCTCGCGCCTGTACGACTTCCACCTGCCGCGCGAAGCTGAAATGCTCACGCCGCACGATCCGTTCCACTTCGAACGCATCTTGCGCGAGCGCATTGCCACTACCGCGCCGGAGCTGTTCTCATGAAAGGTTTGCCGGCACGTACGGGCATCGATTGGCTCAAGCAGGGCTTTGGCCTGTTCAAGCAGCAGCCAGGCATCTTGATGATGCTGATATTTGCCAATTTCATGGTCACCATTTTGCTGGTGATGTTGCCGGTACTGGGCGTGATCGTCGCGTACCTCGCGATGCCCTCATTCACCATGGCGATCCAGCAATCGTGCCGCATGATCGACAATGGAGAGCGCGTTCATCCCCGCGTGCTGCTGACCGGTTTTCAAAAGGAAGCGATCGGGCCGCTGTTCAAGCTCGGCCTGGTCTACCTGGGCATCGTGATCGTACTGGCCCTTGCCGTCATCCCCTTCATCGATATTGAAGCCGTCAAGGCGGCGATGAAAATGATGGAAGCGAAAAAGCAGCCGGTGGTGGATGGCAGGACCGCGCTGGCCTTCACCATGTTTTTTCTGGTGCTGGCCGTGTCAACGCTGCTGTTGTCGTTCGCGCCGGGCCTGACCTACTGGAAGCGCATGCCTACCTTCAAGGCGATTTTCTACAGCGTGTTTGCCGTGCTGGGCTCGAAAGCCCCGATCGCCGTCATGCTGGTGGTGTGGATTGCGCTGTCGGCGCTGCTGCACCAGGTCTTTGCGATGATTTTCGGGACCGCGGCCATTGCCCAGGTCATCGGGACCTGGATCACCTTCGTCTCGATATTGATCTTTCAGTGCGCGACGTATGCCGCCTACAAGCAAATACTGGGCGCGCCCGAAGACGCCCCCAAGGCAGCGCGATAATCCACAAGCCAACCATCTGCGGTTGGCTTTTTTTTCACCTCTCTGCAAGCCGATTCCGGCCCGCATGCCCTCCCTGTTTGTTTTTCACACGTGCCCCAAAAAAACAATTGGAACTATTTTCGTGTTGAGCGTATATTCGATGAAAATTATCGATCATGAAAACTTTTAATGTAAAAGTTTTTTCTTGCCCGCCAATTTGACAGAGTTGTTTCATAGAAAAATAACCCGAAATCTGGAGATGCAGAACAATGAAAAACCGACTTTTCAAAAGCGCGGCGTGGATGCTCGCGTCCATCCTCGCCGCTCCCCTTGCCTGGGGCGCGTGCCTGTCCGGGGAGGCCGAACCGAATAATGCCGACACTTCCGCCAACGCCGGCATGTGCAGCGGCGTGGCAGTGAGCGGCAGCATCGCCTCAAGCAGCGACTACGACTGGTACAAGCTCGACGTGGCAGCGCCCGGCGCCATCAACATCAGCCTGGCGCACGACAGCGGCATCGACCTCGACTGGTACCTGTACAAGAGCAGCGGCTCCTACGTGGCTTACCGTTCCACCTCCGCCAATCCGGAAACCGGCAGCTACAGCGCAACGACCGCCGGCGTCTATTACGTGCGCGTAAAAAGCTATTCCGGCGCGGGCCGCTACACGCTCAACGTCACCTTCCCTTCCAGCGGCACGCCAGGTGGCGGCGGCACGCCAACGGCATGCACCTTGCCGGCCGCTGTGAACCTGGGCAAGACCGGCAACAGCACGCCCAAGCCGAGCACCACGACCGGGGGCGCCGTGCTGATGGGCGGCGGCATGGACGTCGACAACGCGATCAAGTGGATGATTGGCAAATCGGGCGGGGGCGACTTTGTGGTCCTGCGCTCCACAGGCACCAATGCCTACAACGATTACATCTACGGCTTGGGCGGCGTCAATTCGGTACAGACACTGCTAATCACCAGCACGGCGCAAGCCAACGACGCCTGTGTGGTGCAAACGATCAAGAATGCGGGTGCCGTTTTCATGGCGGGCGGCAACCAGGCCGACTATGTGAATTACTTCAAGGGCCAGGGTGTGGGCACGGCGCTCAACTATCTGATCAACACCAAGTTCGCGCCCGTGGGCGGCACCAGCGCCGGTATGGCCATAATGGGCCAGTACTACCACCCGGGCGGGGCCGAAGTGAGCACCGCCCTGCTCAATCCGACCACGGTTGCCATCGGCAACAATTTCCTGGCGTATTCCCCCTTGACAAACGTGGTGACCGAGCCGCATTTCATCGAACGCTTGCGCCAGCCCCGCTTGGCCGCATTCATGGCCAGCAGCATCTACAACTTCAGCGTGCCATGGCAAAGCATGCGCGGCATTTCTGCCGATGAAGCCACCGCGCTGGCCGTGGATACCAATGGCATGAGCAAAGCCTTTGGAACCGGCAAGGTCAATTTTGTACGCGCAACGGGCGCTGCGGAAACCTTGTCGCCGGGGGCGGCACTGACTTGGCTCGTGGCCCAGAAGGCACTTCAGGTAACGGAAATCCCGGCTACTCTGTTGGGCACCAACACCTTTAACCTGGGTACGTGGACCGGCACCGGGGGCGTCACGCACTACTGGTATATCAACAATGGCAGCCTGACGATCAACTGATCCAATTCAAGGAAAACAAGATGACACCATTTTTCAAGACGGCCCTTTTGGCCGCGCTGGCTGCGGCCAGCGTCAGCGCGCAAGGCGCCGGCAAGCACGACTACACCTACACACCCGTGGCGGGCGTGCACGAAGTGCAATACTTCCACGGCTGCTACGACCACACGGATGGCGAGAAACGGCCCAAGGTCGACGTGCTGATGAGTGGCCTTGCCACCACCGACGTGCTGATTGAAACCAAGGTACGCGAGGAAGGCAAGCCGTCCACGGAAATGATTACCTTCCGCCTGAAGAACATGGATGCCAGCCTGAGCGTGCAGTTCCGCAGCCACGACGGGCCGCATTGCCAGCAAGGCGTGCAGCGCATCGCGTTCAAGAACGCCACGCTGCACAGCATTGCCGACTTGAACGCTTACCGCTGATCTTGCCTGCCCTCCAGGAAGCACGCGCGATCACGCTCAGGCGATACGCGCGCCGGGAGGGCAGGATCTCCCACAACATACTGAAGTAATTCTGAAAAGCAAGCAGAGTCATAGGGGCGTGGGCGAGGACGCCGCCCCTCTGCCCTCACGATGTGATGCTATTTCGCCACGCCACAATCGACTACAATCCATGTCTGGAACGCATTTACTACGCCGCCCCTCCCGGCGGCGCCGGCAATTGCCGGCTTTTTTATGAACGAGTGGCACGTGGCCCAACCGATAGCAACCCACTACGACAATCTCAAGGTCCAGCGCGACGCTCCCGTCGGCGTCATCAAGACGGCGTACCGCAAGCTGTCGCAGCAATACCATCCGGACCGCAATCCGGATCCTGCCGCGCTGGAAATCATGAAGCTGATTAACCTGGCGTGGGATGTGCTGAGCGACCCTGAACGGCGCGCACGGCATGACCGCGCGATAGCGGCCCTGGAACGTCGCGCTGCACAACACGCGGCGCCGCCCGCCCCGCAGCCAGCCGCACCCCGGCAGCAAAAGCGCAGCTGGCACGATCAGGATGCGGTGCGGGTTGCCGGCGTGCTGGCATTTTTCTTCCTGGCGTTGTTGGTCGTCTTTCAGGTTGCCGAAGCTGGCCGCGACGATGATGAAGCGCAGGGCGTCGACGCGAGCCAATCAGCGCCAGCGCCGGTGCCCGAGCAAGTCGCGCAGTCGGACCGCGTGCCACATGGCTACCTGCAAGCGTCGGCACAGGATTTCTCGCCCGGGATAGCGATGGTTGACATCGATAACACTGGCGGCAAATACGACGCGGAAGTGCGGCTGTTTCGCAACGGGCGCGCCGCGCGCAGCATGTACGTGCACCACGGCAAGCGCTTCGTCGTTGAAGACGTGGCGCCGGGTAGCTATGTCGTGAAATACAAAATGATGGTCGACGGGCGCATGCGGGCGTTTCAGGAACGTGAACTGTTCCAGCCCCAGCGCGACAAGTTCGTCAAGTTGAAACTCAAGCTGTTCGCGGCGACCGGCAGCAAGCAAACCGCGGACCCGCTCCCGGTCGACCAGTTTTAACCGGCCACCGGCATCGCAACATCAGCGCCCCAGGCGCTCCAGCTTGGCAATCGACAGGTCCAGCACTTTCATGCCGGCGCGCCCGAAATTGATCTGCGCGCGGGCATTGGCGCCGCCGCCTTCGATATTGACGATCACGCCTTCGCCGAACTTGCCATGCACAACCGATTCGCCAATGCGCCAGCCCGGGCCTGATGCAGCCGCCTTCTGCGTGATCTGCTGGGCGATTTTGTTGTCCGAGCCGCCGCCGGTGAACGCGGTGTCATCCCAGGCGGACTTCTTGTTACCCATCCAGTGCGACTGCACGCGCGGCGAAATCCACTTGAGCGCTTCTTCGGGCAGCTCGTCGAAAAAACGCGACTTCATGTTGTAGCGCGTCTGCCCGTGCAGCATGCGCGTCTGCGTAAAGCTCATGTACAGGCGCTTTTTGGCGCGCGTGATGGCCACGTACATCAGGCGCCGCTCTTCATCCACGCCATCCATTTCGCGCGTGCTGCTTTCGTGCGGGAACAGGCCTTCTTCAAGGCCGGTGATGAAGACGGCGTCGAACTCGAGGCCCTTGGCCGAGTGCACCGTCATCAGTTGCAGCGCGTCCTGGCCGGCCTGCGCCTGGGCGTCGCCCGCCTCCAGTGACGCGTGCGACAAAAAGGCCGACAGCGGTGACATTACTGTGGGCAGTGGCGCGTCGGCGTCGAGCAATTCGAAGCCGTCGCCGTCGACAAGCGGCATGCCCGACTGCGCCGTGGTTTTCGGGCCCAGGTGCGCGGGCGCCGCCTGGCCAAAGCCTTCTTCCTGCACGAACTGGGTGGCCGCGTTGACCATCTGCTCCAGGTTTTCGATGCGGTCGGCGCCTTCTTTTTCCTTTTCGTAGTGGGTCAACAGGCCACTCGCCTCGAGCACCACGCGCACCATTTCGGGCAGCGCCAGCTGCTGGGTTTCGAAGCGTGCGCCTTCAATCAGCTTGATGAAAGCGCTCAGCGAAGAACCCGCCTTGCCGGCCACGTAAGGCACCGCCGCGTACAGCGAGATGCCGTGATGGCCGGCGGCGTCCTGCAACGCCTCGATCGAGCGCATGCCGATGCCGCGCGTGGGAAAATTGACCACGCGCAAAAAGGCCTGGTCGTTGTGCGGATTGTCCATCAACTGCAGGTAGGCGATGCCGTGCTTGACCTCGGCGCGCTGGAAGTAGCGCTGGCCGCCATACACGGTGTAGGGCAAGCCGGCCGCAAACAGCGCATGCTCGATCACGCGCGACTGGGCGTTGGAGCGGTACAAGATGGCGATTTCACTGCGCAGCGCGCCGTCCGCCATCAGGCTCTTGGCTTCTTCGATGATCCACTGCGCTTCTTCGAGATCGGACGAGGCTTCGTAGATGCGCACCGGCTCGCCGTGGCCGGCGTCGGTGCGCAGGTTCTTGCCGAGCCGGTTGCTGTTGTTGGAGATGAGCTGGTTGGCGCTGTCGAGAATGTGGCCGTGCGAGCGGTAATTTTGCTCCAGCTTGATCAAGTTCTCGACCCGAAATTCGCGCTCGAAGGCGGCCATATTGCCCACATTGGCGCCGCGAAAGGCGTAAATGCTCTGGTCATCGTCGCCGACGGCAAACAGCGCGCCGCCAAACTGCGCCTCGTGCCCGGCCAGCATTTTGAGCAGATTGTATTGCAGGTCGTTGGTATCCTGGAACTCGTCGACCAGGATGTGCTTGAAGCGCGCCTGGTAATGCTCGCGCAGCGGCTGGTTGCGAACCAGCAATTCATAGGCGCGCAACAGCAGCTCGGCAAAGTCCACCACGCCTTCGCGCTGGCATTGCTGGTCATAGAGTTCATACAGCTCGACGAACTTGCGCTCGATCGGATCGTGCGCTTCAACATTGTGCGAGCGCTGGCCCTGGTCCTTGGCGCTGTTGATGAAATACATCAGCGCCTTGGCGGGGTATTTTTCATCATCGATATTGTTGGCCTTGAGCAAGCGCTTGATCATCGAGATTTGGTCTTGCGAATCCATGATCTGGAACGTCTGCGGCAACGCGGCGTCGCGAAAGTGGGTGCGCAGCAGGCGGTTGCACAGCCCGTGGAAAGTGCCGATCCACATGCCGCGCGTGCTGACGGGCAGCAGCGCGGACAGGCGCGTGAGCATTTCCTTGGCCGCCTTGTTGGTAAAAGTAACCGCCATGATCCCGGCCGGCGACACCTGCCCCGTCTGGATCAGCCAGGCGATGCGGGTGGTCAGCACGCGCGTTTTGCCCGAGCCGGCGCCCGCCAGGATCAGGGCGCTTTGCTGGGGCAGCGTGACGGCGGCAAGCTGTTCGGGATTGAGGTTGTGAAGGAGATTTTGCATCCCGTGATTATACCGGTCGCGCACTCCTGCGAGCGCCCCTTGCGCATCAGGCGCGCGTGACCGTCAACCCGATCTGGAAGGTTGGCTTGGCCGCGTCGCCTTCGCGCACCGCGCCAGGCCGCCCCAGTTTCAGCAGCAGCATGGGGGAGGCGACGATCCCGCTTTCCGGCGTCACTTTCATCTTGACCATCACCGCGTCGCCCGCCGCCGGCGTGACCGTGAACACCCCGCTCCAGACAGGGCCCGGCTGATCCGAGCGCAGCGCGAACTCTTCTCCCGCCTTGACGCGCACCTTGGCCGAGGTAGTGCCAGGTCCGTCAGCAAACTTGACGGCGATATCGTAAGTCTCGCCGCCGGCGCGGGCCGAGACGGTGCCAAGCATGCTGGCGCAGGCCAGTAGCGCGACGATCAGGCCCGTGGCGTGGCGCCGTGGGGTGCTGGTGGATTTTTTCAGTTGCATGATGCGCTCCTTGAGTGGGTGGCTTGATTGCCAGTGGCAGGTGGCCAGCGCCAAAGCGCCTGCCGCCTGGGTCTTGAGCATCGCCGCGGCGTAAGCCTGGCGAGCGGCGCCGTGGCGCGCCATGACGGCGCTGTCGCAGGCCAGTTCCTGGTCAAAGCGAAAACGCGACGCTGCGACGTGCATGAGGGGATTGAACCAGAACGCACTCTGCAGCACCACCAGCAAGGCGTTGGCGGCGGGGTCGCGCCGGGCGGCATGCTGGCGTTCGTGGGCAATGATCAGCGCCTGTTCATCAAGGCTGTAGCGCGCCGTAAAATCGGCGGGGACGACAACGCGCGGGCGAAACAGGCCCAGTAAAACGGGACCATGGCGCGCGCTGGCCGCATGAAAAATCCCATCGCGTTCTGTCAGGCCACCGAGGCTGCGCACAAAGGCGCGCTGGCCAAGCACGAACAGCACGCCGGTAGCGAGCGCGCCGCCAGCCCAGAGCCGCGCCAGCCAGTCCAGCCATGTTAGCCATTCGATGGCGGCCGGGGCCACGCTGGCAACCAGCAGCGAGGCCTTGAGCGACGGCGCCAGCGCCAGCACGGTGACGGGAGCGGCTGTCGGTACGGGGAGCGCCGCAGCGAGCAGCGCAGCCGGGACGGCCAGCCAGCACAGGTACGCGCCGGCGGCGCCCCCAAAGGCACGCAGCGGGCGACGCACCAGCAAGACCATGACGATGGCGCAGGTGCTTGCCAGCGCCAGCCGGGCCAGAAGATCGAGCAGATCGAGCAGATCGAGCAGATCGAGCACACTATGTGCCATCGCCGAGCTCCTCGACCAGTTTCTTCAGTTCGGCGATATCGGCCGCGCTCAGTTTGCGGTGCTTGCCGAAGTGCGCCACCAGCGGCGCCACGCGTCCGCCGAACAGCCGGTCGAGCATGCTGGTGCTTTCGCTGCTGACCCATTGTTCACGCTTGAGCACTGCCGTGTACAGGTAGCGGCGCCCGTCCTTGCCGGCACTGAGCGCGCCTTTTTTGAGGAGCCGGTTGAGCAGCGTCTTGACGGTCGCTTCCTGCCAGCGCTGCTCGCTGACCAGGGCGGCGATGATGTCCTCGGCCGGCATGCCGGGCGGTCCGCGCCACACCACGTCCATGACGAGCGACTCGGCGTCGCTGATTGCTGTCTGTTTGCTCATTGCCTCTCCCGGATGCTACGATTACACGCGTAATCACAGCATCATGATTACAGTTGTAATCGGAAGAGTCAAGCGTTTGTTGGCTAGCGTTCGGCCTTGCGGTACAGCGAGCTGAACATCGAGTTGCCGTTGAGCGAAGAGGTCGGCACCGCTTGCGCGACGTCCCAGTGCTCAACCAGTTCAAAGTTGGCCACGCGGTACATGTCGCACACGGTGACGCCCGAAAATTCATTCTTCGGGTCGCTCCCCTCATCCTGGTTCTGGGAGCAGACCACGCCCAGGTCGCCCTCGGCCATCGCGCGCACCACGCGATACATGGACCCGGGCGCGGCAATGTACTGGATCACCGCCGCCAGCGCAGCGCGGCCGTTGCCGACGAAGGGATTGTGCTGGATGTAATTCGGTCCCCACATCCGGTCGAGCAGGCCGAAGTTCTTCTTGCCGAACACTTCGTCCGACAGCGTGGTCAGCATCAGGCGGTTCAACTCGGTGCGCTGCGCCGTCATGACGGCCGGCCCGGGCGAGGCTGGGTAGGCGTACAGGTTGCTGAACTGCGAATTGCCGTTGGCCGACGTGGCGTGCACCTTGGCCTGCACCGCCCAGTGCTCGACGATCCAGCCTTTGTCGAGGCGGTAGAAGTCATAGCGGTTGGTGCCGCTCATGTCATTGGCCGGCGTGGCCGAGACGTGCGAGTGAACGAACACCAGGTCGCCGTCGGCCAGCAGGTGCTGGACGCTGATGGCCTGCGCCGGCGAGCGGGCCCGCAGTTCGCGAATCCAGGCGGCCGTGCCGTCGCGCCCGGACGTCACCAGCGGATCGTGCTGGATCACATGAGGCGCCACCTGGCGGCGCACGACGGCGTCGGCGTCGGCGGTGCTGCCAATGGCAGTGAGGAAGTGCGTCACCAGCGCCTTGTTGTAGCGCTCCACATCTTCCTTGTGGCCTGCGTGCGCCGGCAATGCGGCCAGCGCCATCAGGGCGCCGGAGAACAGTACTTTGTACTTGGTGGGGCGGGTCGATTTCATGTGGTGCATTCCTTGTCGGTGTTGTCGGTGCCGTCGGATTCGGGCACGAATGCAGCTTGCCCCAACAACCCGGCGGCAGCGACCGGCTTGGGATGAGCCGTGACGGATGCGTGACGAAATCCATCGCCAGGGCGCGCCACGGCATGGCACACTCCCGTTCTAGTGTAGTGCGTCAAACAGATTGAAGCTTATTAAGTTTGGCACGAGCGCGCGTGACTTTGGCAAGAATGTCGGTC
>NZ_JAFCTU010000045.1:0-38120 GCF_049896185.1 Massilia sp. TSP1-1-2
ATACAAGCTGGTGCTCGATGGGGAAAGCTACCGCGCCCTGCCGCCTGCTTCGGATAAGTCCAAGCCACCAGTAGAGAAGGAGCGAAAAACGACATCGAAATAAATGGAAAATTAACGATATAAATCGTTTATATCGTTAAGGAGGCGGCGAGGGGAATTTCGTGGCGGGCCAAGCCCGGATCGAAGTTCCCCTCTCTACTTTGGGCGGCGTCTGCCTGCTGCCAAAAGCCCGACTTCGGTCACCCTGGGGCGCTGCCCCAGACCCCGCACCTGCCGTGGGCAGCCACTGGGGAACAACCTCCCAGCAACCTTTGCGTCCCTCAGGATGCCCCCCAGAGTACTGGTGGCCAACCTCGCACAAATTGACAGCCGGAAAAGCGCCATTTACGTCAAAAAACGATGTTGCCAAAACGCTCAAAATCGAGCATTCTTGCAACCCAGTTTGAGCCCCTGAAATCGGTGGTCAAAGTGGCGCCATTACGCCGGAAATGGGTGGCGCCTTAATGCCGGAAATTGACAGCGCCACCCTTGTTGCTTAAAGTGTTTTGAAATGAGTAACAAATATGGAAAATTGGTCCTCCCCAAAGTGTCTTGTTAAACTCGCTGATTTTTATGCTGATGTTCAAGGAACGCCAGAATCTGTATCAGATGCTGACTTCATGAAACGGATCACTGAAACGTTCTGGCCAACAAGTTGCTGGTGCTTTGTTGAAGAGGCGTTTGCAATCATTGCACCCGGATGTGCCATGAGACCGCACCTCACCCGCGCCCTTATTGTGCACCCGATCAAAGCGATGATCGCAGGGGGGCTCGAGGATGAAAATGAAGTCATCGGACAGGGCATGGCCTGCGCGACAAAAACTAACCCCTATGTCGAACCCACTGCAGAGGGCAAACGTTGGCTGTGCGAACAGTGGCCTTTGCTTGAGCTTCTTGCCATCGAGGTTTTTAGGACGAAACTCGGTGAACTCACAAGCCGGTGAACGCTGATGAGAAGTGCCTTTTTGACAGATGTTCTGGTGTCTGGGAGCCATGGCTTAACGAGTCGACCAAACGCCGGTTTGGGGCAATAGCGGACGGTCGCGGCGTTTTTTAGGGATGGCGACTGTGGGGCGGTTGATCGATCGAGAAGTTACTCAAAACCTTATTCGAGCAATCTACAGTAGGATTGCCGTGCCTCTTAATCTCACGCAAGTAATCGATGGATGCCTTACCTTTTCGTCGCCTGCACTCGCATCGCTGGCGCCCCCTCACCGCAGGCGAAATCGCCATGGCTTCGCTACTGTTTCGCGATGCCATCGACTACCCACGTGTGCGCATCCACGCCCGGCGCTACATGCCCTTCCAGCCGAAGAACTGCGCGATGACGCCGAACGGCCACCTGTACTTTCACGCGTCCTGCTTCCTCGACGACTACGCGCAGGCGTCCGTCACCAACCAGCATTGGTTCCTTCACGAAATGGTGCACGTCTGGCAGCACCAGCTGGGCTATCCCGTGCGCACCCGGGGCGCCATCCGCATCGGCCTGTCGTACCGCTACCTGCTGGCGCCCGGCAAAACGCTGGCCGACTACAACATGGAAGCGCAGGGCGACCTGCTGGCCGATTATTTCGTCCTCAAGCACCTGGGCTCGGCCGCTGCCATGCGCCAGCCGCACGATGCGCACAGCCTGCCCTTGTTCGAGCAAGTACTTGCCGGTTTCCTGATCCAGCCCGGGCGGCGTCAAAACTTGCCCAAAGGCATTCTTCGCCGTTTGCGCTGAGTCAATACTGCCGTGCGGCAACTACGTAGGCTTGATGTTCTTCACATGCATCTTTCGACGGAGTCTGCGCATGCCCTCCAGCCAATTGCTACGCTGCCTGTTCATCCTGGCCATTGCCAGCGCCGGGGCGTGCGCGGCCGCTCCTGCAGGCGAGCTGCTGGTCAGGCAGGGCAATGGGGGCGTCCCTTGTTTTACGATTCCAGAAGCGGAGGAGGCGCGCGCCGGCGCGCCCAATTTCCATGCCATCACGGTCAGCGAGGCAGGCGCCAAAACGCCCGTGTGGAAGATGGTGATGCCGCCCCAGCGCACGTTTCCAGTGACGTTCAGGATGTGCGTTCCCTACGCCGGGCGTTTGCCGGTGCTGCCGCAAACGCCGGCTGCGACGCTGCAGCCGGGCAAGGTGTACGAAGTGGCGATCGATGCGCGCGGCCCGCGCCCGGCGTCGGCGCCGCGCGATTACCGGGCGCGCTTTTGTCTGGTCGCCCAGCGCGACGGGGCGCTGTTGGTGCGTCATGTTGCGCTGGGCAATGCCCGGCAGCGCCCCAGTTGCGCCGCGCTTTAGCCCTTCAGGGCGGACAGTTGCTTTTCGGCGTCGGAAATCTGCTTGCCGGACAAGCCGGTCCTTAGCGCCAGCGCCTTTTCAAACGCGCCCGCCGCCTTGGTCTTTTCGCCCAGCGCCTGCAGCGACTGGCCCAGCCGGTAATGCAGACGCGCGCGCGGCTGCTTGGCCAGTTGCAGCTCCAAACCGGCGACCGCTTCCCGATGCTTGCCTTGTTCCTGCTGCGCCCGCACGATCAGGAAGGGCGCCGATTCGCCGTCCGGAAAACGCTTGACCGCTTCGCGCAGTACGCGCTCGGCATCCTGAAATTTTTTCTCTGACAAATACTTGGCGCCGATATTGACCAGCAGCGATTCCTGAGCGTCATTCAGATCGGCATTCGCGCCGGGACGCAGCGTCATGGCCAGCGCTTCCGCCTTCGGCAAACGGTCAGCCGCTGCGTCGAGCAAGCCCGTCATGGTCTTGCCTGCATCGGCATTGAGCGCCGCGGTTTGCCCGGCCAGGGTTTCCGCCTTGCCCGTGCCGCCGCCCATAATGCCCGGGGCCATCATGTAGAACTGCAGCAGCGTGAAACGCGCGTCCATGTTGTTGGGATCGAGTTCGACCGCTTTCTTGAGCGCGTCGCGCATGTCGCCCGCGTAGCTAAGCGCGGACATTACGCCGCCGGTCATGGCTTTCCAGCCCATGGACTTGCCCAGCGCCAGGTGGCAGGGCGCCGCAGCCGGGTTGGCGGCGACGCATTGCTGCGCCAGCTTGACCGCTTCGCCGATCCGGCTTTCCGTGCCCACCGCCATGATGGCGTCGATCTTGCCCACCAGCGCTTCGGCATTCGCCGGTTCCTTGGCCAGCTTGGCGCTGGCGGCGCGCTCGGCTTCCGGATATTTTTTTGCCGTGATCAGCGCCGCATACTCGTTGGCGCTGGCAGATTGCGCCGTCAGCAGAAGTGAGACAGCGGCGAGGCAACTGAGTTTGAGCATGGTGGAGTATTCGAGAGTGAATGGATGTGCAATGCTCGGGAGTGTCCGGTATTTTCCCGAATATTGCAACATGCATACTATTGCCCGGCCTGGCGCCGCCTTGCCAGGCCCAGCAAGCCGAGGCCGATCAGCGCCACGGACGCAGGTTCTGGCACGCTGGTGGGCGGCGGGGGCACGGCCTGGGCTTGGGCACGTGTGACGTTGTCGAGGATAAGGAACTGGGCGCTGGTCGAAAAGGCCACGCTGGAGAACGGCGTGCTGGAAGTCCCGCCGCGAAAGGTCAGCTGGCGCTGCCGTGGCGTGTCGATCGTGGTGGCAATGCCAGCGATAGTGACGGTGATGCTCTCGCCTGCGGGCAAGCTGCCGAAATCGGCGGCAAACTCGGTCACGGGCGCGAATGCCAGGCGCGACTGTCTGGCCAACAACAGCACCGCGCCGCTGCCCCATGCGTAAAGCGCCGGTGCATAGCCGGGATTGACCGCGTAGGCGTCGTCGGGATACCCGATGCCGTTCAATTCGCGTCCTCCCAAAAACGCGAAGCCGTTGGGCGGCGCCGCGTTCGGCTCGAGGCTGCGCTCGGTAGTAGCGGCATCGAAAGCGGCGCGGCTGGTGTAATCGATCAAGGCCGCGTGGACACAGATGCTGGTGCACAGGGCGGCCCCGGCGAGGCCGGTCGTCATGGCCGTAGTGAAAGTAGACATGGCGAGTCCGTTAGATGGTGTAGGTAGGCCGTGGACTGCAATTTCATACCTATTGCGAATGGCACGCACTATCAGGCACTTGGCGCGCGCCTTCTTCGCCATCGCTCGTCACTGTAAAAGGATCCGACAACCCGCGCCGGGGAGGTGATGGCATGGACACCGATCACGTTGTGCAGTCGGGCATCGAACAGCGCGAGCAGGTCGGCCTCGTCGGCAAGCAATTCCATCCTGACGAAGTCGTCTGTCTGGCCCGCCTGCAGTTGCAGGCTGGACAGGCGCAAGCCGCCGCGGCGGGCAATCGCCAAGATGGCTTCGAGCGTGTCGAGCGTACGCGCGTTATCGATTGAAAAAGTGAGGGGGCGATGGGCGCAGGTCATGCCAAAAGAATAGCGCGTGGCGGCAAGAATAGGCTTTCAAACGACTGCAAAAATGGCTGTAAATTAGAATAGTCTTTCGTGTTCAGCGTAAAATAAAGAAGATTCTTCTATCGAGGTGAAAAACATGAATGCCGCTTCTGAACTGGACGAGATAGACCGCAAGATATTGCGCGAGCTACGGCGCGACGGCCGCATGTCAAATGCGCATCTGGCCGAGCAGGTTGGCCTGTCGGCCTCGCCCTGCTGGAACCGGGTGCGGCAGATGGAAGAGCAGGGCGTGATCGAAGGCTACACCGTGCTGCTGAACCAGAAGGCGCTCGGCGTGCCCGATACGGTGATGATCGAAGTCACGCTCGACCGCCATGATGACGACACCTTCGAGCGCTTTGGACAGGCGCTGGCGGACATGCCGGAAGTGCTGGAAGCTTACCTGCTGACGGGCGAGTACGATTACCTGATCAAGGTGGCGGTGGCGGGCACGGCAGGTTATGAAGAGTTCTTGCGGCGCAAGTTGTACACCTTGCCGGGCTTGCGCCACAGCCGCTCGACCTTTGTGCTGCGCCGGTTGAAGCAGGCGCATTCGCCGCAGCCTTGACGTCCAAGGCTTGACGTTCAGGCCTTGCCCCCTAAACCTGGACCCGTAAACCTTGACCCTTAAACCTTGACCCCTAAACCTTGACCCTTAGGCCTGGCTGGCGCACGCCTGGGCCGCGGCCACTTCCACCACGTGCAGCCCAACCCGGTTGCGCCCGGCGTGCTTGGCCGCATACAGGGCGCGGTCGGCGGCGCCGACCAGGTAGGCGATGTCGCCCGTTTCGCCGCGATGCGTGGCCACGCCGATGCTGACCGTCACGTGCTCGCCATGCTCCGATTTGGCGTGCGGCAGCTGCATGCCGACAATCTTCTGGCGCATCGCTTCAGCCATGCGCGCGCTTTGCTCGCCATCCATCTCGGGCAGAATCACGGCGAACTCTTCGCCCCCATAGCGCGCGATCAGGTCGGCCGGGCGCTGCAGCATTTGCGCCAGCGCGCCGGCTACCTTGATCAGGCAATCGTCGCCCTGCTGATGACCGTAATGGTCGTTGTAGGCTTTGAAGTAGTCGATGTCGATCATCAACAGCGACAGTGGCGTGCCGGAACGCTTGGCGCGCCGCACTTCCTTTTCGATGGCCACATCGAAGTGACGCCGGTTGGCAATCCCGGTCAGCCCGTCCGAAAACGTTTGCGAGCGCAATTCGAGCGCCTGGTCGCGCAGCAGCCGCTCGCGCGCCACCGCCACGCTGACATCGGTGATCTGAATCAGGCACAGGCGCGCCGCGCCCGGCACGCTGAGCGGCGTGACGGCCACCGCCTGCTGCATCAGCTCGCCACTGACACGGGTGGCGGCACTGGTATACAAGCTGAACGGCGCCTTGTGCAGCGTTTGCGACAACACCGACGGAAAATTGTCGCGCAGCGCCTGGCGCACGGCACCTTCGATCCGCTTGCCTTGCAGTTCGGGAAACAGCGCGAAGAAATCCTGGCCCATGACGGCCGCTGCCGCGTGGCCCGCGTGGCGCACCATCCAGCTGTTCCAGACCAGCACGCGGCAAGCGTTGTCGAGCACGATAGCGCCCACGTTCATCGCGTGCAGCACGCTTTCAAGCACGCTCAGGCGGTCGCTGTCGGCGGTCAGCATGTCAAGCCGCACCCATTGCATTGGCAAGGTAGCGGTCGACCTGTTCCTGCAAGTCGTGCAGGGCGGTCAGGTCGAGGATGAAGGCGACATAACCGTGGATCTGGTGGGTTTCGAGGATGAAGTCAATGTGCAGCATCAGCACCACGGTGTCGGCGTCGCCGCCGGAGGCAGCCAGGATTTCCTCGCTGGTGCCCACGTGGTATGCGGGCAGCGAGCCGCGCAGTTCCTGGCAAAAAATATTCGCCAGCGTGCCGACGCAGGAATTGAGGATGATGTTGCCAATTTCGCTCATCGCCTCCTGTTCCATCTCCGTCAGTTCCTTGAGCGGCACGGATTCGCCGACCATCAGGCGCACGATGTCCAGGCTTTTATCCTCGGGGAACATCAAGATGGCGTCGGTGGAAAACGCGCCGTCGTAGTGCTGGCTGACGCCGCACACGCGCTTGGAATCCTTGTTGCGCAGCATGGCGGCCGCGCCGGCGCGATTCAGAAAGGAAATCGACGGCACCGACATCGTCACCGGCTCATTGACGATCTCGCTCATCGACCTGGCGGCATGGCCCACGCCGATGTTGAAGATCTCGACCAGTGCATCATGCTGCAGTTCGCTGAGGTTGAGCATGGCTAGTCGGTGCTGATGGCCTTGATCAGGGCGTGGATGCGCGCCTCGGTGATCGGTTTTTCCATGAAGCCAATGCCCAGCTCGCCTGCACGGTTGCGCGTGGCGTTCTGGACGTTCGCCGTGACCAGCGAGATGTGGGCTTGCGGGCAGAGCGCGCGCAGCTGTGCTGCCGCGGCGACGCCGCCGATGCCGGGCATGTTGACGTCAATCAGGATCAGCGCAGGCGAGAGCGTCGCAACGCGCGCGATGGCTTCTTCGCCGGTGCCCGCTTCTTCCACCGTCCACAGCGGTTTTGCGCTGAGGATGAACTGGCGCGCCATCATCCGTGAAACCCGGCTGTCGTCCACTACCAGCACCGTTGTTGTGTCATTCATTTACGCGTTCCTGAAATCCGTTATGCATCGTCCATTTTCGCATAGTTTATTGCAGCGTTTACGCAAATGCGACACCTTTTCCGTCCCAATTGTTACCATTGTGCAAAATTTAACGGGCGATTGTCATTTCCCCTTGTTCTATCCGCTAAAATGGTGCATTACCACATTTTTCCAGATCATGACTCAAGACGAACTTAAGCAGGAAGTGGCGCGCGCCGCCATCGATTACGTGGTCGATGGCGAGATCATCGGCGTGGGCACTGGTTCGACCGCCAATTTTTTCATAGACGAACTGGCGCGCATCAAGCACCGCATCAAGGGTACCGTGGCCTCGTCCGAAGCGACCGCGGCGCGCCTGCGCGGGCATGGCATTGCCGTGTTCGACCTCAATGACGTCACCGATATCGCCGTGTACATCGACGGCGCCGACGAAATCACCGCCACCGGCGCCATGATCAAGGGCGGGGGCGCGGCGCTCACGCGTGAAAAGATTGTCGCCTCGGTATCGCGCCGTTTTGTGTGCATTGCCGACGGCTCCAAGCTGGTGGACGTGATGGGCAAGTTCGCGCTGCCGGTCGAAGTGCTGCCGATGGCGCGCGCGGCCGTGATGCGCCAGCTCGCCGCGCTCGGCGGCCAGCCGCGCCTGCGCTTGCAAAGCGGCACCGACCAGGCATTCGTGACCGACAACGGCGGTGAAATCATCGACGTGGCCGGCTTGCAAATTGCCGACCCGGTGGCGCTGGAGCAGCAGATCAACCAGATCGTGGGCGTGATCGCCGTTGGCCTGTTTGCCCGCCGCGGTGCCGACGTCTGCCTGCTGGGAACGAGTGAAGGCGTTAAGACGCTGACGTTCGCATAAAAAAGTTCATTATTAGCAGTTCAACGACAGGGAAAACCATGAAGCGATTGTTCGTATTGTTGTCGTGCGCAGCCTCACTGAGTGCTTTTGCCTCGAGCGAGCCGGTCAAGCCCAAGGCGGTCTGGGTGCCGGCATCGGCCACGGTGGTGCAGGTGACGGCCGATTCGAACGTCACGCTGGTCACCGCGCCGGCCTCGACGCCGGCCTCGGTCATGGTCCAGGGCGAGCGTCCGGCCACGGAGCGCTTGCCGTTTCGCGCCGGCGTCTCCACCGTCACGGTGGAAAAGCTGGGGCAGGCGGTCGGTTGCGTGGGCGGTCAGGGCGCGGGCCTGATGACGCCGCAAGGCCCGGTCGAACTGTATCGGATGCGCTGCGACAGCGGCCAGGTCTTCATGGCCAAGTGCGAGCTGCGCCAGTGCCGGATTGTCTCGGCAACTCCGGCGGGCGGCTATGGCGCGATGACGGTTGACGCCGCCCACGGCGTGCGCCAGGAGTTGCGCCGTTCGGAAGTGCCGGCCCTGGTGCTGGACTGGCGCTGCGGCCGTTGCGTGCCGAACGCCAATTTCGCCGCCGCGCTGCGCGGGGCCTATGCCGCCGAGGCGGGCCGTTACGGCATGTCGGTCTCGGGAGCTGCGACGACCATCGTGTCGGTTGTTGAGTTTAACAAGCACATTTTCCCGATGAAAAATACGGTGGGATTGAATGCGGCGTTCGGGCGACAGTCGGTCAGCGTGCAGGAGAGCACGACGGCGTTTTCGGGCATGGATTTTCTTGCGGATGTGAGCGCCAAGAAACTGTTCCAGGCCTTGCGCGGCAAGAGTTATTAAGAGCTTGCCGGCTTTGCAGCCGGACATGAAAAATGCCGTTCAGCCAAGTGCTGAACGGCATTTTTTATGAGGTGTGCAGCAAGGTCTCGGCCTTCGCAACAGCCTCTACACTGTAGGTCGGAAAAGGGCATCGCCCGCATTCCGACATGAGCCGTCGATGGCGCTTGTCGGAATGCGGGCGTTGCCCTTTTCCGACCTACACGCTCGCCAAACCCTCTTGCAGTGGATAAGGCTCTGCCACACCCTCAACAGTGCAGCTGACTCAGTCCGCCGGCGGAACGTAACCCATCGCCGCATCGGCCCCTTCGCCGAAGAAATGCTTTTCCATCTGCGTGGCCAGGTACTTGCGGGCGCGCTGGTCGGCCAGGTTGAGGCGATTTTCGTTGACCAGCATGGTCTGGTGCTTGAGCCACGCAGCCCACGCTTCCTTGGACACGGATTCCCAGATCCGCTTGCCCAGTTCGCCCGGATAAGGGGCGAAGTCGAGCCCTTCGGCTTCCTTGTTCAGTTTGATGCAATGAACTGTGCGCGCCATCTCTGCTCCTAATGCTTGGTAAGTGAAACACGCATTATAAAGGTTTGATCAAGACCTGGGATTTGCGCTGCCAGTTATACATGTGCTGGCGGTCCTTCGGCAGCGCGTCCACCGTGGCGGGAATAAAACCGCGCTTCTTGAACCAGTGCGAGGTGCGGGTGGTCAGTACGAACAGCTGCTTGATGCCGGCCGCGCGCGCCCGGTTCTCGACGTGCTTGAGAATACGCTCGCCGTCGCCCTGGGTCTGCACTTCGGGATTGACCGTCAGGCAGGCCATCTCCGCCATCTTCTCGGCCGGGAACGGATACAGCGCGGCGCAACCGAAAATCACGCCATCGTGCTCGATGACCGAGAAATTGTCGATTTCGCGCTCGATCAGTTCACGCCCGCGCTTGACCAGCGTGCCGTCCGCTTCCAGCGGCTCGATCAGCTTGATGATACCGCCCACGTCCTCAATGGTGGCCATGCGCAGCGACTCCAGATTTTCGTGGCTGATCATGGTGCCCACGCCGTCGTGGGTGAACAGTTCGAGCAGCGCCGAGCCGTCCATTTCATAGGGCAGAATATGCGCGCGCGGCACGCCGCTGTTGCAAGCCTTGATCGCATGCTGCAGGTAAAAGGCGGAGTCGGACGGCAAAAAGTCGGCATTGAGCACGGCTTCGGCCTGGTGCGACGACAGCTCGCGAATTTCGACGCCCGCCTGGTCCATCATCATCGGCGTTTCGGTGATGAAGACAATTTTATCGGCGTGCAGCGCGATCGCGGCCGACACGGCCACGTCTTCCATGGTCAGGTTGAACACTTCGCCGGTGGGCGAGAAACCGAGCGGCGAGAGCAGCACCACGCTGTCGGTGGCCAGGATCGCGTGGATGGTCTCGGCGGCGATCTTGCGCGTCATGCCGGTCAGTTCCAGATCGACGCCGTCGATCACCCCTAGCGGGCGCGCAGTGACGAAGTTACCTGAGATGATGCGGATGGCGGCATGCGCCATCGGCGTATTCGGCAAGCCCTGGCTGAAGGCCGCTTCGATATCGAGGCGCAGTTCGCCGGCCGCTTCCTTGGCGCATTCGAGCGCCGCGGTGTCGGTGATGCGCACACCGTTATGAAAGCGCCCTTCGACGTTTCGCAGCGCGAGCTGTTCGGCCACCTGGGGGCGCGAGCCGTGCACCACGACCACGCGGATGCCGAGGGCCACGAGCAGCGACAAATCCTGGGCCAGCACGGGCAGGGCGCCGGCTGTTACGAGTTCACCCGGAAAGGCGATCACGAAGGTCTTGCCACGGAAGGCGTGGATGTAGGGCGCGACTGAGCGCAGCCATTGGACGAATTGGTTAAAGGTTTCCATTTGCCGCATTATAATTCGCTGCGCGACTTGCGCACCAAATACGTGTAAAAAACAATGTCAGAACAGAGCAAGAAGCCGTCCGCCCCCGCCGCGCCGCCAAAAGTGGCGGGCGACGGCCACCGGCAAGCCAAGCCAAGGCCGCGCCGCGACGCCCAGCCGACCGGCCCAAGGCCGCCACGCGACGCCCAGCCAACCGGGCAAAGGCCGCCACGCGACGCCCAGCCAGTCGGGCAAAGGCCGCCACGCGACGCCCAGCCAGCCACCCCCCGTTCGCCACGCGACGCCCAGGCAACCGGCCCAAGGCCGCCACGCCCGCCACGCCCGCCCGCAGAGGGTAGGGCGGATTTCGCTTCGGGCTCGGCGCCCCCGGCAAGCGGCCAGGCTGCGCCTGCCGCTCAAAACGGTGCCGGTGCACGCCTCCCGCGCGGCGTGGACCCGGAATCCCCAGGCCAGGCGCCCGCGCGCCAGCCGCGATCGGACCGCCCCCCGCGCGAAGTGTTCCGCACCCCGCTGCCCCCGATCACCTTCCCCGAAGACTTGCCGGTCTCGGGCAGGCGCGCCGACATCGCCCGCGCAATCCTGGAAAACCAGGTCATCATCGTCTCGGGCGAAACCGGCTCGGGCAAGACCACCCAGCTGCCCAAGATTTGCCTGGAGCTGGGGCGGGGACAAAAAGCGCTGATCGGCCACACCCAGCCGCGCCGCATCGCCGCTTCGTCGACGGCCAAGCGCATCGCCCAGGAACTCGGCTCGCCGCTGGGCGAACACGTGGGCTTCAAGGTGCGCTTTACCGATACGCTCAAGCCGGGCGCCTCGGTCAAGCTGATGACCGACGGTATCCTGCTGGCCGAAACGCAGACCGATCCGATGCTGCGCAACTACGACACCATCATCATCGATGAAGCGCACGAGCGCAGCCTGAACATCGACTTTTTGCTCGGCTACCTCAAGCAGCTGCTGCCGCGCCGGCCCGACCTGAAAGTAATCATCACCTCGGCCACCATCGACGCCGACCGCTTCGCGCGCCACTTCGCCCACAACGGCAAGCTGGCGCCCGTGATCGAAGTATCGGGCCGCCTGTACAAGGTGGAAGTGCGCTACCGCCCGGTGGACCGCGATCCGGTTGCCACCGGCGCGCCGGACAGCGGCAAACCGATGCCCAAGGCCCAGGCCGCGCGCGACAAGCGCGACCTGATGGACGCCGTGGTCGAAGGCGTGGACGAATTGTGCCGCCTCGGTTCCGGCGACGTGCTGGTGTTTTTGCCGGGCGAGCGCGAAATTCGGGACTGCGCCGAAGCGCTGCGCAAGCACCATCCGCCGCATGTGGAAATTTTGCCGCTGTTCGCCCGCCTGTCGGTCGAAGAGCAAGAGCGCGTCTTCAAGATCAGCAATGCGCGCCGCGTGGTGCTGGCCACCAACGTGGCCGAAACCTCGCTGACGGTGCCGGGCATCCGCTACGTGGTCGACGCGGGCCTGGCGCGCGTGAAGCGCTACAGTTTCCGCAACAAGGTCGAGCAGCTGCAGGTCGAACCCATCGCCCAGTCGGCCGCCAACCAGCGCGCCGGGCGCTGCGGGCGCGTGGCCGACGGCGTGTGCATCCGCCTGTATGAAGAAGACGACTTCAACCAGCGCCCCAAATTTACCGAGCCCGAAATTTTGCGCTCGTCGCTGGCGGCCGTCATCTTGCGCATGAAGTCCCTGCACCTGACGGACGTGGAGACCTTCCCCTTCATCGAGCCGCCGCAGGGCCGCGCGATCGCCGACGGCTACCAGCTGCTGCAGGAAGTGGGCGCGGTCGACGACAACAATGACCTGACGCCGCTCGGCCACAAGCTGGCCAAGCTGCCGCTCGACCCGCGCGTGGGCCGCATGATTTTGGCCGCGCTGGACAATGCCTGCCTGACCGAGATGCTGATCGTGGCTTCCGCACTGTCGGTGCAAGACCCGCGCGACCGGCCCATGGAGCATCAACAGGCGGCCGACGAGGCGCATAAAAAATTCGCCGACGAAAAATCCGAATTCCTCACCTATATCAAGATCTGGCGCTGGTTTGAAGACGCCATCGGCCACAAGAAAACCAACCGCCAGTTGCAGGAAACCTGCCGCGCCAATTTCCTGAACCAAGTGCGATTGCGCGAGTGGCGCGACGTGCATTCGCAGTTGCTCACCATCGTCAAGGAGCAGGGCTGGCGCATGAACGAGCTGCCGGCCACCTACGAAAACCTGCATACGGCGCTCCTCACGGGCCTGCTGGGGAACATTGGCTTCAAGGCCGACGACGAACCGGGCGCCGGCTACCTGGGCGCACGCGGCATTCGCTTTCACATTTGGCCGGGCAGTTCGCTGCTCAAAAAGCCGGGCAAGTGGATCATGGCGGCCGAACTGGTCGACACCACGCGCCTGTACGCGCGCTGCGTGGCGCAGATCGCTCCGGAGTGGATCGAGCGCGTGGGCGCGCACCTGCTGAAAAAATCCTGGGGCGAGCCGCGCTGGGAAAAGCACGCTTCGCAAGTCACCGCGTCCGAACGCGCTACGCTGCACGGCATCGTCATCTACAGCCAGCGCCGCATCAACTACGGGCAATTCAATCCGCAGGAGGCGCGCGAAATCTTCATTCGCGACGCGTTAGTCGGCGGCGACTTCAATACGCGCGCGCCGTTTTTTGCGCACAACCACAAGCTGGTCAAGGAAATTGAAAACCTTGAGCACAAGTCGCGCCGGCTCGACGTGCTGGTGGACGACCAGCTGATCGCCGCCTTTTACGATCAGCTCATCCCGGCCGACGTGGTCAATGGCGCCGGTTTTGAAAAGTGGCACAAGGACGCGACCTACAGCGAGCCCAAACTGCTGTTTTTGAACCGCGAAGAATTGATGCGGCACGAAGCGGCCGGCGTGACCACGGAGCTGTTCCCCAAGCTGATGTCGGTGACCGGCATCGAAATGGGATTGACCTACCACTTCGAGCCGGGCAGCCTGCGCGATGGCGTGACGCTTGCCGTGCCCCTGTTTGCGCTTAACCAGATGCCGCGCGAGCGCGTGGAGTGGCTGGTGCCGGGCATGCTGAAGGAAAAAGTGCACCTGCTATTAAAATCGCTGCCGCAAAAACTGCGCCGGCATTGCGTGCCGCTGCCGGACTACGCGGCCAAGTTTTGCGAACGCATGCACGAGAAGGGCCAGTTCGGGCGCGGCGACTTGATCGACGCGATCATCGCCGACATCCGCGCCCAGACCAGCCTGACGGTGCTGACCACCGACTTCAAGGCCGAAACGCTGCCGGCGCACCACTTCATGAACTTCAAGGTCATCGACGAGCACGGCCGCCAGCTCGACATGGGCCGCAACCTGGCCACGCTGCAGGCCGAATTTGGCGGCCAGGCGCGCGAGAGTTTTCAAAAGCTGGCCGAGGTCTCGGTGCCGGCCAATACGGTGCCTGCCGCAAGCCGGGGCAAGGCGTCGGCGGCCAGCGCGGCGCCGGTTGCCGCGCCCAACGTCAGCCAGCATATCGGCCTGACCGGCTGGACCTTCGGCGAACTGCCGGAGCTGCTCGAAATCGTGCAGGGCAAGCTGACCTTGATTGGTTTTCCGGCGCTGGTCGACAAGGGGTCCCATTGCGACCTGGAAGTATTCGACGACCCGACGGTGGCCGCGCGCACGCACCGGGTGGGCTTGCGGCGCCTGTTTGCGCTGCAGTTCAAGGAGCAGCTCAAGTTCGTCGAGAAAAATATTCCGGGTTTGCAGCAGATGGGCATGCAGTTCATGGCGATGGGTTCGCAAGAAGAGCTGCGCGACCAGATCATCCAGAAGGCGATCGATATCGCCTGCCTGCAAGACCCGCTGCCGACGGACGCGGCTTCGTTCAATCAGCGCAAGGACGAGGGCAAGGCGCGCTTGACCTTGCTGGTGAACGAGATTGCGCGCTTGGTGGGGCAGGTGCTGACCGAGTTCCATGGCTTGCCCAAGAAGCTGCAGGGCGTCAATTTGCAAGCGGCGGCGGACATGCAGGCGCAGTTGCAGGGCTTGGTGAACAAGCGCTTCTTGCTCGATAACGAGTATGCACAGATCGCGCATTTCCCGCGCTACCTGAAGGCGATCAATGTCCGCATCGAAAAGCTGCGCGGCGACCCGGCGCGCGACGCCAAGCTGATGGCGGAGTGGACGCAGTCGGCCAGCCATTTCATGCGCGCTGCGCGCGAACGCATGGCGGGCAAGAATACCGATCCGAAGATGGTGGAGTTCAGGTGGATGCTGGAAGAGTTGCGCGTCTCCTTGTTTGCGCAGGAGCTCAGAACGCCGATGCCGGTGTCGGGCAAGCGCTTGCAGAAGGTGTGGGAGTCGATGCAGCGGTAATCGGTGCGGCCCGCTTGCCCAAACCGTACAACCTTTGCATAAATTGAATTGGCCTATGCGTGTTCGGGTATGGTTTCAGCACACCTGCTCATCAAAAGCGCCGCCTTGCGCGTTTAAGTGCGTCGAAATTTTGGATTTTGCCGGCGTCGGCTGCGGAATAGCCAAAAGCCTGAAAATTTTGATTTATCTACAGATGCGTAGGGCGGAAAAGCGCAGCGCATTCCGCCATGTTCGCGCCACGTTGACGCATGCATGGCGGAATGCGCTGCGCTTTTCCGCCCTACGTTATTATTGATGTCGGCTCAATGCGTAGCACCAATCGTGTCATCAACATCACCACCGCGTGAAGAGTGTTGCTTTATTGATGAGTTGCAAAATATAAGCGTGATAGCGCACAGAGCAGGGCTTGCCTTCGGGATATTCTTATAAAAAAACCCGGAGACATTCATCATGATGTTCGTAACTTCCCGCTGCAACAACGCCGGCCCGCTGGGCAAGCCCATTCGCACCCGTTCCTTTGTTGCTTCGCTATTCGGGCGTCTTGCCGTTTCCAGGCTGCGATGGTAAAAAAATCTGCCAATCCCTGGCTGCGCGGCCTGCTGCGCGCCGGGAAACAGCAGCAGCGCACGGTCAGCCGGGCGCTGAGCGCATTGCTTGCCGTTCCCAAGCCTGCGCCAAAGGCCAAGGCCAAGGCCATACCCAAACCTAAACCCACACCAAAACCCAAGAGCGCGCCTGCCAAAAAAACCGCTCCCGCCCGTCCCAAAGCCGCGCCTGCGCGCCCCACCCGAACGGCGCTTGATCCAGTCGCGCCGGCCAGCGGCAAATGGCTCGCATCGCACTATACGGGCCAGGCCGACCACGGGGCCGGCGCCATGCGCCGCATGAGTTACTGGCTGTACATTCCCGACACCCCGCCGGCGCGCACCGGACTGCCGCTCGTTGTCATGCTGCATGGCTGCGACCAGAGCGCGACCCTGTTCGCGCAAGGCACGCGGATGAACCACTGGGCCGAGAAACAAGGCTATGCGGTGCTCTACCCGCAGCAGTCGGTCAGCGCGCACCCCCATCGCTGCTGGAAATGGTATGACCGCGCCACCCAGCACGGCGGCGGCGATGTCAGCCTGATCGTGGGCATCGTCAACAAAGTGGCCGGTACCTACCCGATCGACCGCGCACGCATCTATATCTGCGGCATTTCGGCCGGCGCAGGCATGGCCAATATTGTCGCGCTCAACCATCCGGACCTGTTCGCCGCGCTGGGCATGCATTCGGGCCCGCTGTTTGGCGCCGGGCACAGCACGGTCGGCGCGCTCGGTGTCATGCAGCACGGCGCCAGCAGCCGGGTCGACAGCGCGATTGCCGAAGTGCTGTTCAAGCGGCCCGGTTTCCCGCCCTTGCCGACCATCCTGTTCCAGGGTGAAGAAGACACCGTGGTGCGGCCCGTCAACCAGGCGCAATTGACGCGCCAGGCGATGCTGCTGAACCGCTTGCCGTACGGCAGCCCGGTCGACATGTCATCCAAAGTGGGCACCAAAAGTTCCCATCCGTATCGCGTGCATGACGTCTACAGCGATCGCAGGCTGATATTGCGCGTGGCGCAAATTGCCGAACTCAAACATGCATGGAGCGGCGGCGATGAACGGCTCTCCTACAATTCAGGCGCCGGGCCGGACGCCAGCAAAATGCTGCTTGATTTCTTTTCCAAACACCGGCGCAGCATCGGCTAGCGGCGGCGCTTGCCGCTTGATCCGCGATAAGCGGCCTCATCAAACGCTGTTCCACACTGTTCTCCTTCATTCATCAGACGGAGCAGCGAACATGGATATCATTGAGCAACAAGCGGGCACGCCGCAAGCGCCTGACGCCAGCGAAAAGCAGCGCGTACCGGTCGAGCGGGCCAAGTTTCGGGCGTTGGTGCTGTCCAACCCCAACTATTTTGGCAACGTGGCGGCCAGCCCCTTTCCGCCGGTCGTCAATATCGCGCTTAACACCACGTACGAAGAAATTGGCTGCGTGGGTTTCCAGCCCCAGTTCAACCGGCTTGACGCCGTCGTCTACGTCAACCAGCCCAGCGGTTATGGCGGCGGCGTCTGTTCGGCCGGCACCCGGGAGTACGTGCGCTTTTACCTGTCGGGCGACAACGGCGCAACTTGGCAGGATGCGGGCTTGACCAGTTTTTCGGCCTACGATATTCCGGCCGGGACGGTGGGCGCGCGCCGCCTCGAATACGCGGTCACGCTGCAAGTCAATCCCTCCAAGCGCCTGTGCTTCATCCACAATATTTATTTGGTGCGCGCAATCTTGTCGTGGAATGTGCCGCCACCGCCGAATGCGCCAAACTTCACCCCTGTATGGGGCGACGTGCACAATACCCATATTGCAATCGATCCGCTGCGCGTGATTTTCATCGACGAGCTGCTCAAGCAAGCGCAAGCCAAGCTGCCGGCGCCGCTGGCGCAAGTGATCGACCCGGCCCAGGCGCTGGCGCTGGCCGAACCCAAGCAGCTGGACGCTGCCGCCTTGCAGGCGCTGTACAAGGGCATGGACGTGGAACCGCACCGCTATGCGCTGGCCGAACTGCAGCAACTGATCAGCGAGCCGGCGCTGACCGACGAGCTGATGGCGTCCGGCTTCACGGGCGTGCTGCAACAGCTGGGCATCAACCTGGGCGAGCTGGCCGACGTGCTCTATCCCGTCGACGGCAGCACCCGCTACGAAGAACTCGAATGCATCGGGCTCAACCCCAACCAGGACGCGCTGGTGGGCGTCATCCGCGTCAAGCTGCCCAATGGCTACTCGGGCGGCCCGTGCACCGCCGGCAGCCGCGAGTATGTGGCGTTCTGGGGCGACTTTGACGGCAACGGCAGCTTTGAGACGTATCTGGGCACCACCTCGGTCACGGTGCACGACTTCAATCCCCTCCCGCGCGAGGGGCTGGAATATTCGGTGTTTCTGCCGGTTAAGCTGGACCAATACCGCCGACCTTGCCAGAGGGGCGCGGTGGTGGTGCGCATTCGCGCCATCATGTCGTGGCAGGTGGCGCCGCCGCCCACCAATCCGAATTACGTGCCGGTATGGGGCAACCGCGAACAGACGTTGATTCACATCCGTCCGGGCCGCGTCATTTCCGGCCACCCGCCCGTGATCGAAACCGTGGGCAGCATGGCGGTGACGGACATCAATGGCGCCGGCTACGCCAACGGGCCGGCGCAACTGGCGGGCTTTACGGCCAAGCAAAGCCCGTTCGGCGGCGAAGTCATCATCACCGGGCACCTGGCCAACCCGGCCGACATCAGCGCCGGCGCCACGCCGCTGCGCTACCGCGTGATCGTCAATGATGGCAGCGGCGACCAGGTGCTCAACAATCCTTTTGCCATCGCGCGCACCCAATTGCTCGACGGCGTGTGGAGCTTTTTGCCAAGCATCACGCAGGCGGTGGATGCGGCCAATTACTACACTTATCGGGAGGACTTGAGCGGCGCGCTTGGCAATGCCGAAATTTTCGTCGCCGGCAACGTGCTGGCGCGCTGGCAGACGGCAGGCAAGATCGGCACCTGGACCATTCGCATTGAAGTGCGCGACGCGGCCGACGTGCTCTATACGGGCAACACCGTCACCGTCAGGCTCGATAACGCCGCGCCGCAAATTCCGGCCGGCAGTTTCAAGATCACCACCGGTGGCGGCAGCTGCGCCGATTTTGTCGTCGGCGATATTATCGAGGGCACTTACCAGGTGACGGACGAACATTTCGGCGCGCTCAGTTTCGCCGTGTTGCCGCCCAACGGCGGGGTGTTTACGGCGCCGGTGCCGTTGCCGCGCACCTATCCAACGGTGCCCACCTCGGGCGAATCGGGCCTCTGGCGGCTTGATACGACCGGCATGCCCAAGTGCGGGTATGTGATCCGGCTGTCGGCGAGCGACAGGACGATCGTCAATAGCGGGTATGTGGGGTATGGCAATGAGGCGTTCGTGGGCTTGTGCCTGAAGGCGCCGGGCTAGTGTCCTGAGTTGAAAGTTCGTTGCTTATAAATGTTCCGAAATCGCCGAGAGACAAGGAACAAAAGCGGAGCAAGGCCGAGGCCTTGCGAGCATTTTTGACGCAGTATCGCGGCGATTCTCGGGATATTTATTCAACGAACTTACAACTCAGGACACTAGGTTTGACCGCCCCTGCAGTGTCCTCGTTCAGGCGCGCGAGGACAAGGCAGGGGACCCGGATGCCCTATCCTTGCACTTATTGTTCGGGGCGCACCACCAGCTTGTTGATCTTCGCGCCCTTGTTGAAATCGATGTCGACCAGCAGCGCGTGGCCTTTGCACGGCACCCGGTACACATACTGCCGGTCTTCGCCCTTGGTCGTGCGGCGCAGCAGTTCCAGCGCAGGCGCAGGCCCGCACGGCGCCAGCATGGCACTGGTGGCCTGCAACTGCGCGCCCGACATCGCCGCGCGCGCATTCCCGGTCATCTGCTCAGTTGCAAGCACGCCGTGACCGGCGCGCCCAAGGAAGGTGCTCACTTGCTGCGCCACGTCCGGTTCCGCGTCTTCAATCGCCGCCAATGCCTGCATTGCAGGCGCCGGGGCCGGCGCTCGCGCCTGGGCGCACGCTGCCAGCGCCAGGCAGGCCAGGCACGCCATCAAGCCCGCATAAATAGGTCGCATCGTTGTTCTCCTGTTGTCGCAGACGAAAAAACAATCGTATCCGATTCGATCCCATGCTCCCCTGGAATGTCTAAATTGAGTCGTTCAAGGTCTGTTTTGTCCAAAACAGTCTGGTTTGCAAAGTAGCAGAAAAATCGTGTTTATACTCGCCAATCGAACCTAAGCGGTCTCGACCTTCCGGAAATATCGATTGTTTTTTGACAGGAGATTTACCAGCATGCGCCTTCTCTCGCGTTCCATTCTCGCTTCCATGATCGTTCTCGCCTACGCCGCACCTGCGCTGGCGGCAGTGCACGTCGTCGACAACCTCAGCGTCTATACCAACACCCGCGCCGACTCGCCGCAAAATGTGCTGCGCCTGAACGCGGCCCGCTTCGGCCTGCCTGCGTCGCTTGAGAACCTGGTGCTGGTCAAGGTCCAGGAATCGCTGACCGGCAAGCACTACACCTACCAGCAAATGCTGCGCGGCCTGCCGGTCGAGCATGCTGAAGTCATCGTTTCCATCGGCCACAACGGCCAGCTGCTGAAAATTTTCAACGAAACTAAACACGTTTCGGCCAGCGTCGACGCCAAGGCCGTCAACCAGCTGTACAACCAGGCGCAGATCACCGAAGACCAGGCGCTCGACCGCGGCTGGGCCAACATGAAAGTGCAGCACAAGCTGGTCAGCGTGCCCAAGGGCGAGCTGGTCTGGGTGGCGGTCAAGGATGGCGTGCAGCTGGCGCGCAAGGTCACGATCCAGGCCGAGATGCCGACCGGCGGCTTTGTGCAGTACCTGAACGCGCATGACGGCGCGCTGATCGATTCGTACTCGACATCGCTGCCGCGCACCAACAAGGGTGGCGAGCGCAGTATCGCCGCACGCAACGCGGCGCCGGGCCAGACGCTCGAGCGCCACAGCGCCACGGCGCTGGCCAAGGCCGAAGGCAAGCAGGCACCGGCCAGCGCCCCGGCGCAGACCATGGCCGCAGCGACGGTGGCTTCCGGCGTCAACGGTTCGGGCCTGGTGTTCGATCCGGATCCGCGCACCAAGCTCGGTACCGATGCGCTGACCGACACCTCGGCCGCCAGCGCCTTCGATGCAGCCTACGAGACCAAGCCGCTGCTCGACGTGACTGTGACGAGCGGCGTCTACAAGCTGACCGGCCCGTATGTCAACATCAAGAACATCGAAGCGCCGGCCACTGCGCCCAGCACCACCACCAACGGCGTGTGGACGGCCAAGCGCGGCAACAATGCTTTTGACGACACCAATATTTACTTCCACATCGACCAGAACCAGCGCTACATCCAGTCGCTCGGCTTTACGGGCACCAAGTCGATCATCAACCGTCCGCTCGACGTCGACAGCGACGGCGTGAACGGCGACGACAATTCGCACTACAGCGGCGGCGCGTCGGACTACCTGGCCTTCGGCCACGGCTGCGTGAACGACGGCGAAGACGCGGACGTGATCCTGCACGAATACGGCCATGGCATCCAGGCCAACATCAATTCGGGCTGGTCGGGCGGCGACACCGGCGCCATGGGCGAAGGCTTTGGCGACTACTGGGCGGCCTCGTATTCGTACAGCCGGCCGAACGGAGCGAGCTACCATCCCGAGTGGGCGTTCAGCTGGGACGGTCACGGCGCATGCTGGGGCGGCCGTCTGCTCAACCGCACCGAAACGCTGTACAACAGCACCAAGACCTATGGCGCCCACCAGTCGGTGACGGAAAACGGCGTGACGTTCCAGTCCGACGAGCTGTGGTCGGCGCCACTGTTCGAGTCCATGAAGGCCTTGCTTGCCGCCGGCAAGCCGCGTGCCAATATCGACAAGATCATTCTTGAAGCGCACTTCGGTTTGGGCAGCAACATCAAGATGCCGGCCATGGCGACGGCGATTGTCAACGCGGCCAAAAACTTGTTCCCGGCTGACCTGAGCTACGCCAACACCTTCCAGGCCAAGTTTGAAGCGCAAAAAATCCTGGGCACGGTCGTCGTCGGCCCGGCCATGATTGAAACCGAGAGCAACAATACGACGGCGACGGCGAACACGGTGACCACGGCCGGTACTGTCGTTAGCGGCAACATGGCTGCCAGCACCGATTCGGATTACTTCAAGGTCACGCTTCCGGCTGGCAAGACGCTGACGGCGAAGATGCAGCCGAATGCGACGTCCGATTACGACCTTGAGCTTTACAGCAGCGCGGGCGTAAAGCTCAGTTCGAGCACGGCCGGTACGGGCGCGCTTGACACGGTGAGCAAGGCGAATACGGGGACGACCGCGATGGTTCTGTATGCGCGCGTGTTCTACTACGCCGGCGGCACGGGCGCGACGAGCGGCAAGTACACGCTGACGACGAGCTGGTAAGGGTCGGGTTTACATGAAATGCCGTCCGCAGTAAAAGGGCGGCATTTTTTTTGCCGGCGTTATTGGCAAGATCGGCAACATTCAGAACATCTACCACATCGTCCTCGCGAACGCGGGGACGACGTAGCGCCGCCGCGCCTTCTTGACTGATCCACGCGCGATCGCCCGTTGTACGGATCGCCGTTGTAGTGGATAATTAGCGCCCATGAACGATACCACCACACTCCCCCCATTGCCCGATCGCCTGGCGATCGATCCCCGTAGCCCATTTCATGACGCTGCTGCCTTCGAACGCGAAGTTGGCATCAAGTTCAACGACAAAGAGCGTCAGAACGTTGAAGAGTATTGCATCAGCGAAGGCTGGATCAAAGTGCCAGCCGGCAAAGCGGTCGATCGCCGCGGCCAGCCAATGCTGATCAAGCTCAAAGGCAAAGTCGAAGCGTTTTACAAGTAAGCGCAACCCCGCTTAACTTTCGCTCAACATCACCGCCTGGCCTCACGCACTGCCTGCCAACTGGCTGCGGTCCACGGCCTGGGTGAAAAATAATAGTGCCGGCCGGTCGTCACGGCCAGGATCGGTTCGTCACTGGCAAAGCCGATCGCCGCGCGACAGCGCGCTTGTGTAAAGCCGTGTTGCTGCGCGATGCGCCGGCGCAGCGCGTGCTGCTCGCGCCCCATGCGAAACACCATGGGGATCACTTCGTCGGCCCCGCTTTCCTGCAGCCAGTAGTCATCCAGGCACCACGAGGCGAGGGCGGTTGACGACAGCGCAATGCGCGGATCAAGCCGCGCGCGCACGGCGGCAATTGTGCTCGCCAAAAAGGCACGTTGCGAGCGGCCCGCTTCAAAATCAAGCTGCACTACGTTGCGGTTGCCGGCCCCGGCGACGCGCACCAGTTCCTGCGTGATGGTGTCGATCTGCTGCCGCGATTTTGTGGGCGGGAAATGCCACGAAACGTCAACGTGCAGCACCGGCACCACGGCCGTGCCGGGCGTGAGCAGCAGCGGCGCGGTGCGGCGGCGGATCAAGGCTTGCTCGCCCCGCAGCTGGATCGACGAGGCGACGTAGGCCACGCCGATGTCTGCCGGCAGCCAGCGCAGATCTTCAGGACGCTCCCAGGCCCACAGCATCTGCGCCGGCAAGAGCGCCAGCGCGGGATGCGGCGGTGCCACCTTGACGCTGCGCGCATCCATCTTCAACCCAAACAGCAGGCACAGGATCGCGATTGGTAAAAGAAGGAAACGTTGCATTCGGCGACAGCAGTGTGGGTCTGGAAGGCAACATACACTGACCTTGCCGTTTCTGCAACGTTAACGCATGTTTCCCGTGTGCCCCAGCGAGTAGCGCCCCGGTTGCGGCCACACCGTCAAGCCATGCGGCTCGCCGCCCACCTTGATCTGGTTGTAGGCGCCGTTACCGGTGTCGATGCGGTACACCACGTCGTCATACCGGCCCGACAGCCAGAGCCACTTGCCGTCCACGCTGACGTTGCCCATGTCCGGACTGCCGCCGCCCGGTACCGGCCACTGCGCGGTGATCTTGCGAGTGGCGAAGTCGATGACCGAAACGCCTCCCGGACCCTTGCGCGCGCCGTGGATGCGGTGCGTGCCGCGAAAGCTCACGTACAGGCTCTTGCCGTCGCGGCTCGGGTACAGACCGTGGGTTCCCGGCCCGGTGGTGATGAAGTCAATCTCCTCGAACTTGTCGCCGTCGACCACGTGCACGCCGTCGGCGCTCATGTCGGCGATGTAGAACAGTTTGCCGTCAGGGGACACGCGTATATCTTGCGGCATGCCTTTTTTGGTCGTGCAAATCTCGGTGCTGGACGGGTCGAATGCCTTGCGCGACTCCTTGAAGCGGGTGCGCGGCATTGCCAGTTTCAGGTAGCCGACCACCTTTTTGTTGACCAGGTCGATCTTGGCCAGGCTGCCGTTAAATTCGCAGGTAAACAGTACGAAGCGGCCGTCGATGGTGAAGTCGGCGTGGTTGATGCCGCCGCATTCGGTCTGGATGGAATACTGCATCTTCATCGTCACCGGATCGCGAAAGTCCAGCCGCTTGCGCGCTTCGGCCACCACGATGGCCGATTTGCCGTCCGGCGTGTAGTACATATTGTAAGGGTCGTCGACCGGCACGGCCTGTCCCGGCTTTCCGGTAACCGGATCGATCGGGGTCAGGCTGCCGTCTTCGTGGCGTTCCGAATTGTTGGCCACCCACAGCGTCTGCAAGTCCCACGATGGCACCACGTGCTGGGGCGCGGTGCCGACCTTGAATTTGTCGACCACTTTCATCAACGCCGGGTCGATCACATACACGTCGTTGCTGCGCAGGTTGGGCACGTAGATGCGCGCGAGTTGACCGCGCACGCTGTGGCTTAGCGCATGCGCGCCGGTTTCGCTGTACAGGTTGGACGGATCGCGTACGGGTGGCATGCCGCTGACGGCTGCCACCTTTGACGCAACCGGCTTGCCGGGCGCGCCGGCATAGTGCGTCATTTTGTAGGCGATGGCGCCTGCCGCGGCAAGGCCGATGGCAACGACGGGGATGACGAGTTTTCGGGGGAAGGACATAAACGGTTTAGTTAATTTTTAGGTGAGGGGGCGGCTCGGCGCGTCAGCTGCGCAATGCCGGCCACGGAAGTCTGGATAATCTGAGCGGCGCCGCTCTGGCCAAGCGCGGCGCGGGCGCGGCGCGGGTCGCCCTGCATGCCATCGGCGGCGCCGGGCTGGGGCGCGTGGGCGAGGCCATCGGCGCGTACCGCTGCCGGTACGGTGGCCAGCGTGAGCGCGGTGTCGGCCAGACCTGCATGGGTGCCGATTTCAGCCAGGCTGTAGCCGCGGCTTTTCAGCGCGGCGACGATCGGCGCCTGGCTGGCCTGGTAATAGCCGCTGTAGGCGTGGACCCGGCATGCGGGATCGCGCGCCCACTCCCTGGCCAGGCGCTCGGCCACGTGCTGCAGGTTCTTCTGGTAGCCGCCATGGTCGCCCAGGAAGACGACATCGCGAAAGCCGTGCTGCTTGAAACTGCGCGCAGTGGCGTCCAGCATCGACTCAAAGGCGGCGTCGGGAATCGATATGGTGCCGACAAAATGCATGTGGGCGGTCGGCGGCGAGATCGCGCCTTCGGGCACATAGGCAATGACGGGCGCGACCAGCGCATTGCCCAGTCCCTGCGCGATGGCGGTGGCAAAATACTTGACCCGTGCATTGTGCTTGCCGAGCGTCATGTAGGGCCCGTTTTGCTCGGTACCGCCGATGGGAATGAGAATGGTGGTGGAACCGGCGGCAATGCGCGCGCGCACTTCGGGCGAAGTGAGCTCTTCGATCTGGTTGGTGGCGGGCGCCGCAGCAAAGGCGGCCCCATGCCACCCGATCGGACCGAGGGCGAGCACGATGATGGTGAGCGTCCGGACGGACTGCATAATTGCCTAAAAAATGACTTCGATGGCTGGCGCTTGAATGGTCGAGTTTATCGGGTTTGGCTTAACCTGGGCTGAAAGCGCTTATCTTACGCGTTGAGCAGTGCGAAATAAATGAATTCGTTGAAAGCGGCTACCTCACGGCAACTGGCGCATTGGCCTGGTGCGCTTTTACGACGCCATCGCGGGTTGCAACTTGGTAACACGTCCAATCGACGCTCGGGCCGGCATCCGTCACTCAGCAGTTCCAGGTCCGGCGTGCCATCGACGCCGGTTTGCGTAGGCACGGGCGAGAGAGGTTTGCTACGTGGCACAATCGCAAATTTGACATGAAAGTTTTGCCGTGATGCTACGTTCCGCCAACTTCGTATTTCGCCCACTTGCGCCTGCTGACGCGCCGAGCTTTGTCGATGCCGTGCGGGAGTCGGTCGCATCCCTCGGGCCGTGGATGCCATGGGCTCACGCGCAGTATTCAACGACCGAAGCGCTTTCGTGGATCGACTGGTGCCAGCAAGGCTGGGACGAGCGCAGCAACTTTGAGTTCGGCATCTTTGACGGCGTGTCGGGCGCGTTTGTCGGCGGGTGCGGACTGAACCAGTTCAACCAGGTCCACGGCTACTCCAACCTGGGTTACTGGGTTCGCCAATCGAACCAGCGCCGTGGCGCCGCGACCGAGGCGATTGGCGCGCTGTCTGACTTCGCTTTCCTTCAACTGCCCTTGGGCCGCGTCGAAATCGTGGTCGGGGTAGGCAATACGCCCAGCCTGGGTGCGGCGCGAAAGGCGGGGGCAGTCGAGGAAGGCGTCGCGCGCAACCGGTTGAAGCTGAGGGACATCTTTATCGATGCCCACATGCTCTCGCTTGTGGCGCCAGCGGGTAGCTGAGTATCAACTACACCTGTGCGACGACTGTTTAATTGCTGAGCTTGGTTCTAGGGGGCGCATCGCGTCTGCCATATCCTCCCTCTCTAATTCGCTCTAATATGTCCTAATCCGTACTAAAGTTCACCTTAAACGATCTAAAGCCCATCTAATTCGTACTAAACCGGATCTAAAACAGCCTAATCCCGAACTAAAAGGAACTATTCATGGATCGTATGTCTAACTTTTATGTTGAACTAATTTTGAGTGCGAATTAGATCTGTTTTAGGGCGATCTAGATCATTTTTAGATTGAATTAGATCAGGATTAGGAGCGTTAAGATTGGTTTTAGTGCGAATTGGATCGGATTAGTGCGAAAGAGAGCGTACCCATGAATCGAAGACCACCTCACCCCCAGATGGACTTAACAGTTACTCTTGAAACATACACAAAGCTGTGCGCGGCCTCAGCGGATACCGGTTACCAAAAAGAAATCTGGGAAATCGCTGCGGAGGCAATCCGCGACTGGCTGGCGCGCAACGCGCCCGAAAGCTTTGGCATGCCAAAGACAGCGGGTTTTCAGTGGAAAGACGTGTTCCTGCCTAATGGGACTGTCCTGCGAACCATTGCTCAAGGCAAGAATTATCACTGCGTCGTCGATGGCGACCATTTGCTGTACGAAGGGCGGCAGATATCGCCGAGCGGATTCGCCAACGGCTTTGGCGGCGCAGGGCGCAACGCGTGGAAAGTCATTTGGCTGCTGCTACCCGATTCGACCACATGGAAGCTCGCCCACACGCTACGCCACGCAAAACCGCGCCGCACGAGCCGCTGAGCAATTGCTGCGCGGGTTCTCGCCATTAGTAGCTTTCATCGGTATTGGCTGAACTGGCTTGCTGCGTTTGTGCAAGGCAATGTATAGTACATATTGATTTAATAGCATCAAGCCTGGTGGGCCTGCGGTCCAGCGCACCTTTCAGTAGAGCAGCCGGCAATCACTCGCGCTGCTGTCTACATTGCTTCGCAGAGACGTACAACGTCCCCTTCGATTGCAGCAAAGCCCGGAGCTTTACCTTGGCTGCTGACCGAACTATTCAATATCGCAACATGCGCGCCACGTGCGAGTGGTCAAATCGGAGCATCCATGAACAAATTACGCGGGCACGCGCTCACCTTGTTGGCGACAATGCTCCTTTCGGCTGGCGCCCGGGCGGGCGACGCCAGCGCGCAGGGCGCCAGCGCAGTCGACTACGCCCAAGCGCTGCACCAGCTGCGGCAAGTGTCGGGCGCAGTCAACGGGGCCGACCTCGACTGGCAAGCCAAAAAACTGCAGGCCAGCGCCTTGCGCGGGATTGCCGGCCCCGACCTGCGCGTGTCCGGTTTTCTGGGCCGCGTTTCGGCTACGCTGAGCGTGGACACCAGTAGCATCGCGCAGCGCGCCAATCCGCTGCTCGACAGCCTGCCGCCTTTGCCCGGCCTGAACCTGCCGGACATACCGAATGCGATCAGCGCCAATCGCATTGTCGACCTGCGTTCGCTGGGACTGACCTCCGTGTGGCCGCTGTACACCGGCGGGCGCCTGCAGGCGGTGCAGGATATCGCAGCCGGCCGCGCGGCCGAAGCCGGCGCCAGCGTGCAGGCGGCCGAGGACGACACGGCTGCCATCCTGGCCCAGCGCTACTTTACGGTGCAGCTGGCGCGCGAAGCGTGGCGCCTGCGCGCCGCGGCCGTTGACGCGATCAAGGATCACCAGCTGGTGGCGGTAAAAATGGAGCGCTCCGGCCTGATCGCCAAGATCGACCGCCTGAAGGCCGACGTGGCGGTGGACAACGCCGCGCGCGAAGCAGCCAAGTCCCGCAGCGACCTGGAGATCGCGCAGCTCGCTTTAAGTCGCCTGCTCGGCGCGCGCGTCACCGTGCATCCGGTCACGCCGCTCTTCGTGCACAGCGCGCCGGTCGGTTCGCTCGCCTCGTTCGTGGAAGCGGCAATGAGCTCGAACGTCGCCTGGAAGCAGATCGACAGCAAGCGCGCCCAGGCTGCGGGGGCCGTCGCATTGCAGGGCAGCGAATTTAGCCCGACCGTGATCGCGCTTGCCAACTACAACCTGAACCGCGGCGACAGCGTGGCCCGCGCCAACTGGCTGGTGGGCATGTCGGTCAGCGTCCCGCTGGTCGAGCGCATCGACCGCGCCCGCATGGGCGCGGCGGCCAGGCTGGAAAAGCAGCGCGTCGAAGTGATGGCGGACCAGGCCGCGCGCGACATTCCCACGCTGGCCGAAAGCCAGTGGCGTGCCATGGAAGACGCGCGTCTGCGCTATTTGTCGATGGCCTCGGCGATCGCGCTGGCGCAGGAAAGCCTGCGCCTGTCGCAGGTAGCCTTCAAGAATGGACAGGCCACGTCCATCGACGTGGCCGACGCCTCGCTCGGTTATACCAAGTCGCGCCTGGAACGCGCCCAGGCCGCCTACGACTACGTGCTGGCGCTGGCCAGGCTGCTGGGCACCACCGGCCAGCCGGGCAAGCTGCTTGACTATTCCCGGACCGCGAGCAACATCGTCGAACTCACGAAAGATTGAACCCCATGGCTTTCTCCCGCAAGCGCATCCTTCCCGCCCTGATCGGCGTCCTTATTCTGGCCTTCCTGGCGTGGGGCTTGTACAAGGCCTTCCAGACCACGCCTGATCCGGTCCAGGGGCAGATCGAGGCGCAGGAGGTGAACGTCTCGTCCAAGGTGCCGGGGCGGGTCGGCAAGGTTCATGTGCAGCTGGGCCAGGTGGTCAAGGCGGGCGAGCTGTTGTTCGAACTTGACAGCCCCGAAGTTCTGGCCAAGGTGGCGCAGGCGAACGCGGTGCAGGACGTGGCGCGCGCCACCAACCAGAAGGCGCAGGCCGGCGCGCGGCCCGAAGAAGTCACGGCCGCCCGTTTCAACTGGGAGCGCGCGGGCACCGGCGCCAGGATCGCGAAACTGACCTACCAGCGCGCGCAGGCGATGTTTGCCGAAGGCGTGCTGGCCCAGCAAAAGCGCGACGAGGCCGAGGCGCAGTGGCGCGCCGCCGAGCAGCTGGCGCAGGCCGCGCGCGCCCAGTACGAGATGGCGATGCACGGCGCCCGCCCCGAAGACAAGCTGGCGACCGAAGCGCAGACGCGCCAGGCCGCCGGCGTGGTGGCCGAGTCCACCGCCGCGCTGAACGAAACCCATATCAAGGCGCCGGCCGCCGGCGAAGTGAGCAAGCTGGCGATCCAGGCGGGCGAACTGGCCCCGCAAGGTTTTCCGGTCGTCACGCTGGTGGATTTGAACGATGTGTGGGCCGTGGTCTCGGTGCGCGAGGACGAATTCAAGCCGTTCGAGAAAGCCTCGCTGCACACGGGCTTTGTGCCCGCGTTAAATGTAAAAGCGCAGTTCAAGTCGACCTTCGTGTCGGCCCTGCCGGCCTTTGCCACGTGGCGCGCCGCGCGTCCCGGCGGCACCGACCTGCGCACCTTTGAAGTCAGGCTGCGCCCCACCGCGCCGGTTCCCGGCTTGCGGCCGGGGATGACGGTCGTGTTCGAACATTGAGCCAGGCAATCATGGCCAGGCACGCCGCCGCACGGCCGTTTCGCGCATCCGTTGCGCGCGAGTGGACGCGCCTGCGCGCCGATCCGTGGGACCTGGCGATGCTGACCGCGATCCCGCTCGCGCTCTACCTGCTGACCTGGTGGATCCTGTCGGCCGGCGTGGCGCGCGACTTGCCGCTGGTGGTCTATGACCTGGACCACTCGGCCATGTCGCGCAGCCTGGTGCGCATGCTGGACCAGTCGCCCGGGCTGAAGGTGGTGCTGGCCGCCAGCGGCGAGAGCGAGGCGATGCGCCTGATCCGCGAGCGCGGCGCCTACGGCGTGGTATCGATTCCGGCCGGCCTGCAGGCCGATGTGTCGCTCGGGCGCGCCGTCAAGCTGCAGTGGGCTTATAACGCGCAATTTCCCTCCTATACCGGCAGCATGACGCGCGACGTGCGCACCGTGGTGGCCACGCTGTCGGCCGGGATCGAGCTGCAGGGTCGCGCCAAGCGCGGCATGGCGCTGCAGCAGGCGAGGGCGCAGTTCGAGCCGATTCGCACCCGCACCGCGACCCTGTTCAATGACAGCGGCAGCTACGAGATGGCGCTGGCGCTGCCGGTGGTATTTAGCCTGCTGCATATATTCGTGACGCTGGGCGCGGTCACGGCGGTCGGACGCGAACTGCGCGCCGGGTCGGTGCCCGCTTGGCTGGCGGCCGCCGACGGCAAGCTCGCTCCTGCCATCCTGGGCAAGCTGGCGATTGCCTTCGCCGCCTTTGTGCTGCAGGCGATGCTGGTGGCGATCCTGTTTGGCGCCGTGCGCGGCTGGCCGGTGATGGGCAGCGCCGTGGCCATTATCGCCGGCACGCTGCTGCTGATCACCGCCTACCTGGCGATGGGCCTGTTTTTCGTGGCGTTCGCACCGTCGCTGCGCACCGCCTTGTCGGTGTGCGCCTTTGTGACGGCGCCCGCGTTTGCGTTCACCGGCCAGGGCTTTCCCAGCATGTCGATGCCGTTTGCCGCGCGCCTGTGGGCAGAGGCGCTGCCGCTGTCCCATTTCACCCACCTGTTGAACAATACCTGGCTGGCCGGCGCACCGCTGCGCTACAGCATGGGCCAGTTGGGCGTGCTGCTGCTGTTCACGCTCGGCTTTGGCGCTCTTGGTTACTTGCGCCTTGCCAGGCGCGTGCAGCAGCCCGAGAGCTGGGGGCAGACATGAGCGCGCTGCAGGAGAGCTGGTCGGCGTTTTGCATCACCTGGACATCACTGTTGCGCGACAAGGCGGCCTTGCTGCTGTTCTTCATTTCAGGGATTGTGTATTCGTTCTTTTATCCGCTTCCTTACAATACCGAGACGGTGCAGGGCGTGCCGATTGCCGTCGTCGACCAGGACAATTCAGCCTTGTCGCGCCAGTTGATCCGCTATGCCGACGCCCATCCGGGCATCACCGTGGTGGCGGTCAGCCCCGGGGCGCAAGCGGCGCAGGCGCTGCTATGGCAGGGAGACGCGGCCGGCGCACTGATCATCCCGCGCGACTTCAGCGGCAAGGTGCTCGCCGGCCAGCAGCCGGAAGTGGAGGTGGCCGGCCATGGCGCCTACCCGATGCTCAACAAGGTGGCCTTGAACGCGCTCGCCGAAGTGGTCGGCACGCTGTCGGCCGGCATAGAAATCAAGCGCCTGGGTGCCGGCGCGCCGACGGCCGCGCAGGTGGAGTCGCAACGCCAGCCCTTGGCAACTGAATCGCTGCCGATGTTTAACGTGGCCGAGGGCTATGCGTCGTACATCGTGCCCGGCGTGGTGGTGCTGGTGATGCAGCAGACCTTCCTGCTGGGGATCGGGCTGCTGTTTGGTACCTGGTCCGATGCCAGGACCTTTCCGTACAAGGGGGGCAGTGCATCCTACTTCGGCGCGCTCAATGCCTTTGCGCTGGTGGTCATTCTCAATGCGCTGTATTTTTTCGGTTTCGTGTTCTGGTGGCAGGGTTATCCGCGCGGGGGGAACTGGCTTGGCGCGGCGGTGCTCACGCTCGCTTTTGCCTACTGCGTGGCCGCGCTGGGCATGTATCTTGGCCTGTTTTTCCGCACCCGCGAGCGCAGCGTGCAACTGCTGATCGCCACCTCGATGCCGATCGTCTTCCTGTCGGGCCTGGCGTGGCCGTCCAGCGCCTTGCCCGAGGCGCTGCAAGCCTTGCGCTGGCTGCTTCCATCGACGGCCGGGATCCAGGGGTTGATCGCGACCAACCAGATGGGCGCGTCGCTGCAGGAGGTGCGCGTGGAGCTGGCGGCATTGCTGGCGCTGGCCGCACTGTTTGTTGGCCTGGGCCTGCGCAAGTGGCTTGGCCGTGAGCTCGCCCGTTGAACCGCTAGTCGGTTTTTTTCGCGCGCCGCAGCCAGACCACGCAGGCTATGCCAAAGGGCCAGGATATGAACAGCGCGGTTTCCCACCGGGTGAATGCCTGGTATTCGCTGAAAGAATGGACCTGCTTCATCTTTCCGCAAAAGTGCCCATCACCGCATGCCTTCCAGGGGGCGTCGGGAAAGGTGGCAAAGCCATAAACAAATATGGTCAGGCACCAGCCGATGACGACATACGCAATCGTTCTTTTTGTAATCATATTTTTGTAATCATATTTTTGTAATCATATTTTCCCACGTTATGAATGGCGCTACCATCGTTCACCAAGAGACCGGGTGGCCGACATCTCCTCGCTAAAATTTCACCTGTTACACGTTTGACCTTGCAAAAACCCGGCTCAGATAGTACTGTACATCCATACAGTACTTTCCAAATTGACCACCATGAGCCGTCCTGATTCTATCCCCTCGCCGGAGAGTTTGCATCCCTCCCTTTGGCGCGCGTCGCAACTGGCGCACAGCCATGCACGTTGCATCGACACCGGCCATCCCACGCTGTCGTCCCAGTTGCCGGGCGGCGGCTGGCCCACCGGCACCCTGATCGACCTGCTGCCCCAGCAATGCGGGATTGGCGAATTGCGCCTGCTGCGTCCAGCCCTGCTAAAAGTGGCGCAGCGCCGCATCGTGCTGCTGCAGCCGCCGCACGCGCCGCAGGCACTGGCGCTGGCCGCCATGGGCCTGGCGCCGTCGCAACTGATCTGGATTCGCAGCAGCCGCAGCGCCGACGCCCTGTGGGCCGCCGAACAGGTGCTGCGCAGCGGCAGTTGCGGCGCGCTGCTGTTCTGGCAAAGCCACGCGCGCGGCGAAACGCTGCGCCGCCTGCACCTGGCCGCGCAAAGCGCCGAAACACTGTTCTTCATGCTGCGCCCGCTGGCCGCGGCCCAGGATTCGTCGCCTGCGCCGCTGCGCCTGTCGCTGCGTCCGGCCGCCGGCGGGCTTGACATCGGCTTCATCAAGCGCCGGGGACCGCAGCGCGACGCGCCGCTGTTCCTGCCACTCACTCCTTCTTTACTGCAGCGCCATGCGCCTCTGGATCGCTCTCCATCTGCCCCAGCTCCCGCTCGAAGTGTTCAGCCCGAACTGGTCATCTGACAACGGCAGCGTGGTGCTCGAGCAGGAGCGCGTGCTGGCGCTGTCCCCGGCCGCGCGCGCCGCTGGCGTGCTGCCGGGCATGCGCCGCGGCGGCGTGCTGATGCTTCACCCCGAGGCCCGCCTGCACGAGCGCACGCTGGAGCGCGAGGCGCAAGCGCTGCACGACGTTGCCATGGCGCTGTTGCAGTACACGCCGCTAGTGGCCCAGGCCGAAGAATCCACGCTGCTGATGGATATCGGTGCCAGCCTGTCCCTGTTCGGCGGCATCCGCGCGCTGTGCCGGCGCATCCGCGCCAATTTGCGCGCGCTCGGCTTTTCGTGCGCGCTCGGTTGCGCGCCCACTGCGCGCGGCGCCTGGTTGCTGGCGCGCGCCAGCGCCGGGCGGGTGCTGGGCATGGCTTCGCTGTCCAGGCGCCTGGACCATCTGCCCAGCGCCTTGCCCCCGCCCGGACGCGCCTTTGGCGCCTGGTTCGATGGCATCGGCTGCTTTACGCTGGGCGACATGCGGCGCCTGCCGCGCCCGGGCTTGCAGCGCCGCTGCGGCCGGCCCTTGCTCGACCTGCTCGACGCCGCTTACGGCGAGACGCCCGAACTGTTCGACTGGATCGAGGCGCCCACCACTTTCAGCGCCAAGCTCGAACTGTTCGACCGGGTCGAGAACGCCGAGGCGCTGCTGTTCGGCGCGCACCGCCTGCTGCTGCAAATGACGGGCTGGTTGTGCGCGCACCAGTTCGCGGTCGAACGCATCGTGCTGCAGCTCGAGCACGAACGGGGCAAGGTGGCGCGCGCGCCCACCATCATCGAGATCGCGCTGGCCGAGCCGACCTGGCGCGACGAACACCTGGTGCGCCTGCTCAAGGAGCGCCTGTCCAAGGTGGAGCTGGTGGCGCACGTGATTGGCCTCACGCTCGAAGCGCCGCAAGTGCAGCCGATGGCGCCGCCCAGCGATTCGCTGTTTCCCGAACCGGGCGGCAGCGACGAAGACCAGCAGCGCATGCTCGAACTGCTGGTGGCGCGGCTGGGCCCCGAGAACGTGCTGCAGGCTGCACCCCAGGCTGACTATCGGCCCGAGCTGGCCAATATGTGGGTGCCGGTGCAAAAGAAAATCCGCAACGCGCAGATGCAGGCGCAGATGCCGCCCGATGTGCTCAGCCTGCCGCGCCCGGCCTGGCTGCTGGCCAAGCCGATCGCGCTCTTGATGCGCAACCATCGTCCGTTTTATGGCTCGCCACTGCGCATGGCGTCCAACCCGGAGCGCATCGAAGCGGGCTGGTGGAGCCAGTCGCAAACGCGCGACTACTTCATTGCCGAGGGACTCGACCATGCGCATTACTGGGTGTATCGGGAGCGCATGGTGGGCGCGGCCGGCGAGGCCGAACCGCGCTGGTTTTTGCATGGCATGTTTGGGTGAGCGGCGATCACTGCTGTGTCATGATGCCAAACACAACCATCATCCCGCTCGCCATGGACCATTCGCCATTTTATTTTTTAGACCTGTACGACCTGCTCATGAGCTACGAAGGCACGCAAACCTATGCCGACGTGCTTGCTCCCTGGGCAGAAGCCAACAGCGAAGCGCGCGACTGGCTACAAGCCTTTGCTGCCCGCACCGGCAGCCCGGTCCCGCAAGCCGATACCGAAGATCTCTGGGACTTGTATCGCTTGAGCGTGGTGGGCGATATTTTGCTCAACGGCTTGCCGGCTCGCGCGGTGTCCAAAAACGCCTGGAAGTCCCCGCCGTTATCGCTGCGCCAATTTCAGCAGTTTTTCGAGTCGCTTGGCATGACCGGCTCGTGCCCGGCAAGCTATACGCCCTTTCACCACGAAATTGTGGCCGTGACCAGCAGCGACGATCCCGATGCGCCGCCAACGGTACTGGCCTGCGAGTGGCCTTGCCTGATGCTGGGACCGATGGTGTTCTTGCGCGCCGGGACGCGCGTGTCCGCCGGCAAAAATGTGCTGGCACCCGGTATTGCCGACCGGAGCACCATCTACTGGACCTATTGCCGCAGGAACCGTCCGGCGCTCGACCTGTCGAGAGGCTGGGGCAGCAATTCGCGCTGGCGCACGGCGTTTCGGCGCGACTACCAGTTCGACAACTTACTTTACTTTAATGTGGACGGCAGCCTGGACTTGTCTGACGCCCAAAGCCTGCCACGTAGGCAGGATAAATGGACCCGGGCCCAAGCCATCGAGTTGCTGGTCAACCGCCATTTCATCACGTCGCCACTCGCGCACGACGACTTGTTTCCTTACGATTACTCGCTGCGCACGCACGCGCAGTCGCTCACCGCACTGTACGCGCCGGGACCGTCGACACCACCAGAACCGCCAATGCCGCCAATGCCGCCAAAGCCGTCGCAGCCGCCGCAACCGAAGGAGTCCGCATTGTTGCGGTTCCTGATGCAACTCAATCTTCGATAATCAAGGGCACGCATGCAAAGCGAACGCAAGGATTTCCCCAGCGCAGACGGACAGAACTTGTCCGCGCGGCTTGACGCACCCGACGGCCCCGTAACGGCGTACGCGTTGTTTGCCCACTGCTTCACTTGCACCAAGGATGTGTTCGCCGCCAGCCGTATTGCGCAAGGCCTGGCGCAGCAGGGCATTGCCGTGCTGCGCTTCGATTTCACAGGCCTGGGCGCGAGCGAAGGGGAGTTCGCCAACACCAATTTTTCATCCAATGTGCAAGACCTGGTCGCTGCCGCCAACTTCATGCGCGAGACCATGCAGGCGCCCAGGCTGATCATCGGGCACAGCCTGGGAGGAGCAGCCGTGCTGGCGGCCGCCGCCGAGATCGCTGAACTGAAAGCAGTGGTCACGATCGGCGCGCCAAGCGACCCTTCGCACGTGACTAAACTATTTGGTGCGCAGCTTGATGCGATCAATGCCAATGGCGAAGCATCGGTGCAACTGGCGGGACGCGCGTTTACGATCAAGCGCCAGTTCTTGCTCGACGCGGCAGAGCAGAATGTGGATGAAAAAACGGCGCACCTGCAGCGCGCACTAATGGTGATGCATTCGCCGCAAGACCGCACGGTCGACATCAGCAATGCGCTGCATATTTTTACTGCAGCCAAGCATCCGAAAACGTTCGTGTCGCTCGACGATGCGGACCATTTGCTCACGCGTAAAGAGGATGCGCAGTGGGTCGCGCAAATCATCGGCGCCTGGTGCGCGCGTTATGTTCAATAGATGACGGCTCGCTAATCGCGCTGCGGGCGCTGGCACGTGCCGCGCCGTGCACGCTATGGGTTTTTCATGCAGCGACGGCGGACCCGCCAGGCTATTGTGAGGGCTGCGAGCGGCCGTTGAGCGAACGGGCCTGTCCATGATCGCGGGACATCCCAGCACAGTCTGGCCCTTGGCGCCTCCGGATCGCCCGCGCAATGTGTCGCCGCCAATCCCGACTGTTGCCAAGTGCGACGCAACATGCAGTTGTGCAGGCCGGGCAAAGACGCCTGCGTTTACATCTGGATACCGCTCGCGTCATGGCTGCCACGCCGCCGGCCGGTGGGGCTAAGCACCCGCTGCGTCACGGCGTCTGCAATCGCATGCTTGCTCAGGTATTCGGTCGCTGCCGACGTGCCCAGCATGGCATTGAGCACAATGCCCACTTCTACCCGTTGCGAGGTCAGCGTGTCGGGGCGGCCGATGGTCCGTAGTGGCAGCGGCACATCGCGCGCCTCTTCCACCAATCCCGGCACGGCAGCGGGAACCAGGTGACAGGCAGGCTGTTTGGTTTCAACAATCACGGAAGTGATATCAATTGGTTGGATTAAATTGCTCATGTGCACATATTGCACGTAAAACACAAGCTATTCCGTGCGGCAGGCCGCATAAGCCACCAAAAATTACAAATGGCTGGCGTCATCGCTGGCCCGGCGCCGCCCGCCGCTGCTCAATACGCGGCGAGTCACCTTGGCGTCGACCGCCTGCCGCGACAGATACGCGGCCGCAGCCTGCTCGCCGAGCATCTGGCTGAGCACCAGCCCGACCTGGATGCGCTGCGCCGTCAGGCTGTCCGGACGGCCCACCTGCACTGGCGGGACGATGAGGATGGCGCTTGCTCCGGCAAGGGCCTTGGCATTGCTAACGGAGGAGATCAGCTTGCTCATGTCCCTATATTGCCCAGCTCGCTTCTAGCAAACTGTGCGTCATCCAACACAAGCTCTCAATCTTCGTCGAATTCTTCGGCCAGATTTTTCCAGCCCTTGAGTTTGGCGAGGGCGGAAAATTCTTCGGGGGCTTCGAGCACGATCAGCTTGCGGTCTTGCAGACCCGGATCGCTGTGCGAAAAATTGGGGCCGACGTAGCCGAGCGCGCGCAAGCGATCGATAATGTTGCCGACGAGGACCTTGTCCTTGTACAGCCCACCTTCGACCGGGGCGGCGAAGTCCACGTACACGTCAATAATTCCATAGCCCTCGTCGAAAATGCGAATTGCTTTTACGTCGTGGGCATGGCCGCTGCTGTCACTTGCCTTGAAGGGGCCGCTCAGCTGGATGTCGGTATCGGTAGTCATGGGCTCAGCATATCACCAACGGCGCCAGACGGTATGGTACGCCTTGTGTTGGGCGCGGTACTTGCGGGGGGGGCAGAACCAATCCACCCAAGTTAAGACATTTCAGCAGTTTTTCTGAGTCATCTACTTCTGTGGTTTTACGCCGGGCTTCATAGGCTTCGAACGATTTTCTCGATGTCGATAGGTCTTCCCGGCAATTAGCCCGAGCAGGCCGCGCAGCGTGACTGTTCAGCGCCTATGCAGTGGGCTGGATAGGATTACCGGCGAAGGCGCGTTGCAGCACCTCCAGCATGCCGT
>NZ_JAFCTU010000046.1:0-34338 GCF_049896185.1 Massilia sp. TSP1-1-2
TTGCGAGCATTTTTGACGCAGCATCGTGGGGATTGTCGGAATATTTATACAACGAACTTCCAACTCGGGACACTAGGGCAGCACTGATTTATTCTGAGGGATGGGATCGGCCCGTGAAAAAAGCGTCCGACAAGGCGCAGATTCGCATGGCGATTTCGGAACAAGTATAAACAACGAACTTCCAACTCAGGACACTAGCAGGCCTGTTTATTCGCGCGCGTCGACTTGATCGAGCGGCGCCACCACTTCAGCAATCTTGAGAATCGACAGCGGCGGGTAAATCTGCAGCTTCTTGGCCGTTCCCATATTGACCAGATACGTAAAACGGTGCAGCACTTCGACGGGAATCTCGGACGCCTGCTTTTTCTTTTGCAAGATCAGCGCCGCCTTGTGCGCCGCCAGTTCGCCCACGTTGTAGTAGGTGCTGACCAGACCGAGCAGGGCGCCGTCGGTGCGGATCGGCGTTTCTGTGGCCGAAAAAACGGGAATGCGCGCCTCACTGGCCGCCTGCACCACCAAATTGGCATTCTTGATCAGGAACGAGTCGGAAGGCAGGTAGATGAATTGCGGCTTGCGCGCAATCACGGCCGCAATCGCCTGGCGCAAACCCTCGATCGATGCTTGGTTGCTGGCGTTGGCGGGTACCGGCACCAGGTCGAGCGTGAGCTTGAACTTGGGCGCCAACACTTTTAACTCCTGCACTGCCAGCGCGGCATTTTTTTCCTGAGGGCTATAGATCACGCCCATCGTCGTCGTCGCGCGCATGGCCTGCAAGGCTTTGAGCTGGGCCGCCAAGGGCACCAGGTGCGAGGCGCCCGTCAGGTTGCGCGACGACGACGTCAAGTTCTTGACGAGGCCGGCGCCGACGGGATCGGCGACGATGTTGAACACCACGGGAATGGTGGTGATGTGGCGGCGCGGATCGATGTCATTTTGCAGGCCGACCACCTCGGTGGTGACGGTGGTGCCGAAGGTGTAGATCAGATCGGGCTTGATTTCCTTTGCTTCGCGCACGAAATCGGCGATTTTCGTCCTGTCAGCCTGGGCATCGCGGATGATGAATTCCGCATCGATTTTCTGCTTCTTGAAGTAATCCATGAAGCCCACTTCAGCTTCCGTCTGGCCGCGGTACAGCAGCATCATGATTTTGAATGGGCGCTGGCTCGCTTGTGCTTGGGCGAAGGTGGAATGCATGCAAACGAGCACGACGAGCAAGGACCGGATAATACGCAACATGCTGCACTTCCTTTATTTGATAAAGCTGTTTTCCAAGCAAAAATACGGGCGCCAACGACGTGCCCTCAAGTACCGGCGCACTTTGTTCCGTGCCAGCGTTCAGGTGCTCCCGAGCGTGGGCGAGATTTGCCGTTCGAACCAAAAGAACAGCAGCGTGAAACAGCTGATGCACACCAGGCACAGTGCGCCAATGCCCAGAAACGCGCCCCGAAAGCCGAACTGGGCAATCAGAATGCCCGCGATGACGGGTCCGAGCACATTGCCGATGCGCTCCATCAAGCGGAAGATGCCGGTGGTGGCGCCGGCGCCCACCTCCTGCACGATGTCCTTGCACAATTCATTGATCAGGGCCAGTTGCGGCGAGACGCCGATCGCGTGCGCCAGGCCGAGCAGGGAAATGCTGATCAGCAGGCCGGTTGTATTGTCCAGATACCAAATCACCAGCATCGACACGCCCGCCGCATAGCCGCCGAAGCTGACGAACCAGCGCAGCTTCCCCAGCCGGTCGGCCAGTTTGGCGATACTGGGCGAGAACAGGATAATCGCCAAACCATAGGCCATCATCACACGCCCGATCGTCGATTGATCATTGCCTTGCAGCTTCAGATACATGGGGACGGAATAGTAAAGGAAGCCGGTCAGCGCAATTTTCGCCGGCACGGCGGCCAGGAAGGTGATGACGACGAACTGCTTGTGGCGCAACAACAGTTGCAGGTCGGCCATCCTGAACTTCTTGCGGGCTGCCGATATCGTCTTGTTCGCTTGCAGGAAGCGGAACACGAACATGGCCGCCGCTGCACTTAACAGCGCCGAGAGCAAGATGGTGACGTTGTAACCCAGGCGGTCGGCCAGGATGCCGCCCATGGCCGAGCCCGACAGGGAACCGGCGAAAAAGCTCGACAAAAACATTGCCATGCCCTTGGTGCGTTGCTTGGGCGGCGTGTTCTCGGCCACATAGCCCTGGGCGGTGATGAACACCAAGCCATAGCCGACGGCCGTGATCGAGCGCCACAGCAGCAAGTCGTACAGCGTTTGCGTGGAGGCGGTCAGGATCAGGCCCACGGTGGTGATGGCTGCACCCGTCAAAAAGGCCTTGCGGTGCCCGACATGGCTGCTCCAGGAGCCGGCCCACGGCATCGACAGCGCCCACATGAACATGAAGATGGAAATCGGCAAACCGATCACCAGGCTTTTCGGCACCCCCATGTCGGCCGAATAAAATTCCCCCACAAAGGCAGGGAAGAACGACAGCGACAGCGAGTCGGCAAAGATGAGCAGGAAGAATGGCCACCGGATGTGATCGATGGCCGACATCGACAGACTCTGACGTTCGCCCGGGGCATGGAAGGTGAACCCGGCCAGCAACTGGCCGGGCGCCTTTTGCCAGCGATAAAATTGCGCATTGACGCGCTCGATGACGGCATTGAAATGGGCGTTCAATTGCCCGATCCCGCCGACGTGGTCGAACGGCAGGTAGCGCGTAAAGTCGCCCGCGCGCACCCGCTGCAAAAATTCATGCAACACGGCCAGCGGGGTAGCCACCGTCAGCGCCAGTGCAAAGCGCAGCACTTCGACGGCGATCAGGCTGGCCACGAGGAGCACGGTGAGCACGTCGTAGCGGATTTCCTTGAGCTTTTTTTCCCCAAACGACGTCGGCTGGCCCAGGTGGATGGTGCCGACCCGGCGCTGCTGGAGCACCAGCGGCGCACTGGTGTTGAAATATTGCCCTGCACGCAGCGTGCGCAGCGCGTCGCCGTGGCGCACCAGCACCGGCATCAAGTCTTCGCGCTGCGGCAAACCGGCATAGCCGTTTTCATACAAGACTTTGTCGTCGTTGTCGGTGATGACCATGTAGGAAATGTCGGGATTGCTTTGGCGGATCGTTGCGAAGAATTCTGCGACCCCCACCATCTCGGTAAATGGCACGCCGTGCCGCGCCGCCGTCTCGAGCACGGCGCTGGCCGAGTAGACCACCGCGCTGACGCTGCGCTCCATTTCAGGCGGCAAATCGCGTTCAAAGTCGCGCAGGGCCAGCCACGACAGCAAGAGGGCGAGGATGGCCAGCAAGACGGTGACGAACAGTACCAGGCGCGTGTGCAATTTTTTCATGACTCACCCTCCGTTCGCAGCGCGCGCAAGGTCCGGTGGCTCAGGTTGGCGAACATATTGATATCGTCGGCCAGCTTGGGATCCATTTCGCTCTCGGGCAGCAGCGGCGGCTGGGCGTCGGTCAGCACGCGGTCGATCACCTCGCCGATGGCTGCCAGCTCGTCGCCCAACTGGCGCGTGATGATCTTGACGCCGACGATGATGACGAGCACGGCGGCCGCCAGCATTTGCAGCGTGTCCACCATCAGCTTGCGGCGCATGGCAGACATGGCGTCTTCGATTGCCACGCGGTCGTACCCGATCACGACGGCGGCAATTTTCAAATTGAAGTTGTTGCGTATCGGCATGCCGATTTCCAAACTGTCGGGACGGCTGACTTGCCAATAGGTATCCACATTCTGCATACGCGTCTGCCAGTCCGGTGCGGCGCCCGGCCCAATGGCGCCCTGGCCGATGATCTCGCCGTGCGCGGGCACGATGGCGATGTAGCGCGTGCCGCTCTGCTGCTTGGCCAATTCCTGCATGGTGGGCAGCAGGCGCGTATTGGCGGCCGGGTCGAGGCCGACATCGAGTCCCGCTTCCACGGTTTGGCGCAAATCGTTGGCCACCACCAGATAGCGCGACAAATTGAGCTGCAGAAAGTTCTTGCGGTAGTTGGAATAATTGAGGAAAGAGACGATGAGCAAGACCGCGGAAATGACCAGGATCAGCAGGGCGCTGATGCGCAACCAGATGGTATTGGTGCGCGCGGCGGGACCACGAAACCGCAGGGGGGACACGACATCATCAAGCATAGTGTTGACGGCTGTTGGGTTTGGATTTGTCATTCTACCTTTATTTCCTGCACGAACACAATTAGATAAAAACAATCTTTTTTGTTCCCGAATGCAACACTTCTGCGGCGCAAAAAAAGGCAATGAATCCCAAAAAATTAGTTTTGGAACACACTTATTCTTGTGATATTCTTTCCTGATAAGAATTCACAAAGTGCCCAAAAGTATCATGTGGCTCGGGAAGAAAACGCGGTGTGCCTGCGCTCGGCCGTCGCTTCACAGACAAGTCGTCAAGGATGAAATTGGCCAATCGATGGGATCTGCGCCCGGTGGCGGCGTGTATGAGTGTGCTGGTGGGGTGCTGGTGTCCGGCGAGTGCGGGCGCGGCCGCGGCCCATTACGCGCTGGTCGATGTCGTCAGGCTTGCGCTCGAAAACAACGCCGACGTGCTGGTACAGGGCGAGCGCGTCGCGGCGGCCCAGGGACAGGTGCAGCAGGCCGCAGGCAAGTTCGACCTGGGCGTCGCGGCAGGCATGCTGCAAAGCCGCACGGTAACGCCGCTCGCGCGCCTGGGCGCCAACGGCCTGCGCCAGACCAGCGAACATCTGGTGCAATACACCGTCGGTGCCAACCAGTTGCAGCGCAATGGCAACACGCTCGAAACGGCACTGACGGCCGATTCGCTGCGCCAGGACGTGAGCGGCGGCGGCCTGGAACCGGCCCGCAATTTGCTGCGGCTGAGCATGGCGCTGAACATGCCCCTGCTTAAAGGGCGCGGCAAGGATGTCGCGACGCTTGAGGTGGCGACGAGCGGCATGCGCTTGCAGATCAGCCGTTACGAACGGCGCTTTCGCGTTTCCCAAGTGATGCAGGCCACGCTTGGCGCCTACTGGGATTATGTGGCCCGCTCAAAACTGGAGATGCTGGCGCAGGCCACTGCGCAGCGCAGCGCGCAGTTGCTCGCATCGACCGAAAAGCTGGTGGAGGCCAACGAGCGCCCGCGCGGCGACTTGGTGTTGCTGCGCGCAGATTACGTGGACAAGGCGGCAGCCGCTCTGCGCGCTTCCCAGGCGCTGGTCGAAGCGCGGCGCAACCTGGCGCGCCTGATGGGAATCGAGGGCAATGCGGCCGCCGCCATGGCGCTCGAGCAGGAAGCCTTCCCGCCCCAAGCCGACGCGATCGCGCGCCTGGTTTCCCTGGCGCCTGCTCTGAGCACCCTGGTCGCCCAAGGCCGGGCCGACATTTTGGGGATGGAACTGGAACGGGAGCAGGCAAGCCTGCAGCGCACGGTGGCGCGCAAAAACCTCCAACCCCAGCTCGACCTTAGCGTGGGCGTGGCGTATGGCAAGGCGTCCGAAGGGGGCTCGCGCTACGGCTTTCCCGGCGAAGCCGGACAGACGCCGAACACACCGTCCGTGTTCGCCAGGTTGCAGTATCAGTTCCCTGTCCAGAATAACGTCGCCAAGGGCCAGTACGCCGAGCGCAATGCGCAGCTTGGCGAAATGGAAATCCGGGTGCGTGACGCGCACATCGCTGCAAGTAATGGCGTGTTGACGGCCGTGCAGCGGCTGGCCGCCAGCGCCGCACAGCTCAGGGCGGCCAAGGAAAGCCTGTCCCTGTACGAACAAGCCGTCAATCAAGAGATGACCAAGCAAAAAAATGGCATTGCCACGCTGATCGACGTGATCACCATCGAGGGGCGCTACAACCTGGCCCAGGTCAATGCGATCGAGCTGCATGCCGACTATGCCAAGGCGCTGGTCAACCTGCAGCACGAAACGGGCACCATGTTGCGTCCGGCGCTGGGGCCAGGCGTCGTTGCCGCAGCGGGAGCGGGCCCGGCCGATGAATTCGCCGTCAACGTCCGGGATCTGTCCGGCCTGGCACCGGTATTTGATGTATTGAAAGTGCCCTTGTAAGCGGGTGTCTGGCGTGCATCCGCGCGCTGTTCCCGCCGTTCTCAACCACACCGCGACGCACACCTGAGATCCTTCCATGACCGAAGAATTGACCACCACCTCGACACGGCAGCTCTTTCGCCAGGCGTCATTGGACCGGCTGTCCTCGCCTGAGCAACTCGACAGCCTGCTGCAAGTGACGAGCAGCAAGTCATGGCTGGCCTTGGGCGGCATCGGCATTTTGCTCTTTGCCATCGTCGTGTGGTCCATCATCGGCACGGTTCCCACCAAATTATATGGGCAGCAGTGTCTGCTGGTAAAAAGCGGCGGTATCAACCTGGTCACCAGCGCCAACAGCGGCCGGCTCACCGATCTGTCGGTGGAGCGCGGCGACACGGTTACGCGCGGCCAGATTGTCGGGCGCATCGAGCAATCGGACATGCTGCAGAAAATCAAGTCCACGGAAGCGCGCCTGAAGGAAGTGCAAGCCCACTATGACCAAGCGGTGCAACTGGCGAAAGAAAGCGCCATCTTGCGCGCCAATACAAGGGAGCAACAGGTTCAAAACCTGAACAGCCAGCTTGCCTCGGCCAAGCGCAAGATCCGGCTATTGCAGGAGCGTATAGAATCCCAGCAAGGCTTGCTGGCGCAAGGCTTGATTACCAAGCAAACCATGATTACGACCCAGCTCGAGTTGAGCGCGGTCGAACTGGAAACCGAGAATATCAAGGGCCAGTTCAAGCAGCTCGACGTCAAGCAGCTGGACGACAAGAAACTGGGCGACAACGAGCTGGTGCAGGCGAAAAACCAGCTGGACGACGTGCACCGTTCCCTCAACCTGATGTTGCGCGAGGCGAAGAACTCGACCCAGATCGTCAGCCTTTACGCGGGCAAGGTGCTGGAGGTGAAGGTGAGCGAAGGACAGTTGGTCGAGCGCGGCATGCAGCTGCTGAGCATTGAGGCTGCGGTCTCGAACATCAATGAAATCGAAGCCTATGTGTATCTGCCGGCGGCCGACGGTAAAAAAATTCGGCCGGGAATGAAAGTGGAAATCAGTCCCAGTACCGTGAAACGCGAGGAGTACGGCTTCTTGCCGGGCTATATTTCATCGGTCGCCGACTATCCCTCCACCGATCAGGGTTTGATGCGTATTTTCGGCAACGAGCAAGTGGTCAAGCAGTTGAGCGGCACCAATGCGCCGATCCAGATCGTAGCGGCGTTCAAGCCCTCGGCGCTCAACGCCAGCAAATATCAATGGTCGACCCGCGCCGGGCCGCCGTTCGGCATCCAGAGCGGCACGCTGTGCGCGGCGGGCATCACCATTTCCGAACAGGCGCCAATCAGCATGGTCCTGCCGGTGCTCAAACGCGTCACCGGCATTTGACAAGGAAAAACCATGCTTGCAGCCACACGTCGCCTGTTTGGACACGCCTGGTGGCGCCCCGGGCGCGCAGGACCGGCGGGCCGCCGGGTCAATACGCCGTCGATCCTGCAAATGGACGCGCTCGAGTGCGGCGCTGCGTCGCTGGGGATGATTCTGGCGTATTACAAAAAATACATTCCGCTGGAAGAATTGCGGACCGCCTGCGGCGTGTCGCGCAACGGCAGCAAGGCGGTGAATATCCAGAACGCGGCCCGCTCCTATGGCCTGGAGAGCAAGGGGTACAAGCTGGAAATGTCCGGTCTGCGCAAGTTGGCGCTGCCGGCCATCATTTTCTGGAATTTCAACCACTTCCTGGTGCTTGAAGGCTTTTCGAATGACAAGGTGTATCTCAACGATCCGGCCAGCGGCAAACGCGTTCTGAGCCATGTCGATTTTGACAAGGCATTCACCGGCGTGGCCATGACGTTCGCGCCGGGTCCCACTTTCACGCCGTCGGGCCAGCCCCCCAGCCTGCTGCGCGGCTTGCGCAAGCGCTTGGCCGGCTCGGCGCAGGATGTCAGTTTCCTGCTGTTGCTGGGGGTGGCGCTGATTATTCCCGGGATGGTGATTCCGACCTTCACGGCGCTCTTTATCGACAATATCCTGGTGCAGCAAAAGCTTAGCTGGGCGATGCCGCTGCTGGTGGGCATCGCGCTCACGGCCGTGTTACTCAGCGCACTGCTGGGCATGCAGCGCCATTTCCTGCTCAAGCTGGAAACCAAGATTGCGCTCAGCACCTCCGCCAAATTTTTCGCGCACGTGCTGCGCCTGCCCGTCAGCTTTTATTTCCAGCGCTCCGCCGGCGACATCGGTTCGCGCGTGGGCATCAGCGACAGCCTGGCGACCATCCTGTCGGAAGACTTGCTGTACGGCTTGCTCAGCTTGCTCAGCGCCCTGTTTTTCGCCGTCATCATGCTGTTCTACGACGTCGGCCTGACCTGCATCATTCTGGCCGTCGCCGCGCTCAACGTCGCGCTCCTGCGCGCGGTGGCGGCGCGCCGCAAGGCATTGAACCAGCGCCTGGCGATGGACCGCAGCAAGGTCATCGGCACGTCGATGAACGGTCTGGCGCTGATTGAAACCTTGAAGGCCTCGGGCGCGGAGGCCGATTTCTTCAGCCGCTGGTCGGGTTACCAGACCAAGTTGATGAATTCAATGCAGGAAACGGGCCGCACCACGACTTACCTGGAGATGTTGCCCAGTTTTCTGACCGTGATCAACTCGGCGCTGGTGCTGGGCATCGGCGGCCTGCGCGTCATGAGCGGCGACATGACCATCGGCATGCTGGTCGCCTTTCAAAGCCTGGTGGCCAGCTTCGTCGCGCCGATCAACACCCTGGTGGCGCTTGGTGGAAAGCTGCAAGCGTTTCAAGGCGACATGGACCGGCTGGACGACGTCATGCGCAACCCGTGCGACCCGGCCTGCGACAGCGGCGCCACCGGCGCGCCGGTGCTGCACGCCAGGCTGGAAGGCGGGCTCGAACTGCGCAACGTCACCTTCGGCTACAGCCGCCTGGACCCGCCGCTGATCACGCATTTCAACCTGTCGCTCAAGGCGGGACAGCGCATCGCCCTGGTTGGCGCCTCCGGTTGCGGCAAGTCGACCATCTCCAAGCTGGTCTCCGGCCTGTACCAGCCATGGGAAGGTGAGATATTGTTCGATGGCAAGCCGCGTAGCGCGTGGGACAAGCAGCAAATGCTCAACTCGGTGGCAATGGTGGACCAGGATATTTCCCTGTTTTCCGGCACCATTCGGGACAACCTGACGATGTGGGACAGCACGGTGCAGCAGACAACGCTGGTGCAGGCGGCCAAGGACGCCAGTATCCACGACGTCATTTCCAATCGGCCCGGCGGCTACGAGAGCGAAGTGGGCGAAGGCGGTTTCAATTTTAGCGGCGGGCAGCGCCAGCGCCTCGAAATCGCGCGCGCCCTGGCCACCAATCCGCGCCTCTTGATCCTGGACGAAGCGACCAGCGCGCTCGATCCGCTGACCGAGAAACTGGTCGACGATGCGTTTCGCCGGCGCGGCTGCAGTTGCCTGATCGTGGCGCACCGCCTGAGCGCCGTTCGCGACAGCGATGAAATCCTGTTTCTCGACCAAGGCACCATTCTTGAACGCGGCACCCACGAGGAGCTGATGCGCTTGAACGGCAGTTACGCAAGGATGATTTCCAATGAATGATGCCGGTGTACAGCTGGACTTGTATGAGCACCTGGTGGCCGCCGGCCAGCCGGGTTCGTGCGTGCCCACGCTGCTGGGGGAAGCAGCGCAGGTATGCTATATCGAGCAGGGCCATATTGACCTGTTCCTGTTGGCGCGGGGCGAGGGTGACGCCCACCGTGCGCGCCACCATGTGCTGCGCGCCGGCGCCGGTCAATTGATGTGCCTGCCCGGGGTGGCGGCCGGCGGCGCCTATGCCGCGCTGATGGTCCCCAGCCTGGACGCGTTTTATCACGGCATCGATTCGGCCGCCTGCAGCGCGCTGCTGCTAGCATCCCACTGGGCTCACGCATCAGCCGAGGTGCTGCAGCAAACGATGCGCTTGATAGCGAGCGTCAGCCACAGCGGCGCGCCGGCGCACGGCACCGCCATGCACTGCCAGGGGCCGCTGGCAGTGGACGAGCGGCGCCAGGCTTTTTATGCGCCTGCGGACAATTGCTGGGTCACGCTGGCGCAAGGAGAGGCGTGGCTGTTGGATCGGGTGCCTTTGCCGCCGGGGTGCTGCCTGCCAATGCCAGCCAGCCTGTGGCTCAGCGCCGCTCCCGGCAGCGTCCTGCAGTGCCAGGGCGCGGAGCACTTGCCGCGCGCGCGGCTAGTGAGCGGTTTCCAGGAGCTGATGGGGCTGCTGCTGGACTACCGCTACGACCGGATTGTCGACAACGAGGCGCAGGAATTGGCGCGCGTGGCCAGGCGCGCCGACATTGACCAGACCATTTTGCACGGTGCGCTGGGCGAATTTGCCGCCATCCTGGGCACCCGCCACAAAACGGTGGTTGCCGGCGGCAGCGGCGACCGCCTGCTGGACGCCTGCCGGCTGGTCGGCCAGCCGCAAAACATCCAGTTCAAGGCGCCCCCGCCCATGTCCGAGGGCGCCGCCGGGCGCGATCCGGTGCAGGACATCACCAATGTATCGGGCGTGAAATCGCGCCTCGTTGTGCTGGAAGACAGCTGGTGGGAAAAAGACGCCGGTCCCTTGCTCGCCTTCGATGGGGAAACCCGGCAAGCCTTCGCACTACTACCGGCTGGCAAGAATGCCTATCAGGCAGTCAATCCTGAGAGCGGCGAGCGGATTGCCGTCGACGCCGCCTTTGCCGGCACATTGGCGCGTATGGGCTATATGTTTTACCGCGCTCTGCCGCAGCGCAAGCTCAGCGCCCGGGATGTGATCGCCTTTTCGCTGTTCGGCCTGAAACCGGACTTGCTGACCGTGGCGCTGGTGGGACTGGCCAGCGGGATACTGGGCATGGCCATACCGGTAGCAACCGGACATTTGTTCGAAAACATTTTCCCGGCCGCTGACAGCGTGCAGATGTGGCAGATCATTACCCTGCTGTTCATTGCCAGCGCGGTGGCGCTGCTCTTCAATGCCACCCGCGCCTTTGCCATGCTGCGCATCGAAAGCAAAGCCGGCAACGATCTGCAAGCGGCGATCTGGGACCGCGTACTTGGCTTGCCGGTACCGTTCTTTCGCGCCTACAAGGCGGGCGACCTGGCCATGCGCATCAACGGCATCAACGAGATCCGCAGCGTGCTGTCCGGCTCCTTCATTGCGACCTTGCTGAGCAGTCTGTTTTCCATCTTAAACGTGGCGCTGCTGTTTTACTATAGCGTGCAGCTCGCTTTCGCTGCGGTCGGCTTGGTCACGCTCGCCGTGCTGGTCAACCTGGGCATCGGCTACATGAAGGTGCGCATTTCACGCGACGCTTCCGAACTGGAAGGACGGGTGAGCGCGCTGGTGTTCGAGTACCTGAGCGCAATTGCCAAGTTGCGCACAACCGGCGCCGAATGGCGGGTGTTCAAAAACTGGGCATCGCTGTTCGCCCTGCAAAAGCGGATGAATCTGCGCATGGGAAAACTGAACAATGCGAGCCTGGTCTTTGCCAGCGTCTTTCCGCTGCTGTGCAATATCACCATATTCGGCATGATCTATGCGGTCTTTTACCGCACCCGGATCAGCGCCTTTTCCACCGGCGAATTCATTGCCTTCAATGCTGCCTTCCTGGTGTTCCTGAACGCTTCGCTGGCGCTGGTCAGGAGCGGCATGCAGTTGCTGGAAATCGTGCCGATCTACGAGCGCACGCTGCCCATCTTGCACACGGTGCCGGAATCGAACAGCGAGCGTCCGCACCCGGGTGAGCTGAACGGCGCCATTGAACTGAGCAACATCAGCTTCGCCTATGGGCCCGGGATGCCCTTGATTCTGGATGACGTGTCGCTCAGCATCAAGGCCGGCCAGTACGTGGCGCTGGTGGGCGCCTCCGGTTCCGGCAAGTCGACGCTGTTGCGTCTGATGCTGGGCTTCGAGCGCCCCCAGCAGGGGGGCGTCTACTATGACGGGCGCAACATCGACGACGTCGACATCGGGGCCGTGCGCCGCCAGCTCGGAGTGGTGTTGCAGGGCGGGCAGTTGATGGACGGCGACATTTTCTCGAATATTATCGGTTCCACGCCCCTGTTGCTGGCCGACGCGTGGGAGGCAGCCCGTGCTTGCGGGCTGGACAAGGATATCGAAAACATGGCGATGGGAATGCATACGCGCGTTGGCAGCGGCGGCGGCACCTTGTCGGGCGGCCAGCGGCAACGCTTGCTGATCGCGCGCGCGATCGTCCGTAAACCGCGCATTATTTATTTCGACGAAGCGACCAGCGCGCTGGACAACCAGACGCAGGCGGTGGTCAGCGGCAGCATCGAAAAACTCAGGGCGACCCGGGTGGTCATCGCGCACCGGCTTAGCACCATCATCAATGCCGATTGCATCCATGTGCTCGACAAGGGCAAGATCGTGCAGTCCGGGACCTACCAGGAACTCATGCAGCAGGACGGTTTGTTTGTCGAACTGGCCAAGCGCCAAATTGCATAATACGGAAAAACACCGATGAAAAACCGCCTACCTGCCTTACTTGCCGTTGTCCTTACCCTCGTGCTCGCCGGCCTGACGAGCGCGTGCAGCAATAAAACCGCGGCCCAGCTGCGCGCCGAGCATTTGGCTGAAGCGGGCGCTGAAGTCGTGGTGGCCATTGCCTGGCCCACCCGGTCAGCCAAGGGAACGCTGATCGATGGCGCCCAAATGGCGCTGGAAGAGGTCAACCGGGGCAGCACGCTGTTGGGCGGCAAAAAGCTCAGGCTGGTGATCAAGGACGACGAATCATCGCTGACCAAAGGGCGCCTGGCGGCGCAGGAAATTGCCAATGACCCGGAGGTGTGCGCCGTGCTGGGCCACTTGAATACCTACGTCGCCTATCCCGCCTCGCAGATCTATGAGCGGGCCGGGATCGTCATGATGACCCCGGGCGCGAGCGGCCAAAAAGTGACGGACGGCGAAAACAAGCTGGTATTTCGCAGTTTGCCGGGCAATCGCGACCAGGGACGCCAGATCGGCGAATACGCCAGCAGGCAAGGATACAAGAGCGTGGCCATTTACTATATCAAGAATGACTACGGGATCGACCTGGCCAATTATTTCGAGCAGCGTGCCCATGAACTGGGCATTCAGGTAGTGGACCGGCGCTCGTACGACAAGAATGGCGACAACCACGCGGCCATTTTTGCCGACTGGGCCTCGTTCAACAAGTTCGATGCCATCTTCCTGGCCGGTTCCTTGCCGGAAGGGGCGCAAATCATCGGCGATATTCGCAACGCCGGCATCACGGTCCCCATCTTCGCCGGGGTCGGACTCGATTCGGTCGAACTGCTCAAGCTGGGCGGGCGCCAGCTCGAAAAGACCGTGGTCTTTACGCTGTTCAATCCAAACAGCGCCGATCCGCTCACGCGCAACTTCAATCAGCGCTATACCAAGCGTTTCGGCCGCCCCCCGGACAGCCACGCCGCGCAAGGCTACGACGGCGTCAACTTGTTGGTCCACGCGATGAACGCGGCGCACAGCCGCGAGCCGGCCAAGATCGCCGCCGCGTTGCGCGCCACCCGTGGCTGGCACGGCGTAACGGGCGAACACAGCTTCAATGAAAAGGGCGACCTGGTGGCCAAGCGCCTGGTCAGAAGTACCGTGCTCAATGCGCAGTTCGTGTTTGATGAATAGGGCAGGGCGCAGCGCCTGTTCAATCCAATTTTTTTCAGGGAGCGCCATGACTGCCAAAAGTCTGCTGCAGCACTTGGTACAGGGGGCGAGCGGCTATGTTGAACTGCGCTGGCATAAACGCACCAGTTGCACCTTCGAGGTGACGCAAGGGCGCGTGCTGCTGGCCGACCGTGCGGTGATCGAAGGCGTGGGTGTACGCACCCTGATCGACGGCGCCTGGGGCGTGGCGGCGACCTCGGATGTTAGCGAGCGCGGCGTGTGCCAGGCGATCACGCAGGCGCGCGAGGCGGCCGCGCTCCTGCTCGGTATCCGGGGCAAGCGGCCCCTGGTGCTGGCGCAGGCCAGGCTGTCCACCCGCGACTTTGTGGGCAGCGGTTTCGTGGAACTGGCGTCCATGGGCCTGGCCGACAAGCTCGGCGAGATGATCGACCTCGAACGCCGCCTGGCCGGCGCCTCGGCGCGGTTGCAGTCGGCCGAGGTGCGCTACACGGAGTATCTGGAGGAAAAGGCCATCGTCACGTCCGACGGCGCCAATTGCAGCTTGCGCATGGCGCAGTGCGAACTGGCGCTGGCGGCGATCGCGCAGCGGCATGGCCGGCGCGCCACCAGCACCAGCGCGGCGGGCGTCAATGGCGACTGGTCCAGGCTGTTTCACCATCCTTCGCTCGAGAGCGCGATCGAAGACGTCGCCAGCACCGCCGTCGCGCTGCTCGACGCCAGGCATCCCGAGCCGGGCCGTCAATCGGTGATCCTCGCTCCCGCACTGGTGGGACTGCTGTGCCACGAAGCCGTCGGGCATACCGTCGAGGCCGACCTGGTCGCGTCTGGCAGCGTGGCTGCGGGCAAGATTGGCCAGCAAGTGGCCAGTGCGCTCGTCACGATGGCCGATACCGGTGACGACTATGGGTCGGCCGGGGCGATGGGCAGCCTGCCGTTTGACGACGAGGGGGTAGAAACGGAAGCGACCGTTATCATCCGCTCGGGCATGCTGGAAAACTATTTGCACAGCCGCGAGAGCGCCGCCCGGTTCGGGGTCCGGCCGGCAGGAAACGCCAGGGCATGGCTGTATTCGGACGAGCCCTTGATTCGGATGCGCAACACGTATATCGCGCCCGGGACGACGTGCCTGGCGGACATGATAGCCGGCATAAACGACGGTTATCTGCTCGAAGGCGCCGGGAACGGCCAGGCCGATACCAACGGCGAATTCATGTTCGGCTGCGACCATGTCTGGGAAATAAAAAACGGCAGAAAAAGTGCGCTGCTGCAGGGGGCGAGCGTCTCGGGCATGGCGTTCGACGTCTTGAAAAGTGTGGATGCGGTCAGTTCGGATTTTCGTTGGGATCTCGGCATGGGGCACTGCGGCAAGGGGCAGCGCGCCAAGGTCGACGCGGGCGGGCCGTACCTGCGCTGCGAAATGAATGTCGGCGGGCGGGCATGACAGCGCCGGACACGCAGGCGTTGCCGTTTCAAGAACTGCGCGCCGCAGCCGACGACGCACTCGCGTACGCGCTGTGGCACGGCGCCGACCGGGTCAAGGTGGCCGCGCGGTGCACCAGCGACCAGCGCCTGGTCGTGGCGAACAAGGAGTTTGCCTTGGCCGCGACGGCGAACTCCCAATACATCGATATCATGGTTCACAAGGGGCAAAAAAAAGGGGCGGCCTCGACCAATTTGCTGTGCAGCGAAGGCGTGGGCCGGTGCGCGCACGACGCGCTGGCGCTGGCGCAATTTTCCGTCGCCGACCCCTTTTTACTGATGCCCGACGCCAGACAAGCGCCGCCGGTCGAGCAATTGCCGTTCCTGTGGGATCAGGCGCTCAGCGCCATGCCCCTCGCCGGCGTGCATGAATTTGCCCAGGCCGTGTACCAGCGGCTCACGCGCGACGCGCGCATCTCGATCGACCGCCTGGAGGTCGGCGTCGCGTGCCAATGGCGCGGCCTCTATAACAGCCTGGGTGTGGCGCAGTCGGAATGGCAAACGTCGCTGCGCTGGAACCTCATGGGCTTGGCGCTCGAGCACGATCTGGTGAGCGGCTTTGACTATGAAAGGCGCGCCGTGTTTGGCCTTGATAACGCCCTGAACACGGCCCTGCAGGCCTGCGACCTGTTCTGCGAGAGAGTGCTGGGCAATCTCGGAGCGGCCAAGGCGCCTGCATATGCCGGCGCGGTGCTGCTCTCGCCGCGCGCCGTGCAACAGCTTCTCATGGACACCATCTGGTATCACCTGGCCGGTACCAGTATCGTGGACGGCAAGAGCCAATGGGCAAACAAGCTGGGCGCACAGGTCGTCTCCAGGCTCTTGCACCTGTCCGACCAGCCTCACGACGAGCGGTTCACCGGCGCGACCGGGTTCGACCGCGACGGCTGTCCGACGCAGCCGCTCGCGCTGCTTGTGGCGGGCCAGCTGGTCGCGCACGGCCTTGACTGCTACACGGCCAATCGCCTCGGAAGCAGCTCTTGCGCCAGTGCAGGCGGACCTTTTGCACTGGTCTGCGCACCCGGAGACGGCGACCTGGAGACCATGAAAAGTGCGCAACCCGTATTGCTGATGGTCGACCGGTTCTCGGGCAATATCGACCCGCTGAAGGGTGATTTTTCCGGCGTCGCCAAGTCGAGCCGCCTGTACCGGAACGGGCAGGACCAGGGCTGTGTCAGCGGGGCGCTGATTGCCGGAAACGTGTTTCACGTCCTGCAGCACGTCCTGGCGGTCTCGTCGGAGGCAGAAAATGTCTCGGGCGCGATGCACATGCCATGGATGCTGATCGACGGCGTCACCGTGTCATCAAGCTGACATAGTTGACTGTTAGCATTCATCTTTATAAGAAGAAACAAATGCTAGCAAAAAAGCAACTAAATCGGGCGGTAGGGAATGAGTATTGGCAAGCAAACGCGCAGATGGCTGGCGCGCTGGACGGGCGTGCTCATCTGGCCGTTGCTGGCGCTGCTATTGATCGCTGCAATGTGGGTGGGGGCGGTGCGCCGTAGCGGCGAGGTGCGCGAGGCTGCCCAGCAGCACGGGCGCGACGTGGTGCTGTCAACGGCCCAGGCTTATGAACAGTACATCACGCGCTCGGTGGCCCAGATGGACCAGGTGTCGATGCAGTTGCGCCAAAGCTGGGAGCAATCCGGCGGCAAGCTCGACCTGAGCCAGCTGGTGCGCGACGGCATGTTTCACGACGATGCTTTTGGCTGCGTGGCGATCAGCGACGCGGCAGGGCGGATCGGCGCGGCCGTACGCGCGCAGGGATGCAGCAAGCTGGCCCGACTCGGGGCCCTCATCGACTACCATAAGGGCAACAACAGCAGCGCCATGCGGATCGACGCACCGGAAGCGGGTGCGGCGCAGTCGCTGGTGCTGTTCAGCCGCCGCCTCGACACGCCCGACAATGAATTTGCCGGCGTCGTCATCATGCTGGTGCGGGCCGACTACTTTACCAATTTTTACATGCCCACCGCGCTCGGCGCCGGCGGCAGTGTCGCCGTGGTGGCCCTGGAGGCGGCTTGGCGCGCCGAGCAGGACGGCGGCGCGCTGTTGCCGGCAAGCGCGAGCACGCTTGCCCGCGGCGTCGCCAGCGGAGCGGCCGTGATGCAGGGCGAGCGCGCCTTTGCCGACGGCAAGGCGCGGCTGCTCGGCTGGAGCCAATCGAAGGTCTATCCCGTCGCCGGCCTGGTCGCCATCCCGCTGGCCGCCGTCATGGCCCCGGCGGGCGAGGCCTGGCTACAAGCGCGCAACGACAGCATCATCGTCACCTTCGCGTTGCTGCTGTTTGCGCTGCTGGCAGCCTTGCTGTCGCGCCGCGCGGCAGACCGCTACAGCGCACAGGAAAGCGTGCGCAAGGCGTACCGCGCCGCCACCGAAGGCGCCAACGACGGGTTTTACATCGCCGCGCCGGTGCGCGACCGGAATGGTGCGATCCGCGACTTCGAGATTGTCGATTGCAACGAGCGCGGCGCACGTTTTTACGGTGTCGCGCGCACGGCACTGATCGGCAAGCGCCTGTCGCAGCTGCAGCGCGGCGCGGCCGGCAGCGAACTGCCCGGCGGCGACCTGTTCAGCGCCTACCTGGCGGCCATGGAGCACGGCTTTCACGAAGACGAACGCCAGATGCCGGAACGCGCCAACGGCAACGTTGCCTGGGGCCACCGCCGGATTGTGCGGGTCGGCAGCGGCCTGGCCATCACGCTGCGCGACATCAGCGAACGCAAGTCGCACCTGGCCGAACTGAGCCGCCTGTCCAACGAAGATGCGCTGACCGGCCTGCCCAACCGCCAATGGCTGACGCACTTCTTGCCGCCCGCGCTGGCCAAGGCGTCCGGCGAAGTGGCGCTGTTGTTCCTGGACTTGAACGACTTCAAGCATGTCAACGACACCCACGGCCACCAGGTCGGCGACCAATTGCTCAAGGCCAGCGCCCAACGCCTCAAATCCCTGCTGCGGCCCGAAGACGTGGTGGTGCGCTTTGGCGGCGACGAATTCGTGGTGCTGCTGATGCCAACCGAAGGCGACGTGCACAGCGCGCGCGTGGCGGCGCGCATCGTGAGCGCCTTTGCCGCGCCATTTGCCCTGCAAAGCGTGCGCGCCATGATCGGCGCGAGCGTGGGCATCAGCGTCTACCCGCGCGACGGGACCGAAAGCAGCGAGTTGATCCGTCACGCCGACATTGCCAAGGACGCCGCCAGGGCCGAGGGAAAAGGGCAGTACCGCTTTTACGATGCTTCGCTCTCGCGCACCTTGCAAGGGCGCCTGCAGCTCAAGCAAAGCTTGCTCGACGCGATTGCGCTCGACCAGTTCGTGCTGTACTACCAGCCGCGCGTGGATGCGCTGACGGGGGAACTGTGCAGCATGGAAGCGCTGCTGCGCTGGATCCATCCCGAGCACGGCATGATCGCGCCGCTCGACTTCATCCCGCTGGCCGAGTCCAGCGGCCTGATCTTGCAAATTGGCGAAATCGTGATGGACAAGGCATGCGCGCAGATCGACGAGTGGCGCCGCGCCGGCCTGGCGCTGGTGCCGGTCTCGATCAATGTGTCGCCCAGACAGTTCGCGCACGGCGAAGTGAGCGCGCAACTGGCGCAGTGCCTGGTGCGCCATACGGTCGCGCCGGCGCTGCTGGAAGTTGAAATCACCGAGTCGGCCATGATGGGCGAGCAGCACGACATCATCGCCCAGCTCGACGCCATTCGCGCACTCGGCGTCAAGCTGCACGTGGACGATTTCGGCACCGGCTACTCGTCGCTGTCGCAGTTGCAAAAGCTGCGCATGGATGTGCTCAAGGTCGACCGGGCCTTTACCGCCGAACTGGGCCAGTCGCGCGAAGGCAAGGTGTTCTTCCAGGCGATCGTGTCGATGGCGCATGCGCTCGGCATGACGGTGGTGGCCGAAGGCGTGGAGACCGCCGCCCAGCTGGCCATCTTGCAGGAACTGGCATGCAACGAGGTGCAGGGCTACTACGTGGCGCGGCCCGCACCGGCCGACGCCATGGCCGCCCTGATGACGCAGCGCTTCCTGTTCCAGCACTGAACGCCCTTTACCTCCCTCTATTTCCACATTCCTTATGAAAATTGTTCGCATTACCACCGGCATGCGCGTGTTCTCGTCTTTTGCCGTGGTGCTGGTCATTATGATCGGTATGACCACGATCTCGCTGTGGCGCCAGCACGGCGCCGAGCAGGCCATGGCGCGCCTGGTCAACGACAGCCTGGCCAAGCAGCTGCTCCTGTCCGAGTTGCTGGGCGCGATCCGGCTGAACGGCGTGCGCGCGGTCTCGATTGCGCGCAGCGACAGCGTGGAACTGGGCGACTACTTCAAGCTGCAACTGGCCGAGGGCGAACGGCTGCAAGGGCAGACCAGCGCGGCGCTGGCGGCCATGCCGCGCAGCGCGCAAGAGCAGGCGCTGCTACGCACTGCGGCCGAGCGCGCCAATGCCTACCTGGCGCTGCGCGTTCAAGTGTTCGCCTGGAAAGACCAGGGCAGGACGGGGGAAGTCGAAGCGTTGATTGTCGAGAAAATGCAGCCGGCCTACGCGGCGTACGTGGAGGCGACCGCAGCGGCGCTCAAGCACCAGTCGCAGCAGGCGCGCGCCCTGGGCGCCACCACGGCCATCCAGTTTGCCGACAGCCGCACCGTGCTGCTCGGCATGGGGATGGCGGCGGTGGCGATCGGCGCGCTGCTGGCTTGGATGCTGACGGCAAGCATTGCGCCGCCGCTGCGCCGGGCCGTTCAGCTGGCAGGCAAAGTCGCTGCGGGCGAGCTCGGCATGGCGATCGCACACGACCGGCAAGACGAGATTGGCCAGCTGTTCGATGCCTTGGGTGCGATGACGGGGACCCTGGCCGCGATCGTGGGCAGCGTGCATGGCGGAGCGCACGCGGTGGACCAGGCCGCGCGCGAAATCGCGGCAGGAAACCTGGATCTGTCGGACCGCACCGAGCGCCAGGCCGGCGCCTTGCAGCAAACGGCAGCGTCGATGGAAGTACTGACGAGCGTGGTCAAGAGCAACAGCAGCAATGCGCGCGGCGGCGATGCGCTGGTGCTGTCAACCTCGGCCATTGCGCGCAAGGGCGGGCAGGTGGTGGCCGAAGTGATCAGCACGATGCAAACGATCCATGTCTACGGCAAGGAAATTGCCGATATCACCGGCGTGATCGACGGCATCGCCTTCCAGACCAACATCCTGGCGCTCAATGCCGCAGTGGAGGCGGCGCGCGCAGGGGAACACGGGCGCGGCTTTGCCGTCGTGGCGATCGAAGTGCGCGCGCTGGCGCAGCGCTCGGCGCTCGCCGCGCGCGAGATCAAGCAATTGATTGCCGACTCGACCCAGCGGATTGCGCACGGCGCCGTGCTGGCCGAATCGGCCGGCGTCACCATGGCCGATATTGTGCGCAGTATTGCCGACGTGAGCGCCATCATGGCCGGCATCAGCGCGGCCGGCGTAGAGCAGGAACGCAGTATTGTCGAGGTCAATAAGGCGATTGCCGACATGGACGCCGTTACCCAGCAAAATGCCGCACTGGTGGAGCAGGCCGCCGCCGCAGCGGCAGCCTTGCAGGAACAGGCCGAGGGCTTGACCACCAGCATGCAGTTTTTCCGCATGCACGGCGCTTAGTGTCCTGACATGGGCAGGGCAGGCCCGCCCCGTTCCATCCGGCAGGCTGCTAGTGTCTTGAGTTGTAAGTTCGTTGAATAAATATCCCGAAAATCGCCGCGATACTGCGTCAAAAATGCTCGCAAGGCCTCGGCCTTGCTCCGCTTTTGTTCCTTGTCTCTCGGCGATTTCGGAACATTTATAAGCAACGAACTTTCAACTCAGGACACTAGCGCAGCGCTTCGGTCAGTACCCGGCCTTCGGAGGCCGCAGGCGGGCGCAGGCGCAGCAGGTGCGCCAGCGTTGGCGCAATGTCCACCACCTCGGCGTACGACGCCTGGCTGCCCGGGCGGATCCATTGCGGTCCCATCAGCAGCAGCGGGACATTCGTGTCGTAGGCGTAGGGCGAGCCGTGCGAGGTGAGGCTCTTGCCCCCGCTAAAGTGCCAGTATGGCTTGGTCACCAACATCAGGTCGCCCGACAGTTGGCGGTTCCACGCGCGCTGCATCAGCGTTGCCAGGCGCGTGGCAGGCAGGCCGGCTTCGAACTCGGTGCGAGTGAACACCTCGGCCACGCCAGCCTGGCCCAGCAGGAAACGGGCGGCACTGTGTTCCAGCTCGTCGCGCCGCAAGCCCGCCTTGGCGGCCAGCGCATAGTCGAGGTGAATGTTCGGCAGCGACGTTGCCGCCACCAGTTTTGCCACCCCGTGCGTGGCAGTTAAATGGGCGTCGAGGACGGCGGCCAGTTTGTCGCCGTCGATGCGGCCCGCGTCCAGATGCGCCGCTTTGGCAAACTCCGGCGTATTCGGAAAACCATGGTCGGCGGTCAGGACCACCAGCACATTGCCCGCGCCTACGCGCTGATCGAGGTAGTCGAAAAAACCGGCCAGCATGCGGTCCAGCCGCTGCAGGTGGTCGTGCGACATTTTGCTCTCGGGGCCGAAGGCGTGGTTGATGTAGTCATGGGCGGACAAGCTCACGGCCAGCAGGTCGGCCACGCCGGCGCTGTTGCGGCCCAGGTTTTCGCCTTCGATGGCGGCGCGCGCAAACGCCAGCGTCAATTCATCGAGGACGGGCGTGGTTTTCAGGCGCGTGTAGTAGTCGGCATCGATGCTGCCCGTTTCGCTGTAGTGCGTGAATCGAAAGCGCTGGCCTACGCCTTCAATGCCGGCATACAGCGCGTCGTCGGCGTCTTGCGCGTAGGCGCTGTCGGCCAACAGCGGCGTCCACGATTTGCCGTAGTAGCGGTCCTGCCCTTTGGCTTGCTGGTAGTGCTGGACCCATTCTGGGTGCGCAGCCATGTAATAGCTGCTGCTGGCAAAGTTGCCGCTTTTTTCCATATACATGTAGGCGGTGCCGCTTTTGCCGGCCAGCAGGATCGCGCCGCGGTCCTTGCCGGACACGGCAATCACCTTGGCGCGGTTGCCGCTCGCATAGCGCATTTCGTCGCCCAGCGTGCCCACCTTCAGCTTCGACGGCGAAGTGCCGTCGGCCGGCTTGGTGTCTTCGCCCAGATAGGTGTAGGCAGTGTCTTCGGTGCAGTACACCGGTTTGCGGGTCGCGGGATCGATCCAGTTATTGCCGATCACGCCGTGCTGGTAGGGGTAGGCGCCCGTCAGGATCGCCGCGTGGCCGACCGCAGTGACGGTCACGCCATGGGCCTGGTGTGCGTTGCTGTACGAGGCGCCCTGGCGCAGCAGGCGGTTGAAGCCACCCGCCGAGAACTGCTCGCGGTAACGCTGCACTTGCTCGTTGGGCAGGCCGTCGACGACCAGGACGACCACCAGTTTAGGCTGGGCGGGCAGGGCGGCACTGGCGCTGAAACTGGCCGCCAACAGGAAGGCGCCGAGAGAAAGCCGGGAAAGGGTAAATGTCATTGAGGTCGTTGTATTTTTGTTGAAAGAGTGAGGGACGTGCGAAGGAACCGGACAGGGCCGGCGCGGCAATCTTAGCGCGCCCGTATGACGCGCCCATGACACGGCAAGGTGGCGCTAACGCGCCTGCGCGATCTGGCTAACGCGCCTGCGCGATCTGTTGCACGACGACCAGCGGCTTGATGCGCTTGGGACCGGGCGGATAGAAGAAAGTGGCCCAGAGGAGCCCGAAGACGACGCTGCCAATGGCAAACGATTTGCTGGGCATCAGGCACTCCCTCGCGTGCCGGTGGCGCTGGTGCGCGCGCGCCGCTGGTAGCCGATGGCCAGCATGCGCAATGCCAGCTGGGACGCGACGCCGAGGGACATTACATGCCGCTTGGCATAGTCAAAGCCGTATTGGGCCTGTAGTTTGAGTGCTTCCGCGATGTGTTCGGCCGTGTTCTGGTCGGTGCGGAAATTATTTTCACGCGTCATCGAATCCTCCACTTGCGAATCTGGTGCCGATACTTGAGCCGACCGGACAAAGCTGTCGGCGCGCCAGGATGCGGCGCTTTCCAACACGACGATGTTAAGCACTTTCTATGACGCGCAAATGACAGCGGCAAGCGGATAAAAATTTTTCTTCGCGGTCATTTCGCCGTCACATCTCTTTGTCATCATTGCTCCTGTCTTCACGGGTATGTAGCACGCTCCCCCTTTTCCCGCGCCGCTCGGCGCGGGAATTTTTTCTCCGCCGGCCCCTCCCATTTCGATATCGTTTTGTAATTGCCCCGTCACACGGCAGCGCTAGCATGAAGCTCCAACTTGATGAGGATGCTCCGTGAAAATTACTCCCTTGCTAGCGGCGCTGCTCGCGGCACTGTTTTCCATGCCGGCCGCGCAGGCCGGCGTCCAACTGATCGCCATCGGCAGCATCAACGGCCATGGCGCCGACCGCGCGAGCGCCACTGCCGGCCTGCTGGAAAGCGGCGTCGCCGGCAACTTGCTGGGCGGCGTCGGCTCGGGCCTGGCGTATGCCGGAGGCGAGCGTTTTATTGCGGTGCCGGACCGCGGCCCGAATGCCAATCCGTACAACGGCGCGGTCGACCACACCACGTCCTACATTCCACGTTTCCACACGCTCAGCCTGGCGCTCAAGGCCAGCGCCCCCGGGGCCGCTTTACCGTTCACGCTCAGTGCGACCCTGCTCGAGACCACGCTGCTGTCGAGCAAAACACCGCTGTTCTATGCTGATGGCGGCGCCCCTGCGCTGAACCGCAAGCACAAGGGCTACTACTTCAGTGGCCGCTCCGATAATTTCGATCCGGCGCGTGCCTCCACCCATGCCGGCAATGGCCGTTTCGATCCGGAAGGCGTGCGCTTGTCAAACGACGGCCAGCATGTCTACATCAGCGACGAATACGGTCCCTACGTCTATGAATTTCACCGACAGACCGGCAAACGCCAGCGCGTGTTCGCGCTGCCGGCAGAGTTTGCGGTCAATCACCTCAGCGCCCAGGGCGACACTGAAATTGCCAGCAATCTGATGGGCCGGGTGGCCAACAAGGGCATGGAAGGCCTGGCCATTACGCCGGACGGCAAGAAACTGGTCGGCATCATGCAAAGTCCGCTGGCCCAGGACGGCGGCGTGGGCGGGGGCTATACGCGCATCGTCACCATCGATATCGGCACCGGCGCCGTGCTCCAGCATGCCTATCCATTGACCAACATCGGCACCGCCGCCAAGCCGAAGTATCCCACCGTGAGCGACATCGTGGCGATCAACGACCACGAATTCCTGGTCGACGAGCGTGACGGCAAAGGCTTGGGCGACGACTCCAAGGCCGTCTATAAAATGATCTATCGCATCGATCTGGCCAGCGCGCCCGTAGTCGACGGCGTGGCGGGCAACGCCAACCTGGCGCGTTATGCGGTAGGCAAATCCTTGTTTCTCGACGTGGTGCACTCGCTCAGCGCTGCCGGCGTGGCCGTGCGCGACATTCCCGCCAAGCTGGAGGGCCTGGCGTTTGGACCGGACGTGACGGTTGGCGGCGTTGCCAAACATACGCTGTTCATGTCGAACGACAATGACTTTATCGGCACCGTCACCGATACGGGCCATCCGGCGGGCAAGGACAATCCAAACCTATTCTTTGTATTTGCGGTCGATGCGGCAGACTTGCCGGGCTTTGTGCAGCAGGGCGGCGCATTGCACAAGATGGCAAAGTAAGCTGGTCGTGCGGGCCGGCAAGGCTTGACTTGTCAAGCCTTGCCGCAGCGCTGGCCGTCAGGCCAGGCAAGCGCTCCGCTTTCATTGCTCACCGTTCACGCCAGCATCGCCGCCAGTAGTGCAAACGAGCACAAGGCGGCGGCCTGCCGCAGGGGCCGACGGGGCGCCGCTTTGCGCTGGTGCTGGCGGGCCGGGGGCAGCAAGTCGCTGTCCGTGCCAATGCATGTGGCCGATCTGGTGGCCGGCGTGGCGGGGTGCTCGCCCCGGCCACCATTGTCGCCCGGGCCGTCCTGGCGCTGGCGTCCCAGCGGACGCGGGTCGAGCAGCAACTGGTGTGCCAGCAGCACCGCTTCCACCTGATCCCAGAACTGCGTCGTCTTGCCGCTGGCCGCTGCGTAGTTGATCAGCAGGCTGCCAGACGGCGCGTTGGTTTCCACCGCCTGCACGCCGTCGATGGCGTGCAGCGCGGCCGCCATGCTGTCGAGCTGTGCTGTTTGCTGCTTGAGTTGCGTGAACCGCAGCCGCAGGCGGCCCGGAACAGATAAAGATGGTTGGTCCATGTGGGCTCTCCTGTGCTCGCAGTGAATATTAACTAATCGACATGACAGACAAATGACATGCGCAATTGCCGAGCGCGGCAAGGACGACTCCGCAGCGCGCCGGTGGGACGGAACGGGTGCAAATTGCTCAGGCCGTCTGAAGTTTTGGCAGCTCAGTTGAACCAAGGCGCTTGAAAAACGCTCTTACGACTAACGAGCATAAGTTCTGGAGGCTGCGATGATGCCGATCATGGCGGATGGGAGGCGGGCCACGCACTTGTTGCCCGTGGAGCGTAGCGCATCAACCCTGCAGCGGCACGTAGCGAGCATCCAGGCCATTTGCGATGAGGTGGGCAGGCCGTTCGAGGAAATCGCGGGCGTGTACCAGTGCGAGTTGCTGCGCATGGCAGCTGGCGCCGCGGTTGTCGACTATCTTCCCGTGCTTGTCGGAAAGCATGTGCGCGCGCTGTACAAGCGGCGCGTGGAGGCGCGCGCCGAAGACCATTGACAGTGCCGAACTTTGAAGCCGCCGTGGTGCGTCAAATGGCGACCGCAACACCGCTCGCGTCGTCAGATCCTTGCTGGTACGGCATGCGCCGCTCCAGCGACCGGTTCAGTTCCTTGAGCAGTTGGCGCGGCTCGGCATCGACGCTGCGAAACGTGTAGCGCACGGTAGGCATGAGCGGCTGGCCGCTGTGCTGCGTGTGGTGGCGCAGGCTGCCGACGGCGCGCCGCAGCTGGTGCCCCAACGCTTGCACGATGTCGGCGGGGGTGTGCGGCAACAGCACGGCGAAGCGGTCGCCGGCGTAGCGGCACAGCAAATCGGTGCTGCGCAGGTTGAGCAGCAGGACGTGGGTAACAGCCTGCAGCACCCGGTCGCCTTCGCGCTGGCCGTAGTCCCGGTTGACGAGGTGGAAGCTGTCGATATCGAGCATCAGGATGCTGCAGTCGCCTTTGCCGCTGGCGTACGCGATGCTTAGTTGATCGCGCAGGTAGTCGGCGTCTGCCACCTGTGTCAGGTGGTCGAACGAGCGGTGGCCGCGAAATAGATGTTCGCGCTTTTGCGTATGCTCGGACACCCTCAACTGTTCCTTGCGCCACGACAGCAGGCCCCAGGTCAGGCCCGCCATGCCGGCAAGGGTGATGCCGCTGTCGACCAGGTGGTGCCAATGTTGACCAACTGCGACGCTGAACAGCGCGTCCATGCAGTGTGCCAGCGTGCCCAGCATCAGGCCCGCCAGACCGCAGGCGAGCAGCGTAGTGGCACGCCCCTGGGGGCGGCTGCGTAGCACAATGACGAACCAGGCGCAGGCCATCAGCGCTATGCTGCCTTCGGCGGCGATGTCGAGCATATTCCATTGGGCCATTGGTTTGGCGCTGCCCGCGCCGGCGTACAGGGCAACGATGGTGCAAGCCCCCAGCGCGGCGAGCAGGATGGAGAGGCGGGGGATATCAACGCGGGAAAAAGCGACGCGGGGAAAAGCGACGCGGGGAAAACGTGGCATGGTGGTCTCGCTGCAGAGGGGGTAATGCCTCCCGATACTAGGGCGCCGTAGTGACAGGACGATGACAGCGGCGCGCTGGGTTGATGTAGCGCAAACGCGGCAGCCGCAGCAGGTGAGGGCGCAACAGCGGCCGCGCGGATCGCCCTACAGTTCTTCCCATTCCTGCTCTTGGGGCGCGGGCGCGCGCAGCGCAGCGCGGCGCAGCGGCGCGCGCCGGCGCGCGGCGGCGCCAAGGGGCGTGGGCACTGGCGCCACATAACGCTCGTGAATCTTGAACACGCTGACCGCTTCCTTCAGGCTGGCGGCCTGGTGCTTCATCGATTCGGCCGCGGCAGCGGCTTGCTCCACCAGCGCGGCATTTTGCTGGGTCACGGCATCCATCTGCGCGATGGCCTGGCTGATCTGGTCCAGTCCCACATTCTGCTCGCCGCTGGCCACGGAAATATCGGCAATGATGGCATTGACGCGTTTGACGCTGGCAACCACGTCATCCATCGTGGTGCCGGCCTGGCTCACCAGAATGCTGCCGGCGGCCACTTGCTCGACCGAATCGCCGATCAGCGTTTTGATTTCCTTGGCCGCCGCCGCCGAGCGCTGCGCCAGGCTGCGCACTTCGGACGCCACGACCGCAAAGCCGCGCCCCTGTTCGCCCGCGCGCGCCGCCTCGACGGCCGCGTTCAGGGCCAGGATATTGGTCTGGAAGGCGATGCCGTCGATCACGCCGATAATGTCGACGATCTTCCTGGACGAGTCATTGATTGAACCCATGGTGGCGATGACGTTGGCCACAGCCTCGCCGCCGCGCGCGGCCACCACGGACGCGGTGCCGGCTAGCCTGGTGGCCTGGCCCGCGCTCTCGCCATTTTGGCGCACGGTGCTGGTCAGCTGTTCCATGGCCGAGGCCGTTTCTTCAAGCGAGCTGGCTTGCTCCTCGGTACGGACTGACAGGTCCAGGTTCCCCTGCGCGATTTCTGACGATGCCACGGCAATGGCATCGGTGCCGACGCGCACTTTGGCGACGATGTCGGCCAGGCTGTCGTGCATTTCCTTGAGCGAGGCGAGCAAGGTGCCGATTTCGTCGCTGCCGCGCACCGTGATATCGGTCGACAAATCGCCGGCGGCGACGATACGCGCGATAGCGACTGCTTCGTTCAGCGGCGTGGTGATGCTGCGCGCCAGCCACACCATGATGACGCCAAGCACAGCAAGCGTCGCGACGACGGTAGCGGAAATCTGCAGGTTCGAGGTTCGCTGCGCCTCGGCATTGGAAACAATGCTGGCAGCGATCAGTTTTTTGGCATGGTCCTGGATGAAACCGACGATCTGGTCGATCTTGGCAGTAGGCGGACGATCCATACCCTTGACCAGCGCGTCGACGAGCTTGAAGCTCTGGCCATTGGCGCTGTCGTATTTTTCCAGCGCCGTCAGGTAATTTTTCTGCAGTTCGTCATGCGCGCTGAGCGCCTCGGCCACCAGGGGTGTGCTGGTGCCCAGCTTGGCGAGCAGGGCGTTCACCTTGTCCAGTTCGGCGCGCGTGACGGCGCCGCTTTTCTTGAACGAGGCCGTATATTTTTCCAGTTGGGCCGGGTCATTGCCACGCAACAGGATGTTTTTCCATTCCTGAACCTGGATCTTGAAGTGCACCTGAGCGCTGCGCGCTGTATCGATGGCGTCGGCGGACAGGGCCAACTGCTGCATGTCGGCCAGGTTGTTGGCGTTGGCCTGGCTCAGCGCAGTGGCGCCGCCCACCCCCACGCCGACTAAAGCGATGAAAAAAATTGCGCCGAGCAGCGCCAGGCGCGCGGCAATTTTCATATTGGCCAGTCTCATGTTGCTTATCCTGTGGGTGGGTACGGCTTACTCAAAATAGAAATTGATTGAATACAATAATGCACCCGCACAGCATAAATACCAACACGAAGCGCCGATATTCCACACCGATGCATCAGGCTGGTGCATCGGTGTGGAATTCTGGCAACATGCGCTAAAACATCAGCCCGCCGCCGCGCTTGAAGAGGGCGATGTCGACGTAGCGCGACAGGTTCTGGCCGCCCTGGGCCGACACGACCGTCATGCCGCCCAGGTCGATGGGGGTGCGGCTTGCCGGGAGGGCGAGCGGGTCCGGCTTCATCATCCGCACCAGCGTTTTGGCCACTGCGAAGCCTTCCAGCGTGACCGACGAGACGGGTTCGTCGCGAAAACGTTTCATCATTTCGACGTGTTCGGACTGCAGCGCCGACACCGTACTCGACGGATTGGGGACCACTTGCGAGAACACGGTAAATTCGGTGGCGCGGGCGCCGGCGATTTCGCTTAGCGTCGTCAGGTTGATCAGCGAGGTACCAGCGACGAAGGTGGCCGCATCATAGGCACGGAAGGCGCGCAGGAACTGGGCCGAGCCGATGGTGTCGCCGATCGAGATCACCAGCTTGGCACCGGCCTGGCTCAGGCGCAGCGCTTCCTGCTGCAGGCCCTTCTTGTTGGGCACGATGTTGGCCACGCCCGACAGCGTCATGCGGCGCTTGTGCATTTCAGCCGAGAGGAACTGAAAGGCGCGGTTGTTCTGGGGCGAGGCTTGCAGCGCGATGCCGACTTGTTTGACGCCGAGTTTTTCAAAGTAGGACAGCAGGAACAGCAGTTCGCTCTCGATGCTCGGGCGCCAGAATACGACGCGGGCGTCGCTGCTGGCCGACGAATCGGCCAGCGGAGCGAACAGCACGTGGTGCGACTGGGCAAAGGCGGGGGCGGCGGCAATGGCCCGGGTGGCGTCGTTGCCAATGGCGCCGAGCAGGTAGTCGGCATGGTCGTCCTTGATCAGGGCGGTGACGTTGGCGGCCGCTTCAGCAGCGACGCCATGGTCGTCGCGCACCAGGTACTGGACCTTGCGTCCGTTGATGCCGCCTTTCTGGTTGACGCTGTCAAAGTAGGTGGTGATGCCCGCCACGTAATCGCGGCCGATGCTGCCGTTCGGACCGGACAGGTCAATCGACTGGGCGACGATCACGGCTTTGCCCGCGTGAGCGAGCGGGCACATGGCGAGGGCGAGGCCGAGGCCTAAACCGGCGAGCAAGGTGGAAAAGCGAATGGACACGGCAACTCCGGATGGGAAATCCAGAGTGTAAAGTTGCAATGTGACAACTTGATGACGGCTTGTCATATCCCCGGCCCCAGACTGAAATCCGCCGCCTCAAGACGGCAGTCGCGCGCTGGTCTGCGGTGATAGAACAGCGCGGTGAGAATCTCGTGTAGGCTGTTACTCCCACATGGCTCCCCGGAAAGGCCCTTCAATGTATCAGTATGCACAGCGCGATGTTGCCCACCTGGTCGCCGCCTTTAACGCCGACCGTGAGCCAGAGCGTGTCAGCCTCAAGTACCGGGCGCTGGCAGCGACCCCGTTTTCGTTCTTGCGCGGCACGTGCCACTTGTTTTACCAGGATTTTTCGCAAGCCTTGCCGCAAGTCGACTCGCCGCTGGCCTGGATCAGCGGGGATCTTCACCTGGAAAACTTTGGCAGCTACAAGGGGGATAACCGGCTGACCTATTTCGACATTAACGACTTCGGCGAAGCAGTGCTGGCGCCGGCGCACTGGGAACTGGCCCGTTTTTTGGTCAGCGTGCTGGTCGCAGCAGACGCACTGGAGGTCAATTCCAGCGTGGCTACCGGTTTGTGCAACCGTTTTCTTGATGCTTACGTTGGCGCACTTGCTACGGGCAAGGCGCGCTGGATCGAGCGGCCCTTGGCGACCGGCATGGTGAGGCAACTTTTACTGAGTGTAAAAGCGCGCAGTCGTGCCGATTTTCTGGACAAGCGCACCAAGCTGATTGGGGGAAAGCGCAAGTTGCGTCTGATCGAGGGAAAATCCTTGCCTGTCACCAAAGACGAGCGGGACAAAGTAAGGACCTTCATGACCGGCTATGCGCAACGCCAAGCAGTGCCTGCGTTTTACAAAGTGCTCGACGTTGCACGGCGCATCGCCGGCACCGGTAGCCTGGGGCTGGAGCGCTACGTGATTCTGGTCCGTGGCCGGGGCGGGTCGGCAGGCAACTTTTTGCTGGATCTGAAGTACACCCCTGCATCAGCCCTGACCCCTTTTTTGCCCGCCCGGCAACCGGCTTGGGAGAGCGAAGCGCAGCGCGTCGCGACCGTCGGGCGCCTGAGCCAGGCGATCGAACCGGCACTGCTCGAGGCGGTCACGATCGGCACGCGCTCCTATGTGCTGCAGGAACTGTTACCAACGCAAGACCGGCTGGCGCTCGACATGTGGGGTGGAAAGCCGCAGCGCCTTGAGGGAGTGATGCGCAACATGGGTGAAGTACTGGCTTGGGGACAGTTGCGCGCCGCCGGACGCCAGGGTGCGGCCGATGCCGAGGCCTTGATTGCTTACGCCGGTAACGCCAAGGCCTGGCGCCATGCGCTACTGGCCTATGCGCAGGGCTATCGCAAGCAAGTCTTCGCCGACTGGAAACAATATAAAACCGCATTCCAGGCGGCAGACAAGGCGCGCGCGAGGCACGCCAAGACGACAGCTTGAATGCAGTAACTGCGCGCTACAACCGTGACGGCTGCACCCTCGTCACGGCGGGGGCCGCCACGTAGCTGGCCGCTTCAGGCGCCTTCGATGTAGTTGCGGCACAAAGTCTGCAACTCGCCCAGCGCGCGCGCGTCGTCCCGCTGCAGGAGGATGTCGAGCACTGCGTGAATTTGGCCACTGGTGGGAACAAGTTCAGCAGGGCTATGGACCATCCAGGCGATCAGCATCGCGCGCAGGTCCTTGACCGGCAGCGTGCGCACCTCTTTGCGCGTTGGTACCTGGGTTGCCATCTTGTGCTCGCATTGGTCGTGTTGCCGGTGCAAGGTAAGCGAGGAATCGGTTCTTGGTGGTGCAAAACAGTGTGCATCGATGGGCATTGCTTGGCCTCCTGGCAAGTAAAAACGGGGAATGCTGCTAATGGTGAGATCGCATGGTTCGACCTTTGTTCCGTTTTTGTTGATGAGAAAGCGCAGGAGAGATTGACGAGGTGAAATAGGATTGCAGCGCGCCATTGGACCGCATGATCGCGCCGACATGGCGGGGACCGGCTTAGAATCGGACTAGACCACCACGGAGAAACCATGGAAAACGAAATCAAGTTATTGGCACGCCACGAAGACTTGGCCACGCTGCTCAACAGCCCCTTGCTGCAAAAGTACGCCACTGCGCCAGCGGTCGAACACGTCATCGCAGACACCTATTACGACACCCCCGGCTACGATCTGCGTTCGCGCCATGCCTCGCTGCGCTTGCGCAAGAGCGGCGGCAACTACCTGCAAACGTTTAAGGTCGGCAACGGCGCTGTCGCGGGTTTGCACAGCCGCGAGGAGTTCGAGTCGCCGGTCAAGGGAAACCGGCCATCGCTGGCCCTGCTGCGCAAACTGGACAAGGCCGGCAATGGCGCGGTGCATTCGCTACTGCACTCCTGCCAATTGAAGCGCCGGCTTTCCCCCGTCTTTTCGACGCGTATCAGCCGCACAATTTTTCAGTTGCAACTGCCGCACGGTGACGTCGTCGAGTGCGCGGTCGACCAGGGCGAAATCAGCGCCAACGGCGCTTCTGTCCCGATCTGCGAAGTTGAACTGGAATTAAAATCGGGCGAGGTGGCATGTTTGTTTGACCTCGCCCTTGAACTTTTCGACGAAGTGCCGCTCGCATTTGGCGAGCAGAGCAAGGGCGATCGGGGCTACGCCTTGCTCGCGCCGCAGGCTTTTCCAGCGTGCAAAGCTACGCTTGTAGCACTCAAGAAAAAAATGACGGTGGAGCACGCCTTTACGGAGATTGCGGCCAACTGCATTACCCACATTGAAGCCAATGCCCCCGGTGTCGCCCATTGCGACATTGAGGCTTTGCACCAGATGCGGGTGGGATTTCGGCGCCTGCGCGCAGCGCTGGGCCTGGTGGCGGACCTGATCGACTTGCCGCCGCCGCTGCGCGCTGAAATGGATTGGCTTGCCGAAGTGCTGGGCACGGCGCGCGACTGGGATGTACTGGCCCACACCACGCTGGCCGACCTGGCGCAGGCGCATCCCGTTGCACCGCAAATTGCCCAGGTGACGCAGGCAGCATTGAACGAGAGCGAGCAAGCGCGCCGCGCAGCGGCTGAGGCCGTTGCATCGCCGCGCTATGCGCGCCTGCAGCTGTCGCTGACCCAATGGCGTCTGGGTGCGCCCTGGCGCCACGACGCCGATGCGCGCAGCCTTTCCCGGCTGGACCGGCCGGTGGGCGAATTCGCCCGCAAGGCGCTGGCCAAGTCCCACAAGCGACTACTCAAGCGCGGCGCGTGCCTGGATGGAGCAACGCACGAACAGACGCACCGGGTCCGCATCGCCGCCAAGAAAACGCGCTATGCCAGCGAGTTTTTCAAGTCACTTTTTCCCTCTGCCAAAATGCGTGCCTTTATCAAACGACTGTCGGGTTTGCAAGATGAATTTGGCAAACTGAACGACGTCGCTGTGGCCGACAAGCTGCTCACGACCTTGGAACAGAAGCAGCCTGCGCTGGGCGGCAGCGCAGCGTATGTCAAGGGCTTCCTGGCGCGTGGCACGGAGGGCGGGGAGAACGCGGTCAAGAAAAGCTGGCGCACATTTTCGCCGGCGCGGCGTCCGCATTGACACTGGTGCGCGCAGGATTCCGATGGCTGCAGACGAAGGTATTTCAGACTGCTCGGGATCGCGGCGCGCAGTGTGCAATCACTTGTTCGCGGCCAGCACCTTGCTGATGTTTTTCGTCTTTTTCATGTCCCTGAACAGGCGCTCAGATTCGCGTTGAATGGTGGACGTGAGCTGCCGGTTCAGGATGCCGCGCGCATCGGCCAGTTCCTTTGTCCAATTTTCATTCGGACATTGATCAAGAATGGCGAGTTGCTCCGTTACTGGCCGCGCCGGCATCGGCTCAAGCTCGCTGCGGCCAATAACAGGGTTGGCGAAGGTTGCCGCCTCCTTCATGACGGCTCTGCAATTCCAGTTGGCCGCGGAACCATGATTGATCTCGACTGCGCTGCCTTCATCGGAGGCCATGCCCAAGCGCCGGCCCGCTCTCGCATGGCCTGCGCTGCGGGGACTGACTGGTACCTGTTCGCCGCCTTTTCGTCATAGTTAAAGGCGCTGTCAAAGTCCTGGGAAACTTCCAAGCCTTCCACCAACAGGTGCGCCAGATGCTCGAGGCTGTTCTGCTCAGCCTTTGCCACGCCGGTGCGAAGATATTGCAAGCCTTTTTCTTTATCCCTTACGCCTGCTTTAAAAGACAAGCAAATCATGGCTAACAAGCTCAGACCGCCATCGTCGCCGTTCTTATAAGCCTTCGTTGCATATCCGTGACTGTTCAGCCGCTATGCTGCGAGCTGGATAGGATTGCCTGTGAAGGCCCGAAGCAAGACCTCCAGCATTCCAT